>JBGALL010000007.1:0-40631 GCA_044223895.1 Candidatus Woesebacteria bacterium
ATATTGGTTTAAAGAATGCCTCAAATGAAGTTGTGGCGGTATTTGATGCAGAGGATGAACCTCACAAAAATATTCTTTCAATCGTAAATACGGTGTTTAAGACCAGCGATGCTAGTGTTGTTCAGTCAGGAGTACAACTCATGAACTATCAGTCTCGATGGTTTAGTTTGCTAAATGTTTTGGAATATTTTTTTTGGTTTAAATCATTTTTACAATTTTTCTCGCATGTTGGCCTGATTCCTTTGGGAGGAAACACCGTGTTTTTCAAACGAAATGTATTAGAACATATCGGTGGGTGGGATGAAGACTGCTTAACTGAAGATGCAGATATTGGAATACGACTCAGTGTCGAAGGAGTAAAAATTAAAGTTATTTATGATGAGTTACATGTAACTCAAGAAGAAACTCCAATTTCTATTGGAGGTTTTATCCGTCAACGAACTCGTTGGAATCAGGGATTTTTACAAATTTGGAAAAAAGGGGAATGGAGAAAGTTAAAAATTATGGAGCAAATTTTTGTTTTATATATTCTCTTATGGCCTGTGGCACAGGGACTAGTATTTCTGTATGTTCCACTATCTCTGTATATTTCATTAACCCAAAAAGTTCCCGTAGGATTAGCGTTATTTGCCAATATTCCTATGTATTTACTGACAATTCAATTTGCCGTTATGTGTATTGGCATGTGGGAATTTTCAAAAAAATTCGAAAAAAAATTCTCGCCCTTTGTTCCAATTATTATCATGGGATCTTTTTTCCCATACCAGGCGTTATTAGGAATTAGCGCCTTTCGGGCTTTATTTCGATTCCTATTTAGTCAATCCGCGTGGGAAAAAACGAAACATGTGAATGCTCATCGTATATGAAATTTATTAAAAATCATTGGTCAATTCTATTATTGGGAACAATTTTGATAATTGCGGGTGTTGCCCATGGATATAACATGTTCCATTTTCCCTATTTTGAAAATGATGAAGGAACCTATATCTCACAGGCTTGGTCATTACTAAAATTTGGAAAACTAGCGCCGTATACCTATTGGTATGATCACGCGCCGGCGGGATGGATGCTATTGTCTCTCTGGTATGTATTTACCGGGGGATTTTTCACCTTTGGCTATTCTATCTATTCTGGACGGGTATTTATGCTACTTGTTCATGTGTTGTCTACATTTTTTCTGTATGACATTGGTAAGCGTCTTACCAAGCAACCATGGGCAGGTGTATTCGCCTCATTAATTTTTTCATTATCTCCCTTAGCGGTCTATTTTCAACGCCGGGTGTTACTGGATAATATGATGATTTTGTGGATTTTGTTTTCCTTCTGGTTGTTATTACCAAAAAGATTGACATTAGTTAGGATCATCTTTTCAGCTTTGTGTTTTGGAATAGCTGTCCTTACCAAGGAAAATGCTGTGTTTTTTGCTCCCGTTTTGTTTTATGCAATTGTCCGATTTGCCCATCCTCATCATAAGTCCTTTGCGATTTCGTTGTGGGCAATAATCGCCTTTTTTGTCGTTTCTCTTTACTTGCTTTTTGCTTTTTATAATAACGAATTATTACCGGCAACTGCTGGGCAACCACCTCATGTAAGTCTTGTTCAGACACTTCACGATCAACTCTCTCGGGGTAAAGGTGTAGCTTTTTTTAATTCTAGTAGTGACTTTATGGTGTCATTTTCTCAATGGCTACAAAAAGATTATATTTTAATAATCGTCGGGGCTATCGCCTCGTTGATTACTGCAGGTTTGTCGTTTAAATATTTATATTTTCGTATCCCTGCGTTTTTGGGAATTTTCTTTTGGGTATTCTTATTACGAGGTGGTCTGGTAATAGATTTTTATGTAGTACCGTTGATTCCAATTCTAGCGCTAAATATTGGAATTCTCCTAGATTACGGTATTTATTTTGCCAGTGGTAGACAACGAAAACCATATGTCACCCTTTCTATGGTTACCGCGGTAATTATCGCTGGATTATTTATCGTGCGATCACCCAACCAGTATACAAAAGATGAGACTACCAATCAGTTTGCAGGATTTTTGTATGCCACCTCCAATTTCCCCAAAAATACGACCATGGCAATTGATGCCTTTGCCTTGGTTGACTACTGGGAAAAAGGGTACACCAATGCTGAGTGGTTTTGGAAACTTTGGAGTGATCCGGAGATTGCTGAAAAAGTTCGCGATGATTGGCGATCAATCAACTATGTCATTGCCAGTCATGAAATGTTTCGCACCTTAGAATCAAATTTGCAACCAGATCGAATTTTGCGAAGTGCGATTAAAAATAGTGATAAAGTTGAACAATTTGGCCCGTCAAAAGAAACCTATATGGATCTTACGAAATATCGTTCGACGAATGGTGATTGGTCGATTATTTACAAAGTAAATCCTGAACATATTATAGTTCCAAAAACAGGCAAACTTGCCGAAGCCTGGAAAACGTATAAATCCCGATTTATTTCTAAAGGGCAGGTTAACGATCCACAAAACAAAAATACTACCTCGGAAGGTCAGGCGTATGCCATGTTGAGAGCTGTGTATATGGGGGATCAAAAAACATTCACGGATGTCTGGGAATGGACTCAGAAGAACATGCAGGTTAGAACTGATGATCATTTATTTGCCTGGGTCTATAAAAACGGAGCTATAGCGGATAAGGAAAGTGCAACAGACGCCGATTTAGATATCGCAGCTTCACTTGCCTTAGCTTCTAGAGTATGGAATATCCCAGCCTACAGAGATGAAGCCCAACGGATTATCAGTGATATCTGGAAAAAAGAAGTCGTCTTTCAACATGGTAGTTTTATTTTAGGAGCAAATACTCATTCAGAGCGAGAAACAGGAATATTAGTTAATCCTTCCTATATGTCTCCAGCTTGGTACCGTATCTTCGCAGAAATAGATAAGGAACATCCGTGGCTTAATTTAGTAAGTGATACCTACAAAACCCTCAGTTCGATTGCTCATTCAAATGTTTATGGGAAAGGAAAACTTGTTCCAGATTGGATAATTGTTGGCAAAGATGGTTCTATTCTTCCTGCAGATTCCTATACAACTCAAAATGCAAAATTATATGGGTATGATGCGTTTCGTACTTATTTCCGTGTGGCCCAGGATGTGGTGTGGTATGGTGACAAGCAAGGTGAAGATTTCCTATTATACACAGCCCCTGTTTTTGAAGAACAATGGCAAAAGAATCATTCATTCCCAGCTGTATCATACACAGATGGAAAGGCTCAATTAGATTTTCCTGATACTGCTACAGCAGTAGGTGCTGCCTCCGTATTATTTGCTACTGACAATTCTTTAACCAACGATGTCTTCACAGAACGCTTTGAAAATGAATATCGGCCATTCGAAGGAGGTTGGGGGCAAGGGGATAACTACTTCCGCCAAAATTGGGCGTGGTTTGGCACAGCGCTTCTGACTGATCAATTCCCAAATCTGTGGGAATAAAAACGATTTAATATTCTTTTAATAATTCCCTCTTGAAACCTTTTTATCGGCTCGTTATAAAAAGAGGATATGAATATAAACTGCTCAACCAAACCTGTTCTTGGTGTTCTGTCTTCTGTCCTTTGTTCGTTATTTATGGTCCCTGCGGTTATGGCTGCCTCTCCAGATGGTTCAGGTCCGTGGGCAGATAGTGTAACCTCAGCCACTCAAGGTTTGAGAAAAGATAATTCTCCAGTACCAGCTATTCGAAGTAATTCATCATCGACCTTAGGAGTTGCCGAAAATGATACGGTTGATGGTCATTTCTACTCACTTGGATTTGGTGGATCTCTGGTTTTGAAATTCGATAATACTCAATCGGGTGGAGCAATTGTTGTCGAAGCAACTAATCTCGGGTATCCAGAAGAAAAAGCAAATGTTGAAGTATCCGAAAATGGTACAACCTGGGTTTCTGCCGGAACTATAACTCAAGACGGAGAAGTACATGTGCCTCAAAGTGTCTGTGTGAAATACGTCAGGGTAACTGATGTCAGTAATAAAGATAATTTTACTGATGGAACTGCCGATGGCTATGATGTCGATGGAGTAAAGTTAACTGGAAACTCCTGCAAACCACAACAGGGTGGAGGAGGCGACACCACCGTTATTATCAACCAGAAAAATGATTGTGTAGTGACACAATCAAACACTACCTCAGTGGTTAACGCTCAAAGTAGTACCGCGATAAGTGGTAATAACAAAGTTAAGAAAACTACTGGTAGTAACAACACTATAAAGACAGGAAAAGCTAAAACAACCAACAAAGCAAAGGTAGAAAGTGGTTCAAATGTTGTTGTTAACCCATGTTGTTGTGGCGGTGGGGATATCAGTGTCACGATTGGGGGAAATGGTGGTAGTGTCTCTGATCCACAAAGTGGTTGCGGACAGACCTTATAAGTTAGTCCTGTCATCTAAAATGGTACAATTATCCCGAGATATCTCGGGATAATTTGTATATGGGCAGCAAACTACTATCAAATATTCGTTTTTGGATTCTGAGTTTTAGTATATTGCTATCAATTGGTATCTATCAGTGGGCAATCTTTACCTATCCCGTTGGATCTTTACAGAATATCCGTATTACCCAATTATTTGGATTCACATCGATTATTTACCTATACCTTACGTTATTAGCTGGACCATTGTGTTTTGTATGGAAACGACTCCCATTCAGAGGAAAATATTTAAAAGCCAGACGGGCGCTCGGGGTATCAGTTTTTTATTTTGGATGTCTTCATGGATTGAACGCTTTCTTTCGTCAACTCGGTGGCTTTGAAGGATTACCGTATTTATCTTCGCGATTTGTGTTGGGAATTGGAGTAAGTTTTTCCGCGCTGATTATGTTGTTTCTGATGACGGTAACATCATCCGATCGAATGATTAAATTTATGACTTTTACCAAGTGGAAATTATTACACCGTTTAATTTATGTATCAGGGTTTTTACTTCTACTACATCTACTAATGCTCGGTTCACATTTTGTTGATCTTTCAGGAGTTATTCCCACGGTATTCTTTCTCTGTTTATGTTTTCTCCTTGTTTTAGAGGCATTGCGAATAGATGCTTGGATGAATCAACGATACAATCTGGAAATTCGTACAGGACCAGTCACCATCAGTATTATTGCTCTATCTGCTGCTCTATTTCTATATCTGTCTTTACCTGGGAGCAAAAATACTCCAATTGGTATGCACAGTGACCATTCACAAAATCGTGAAGATAGTTCTATGGATATGAGTCCTGCTCTAAAAGTCTATATGCCTGGAATGCAGGGGGATCCAAGTAAAAGATACTCAGTTAGTTTTTTACATCCAGATGTGATTGAGTCAAACAAGATAGTTCCATTATCATTTCGAATTGCTGACGCTGCTAATGGGAATGAAATCCTGTTTCTTCAAACACCCTATGAAAAACCTATGCATCTCATCATTGTCGACAATAACCTGGAGTATTTCCAACATCTTCATCCCCAACTGGAAGCTGAAAAAGGGTATTCACTTAATTATTCTTTTCCACATGATGGTATGTATCGCTTGTATGCAGATTTTCAACCATTTGGCGCTCGAGAACAGCAATTTGCTTTTAGTATATCGGTTGGAAACAGTACGAGTATTCCCCCAGTCCTTTCTGAATCTTATGACACAGTTAAGGAGATAAACGGGTATACAGTTTCCTTCTCACATCCAGAGTCATTAAAATTTGCAGATATTTCCAAAGGAAAAGATCAATTCATTTTTAATATAAGCAGGTCGCAGAGTCATGAAGAAGTAAAAACATTGAAGCCGTATTTGAATGCCTATGGACATTTAGTACTGATCAATGCCCAGACATTTGAATATATTCATGTTCATCCTATCGATGTCCTATCACCTGGCACAAAAACATTAGGTGGACCTAACGTTGCTTTTCTTCCCATGGGTGTCTATGGATCTATTACACCCGGAATATACAAAGTATTTGTTGAATTTCACCCTGATGAGGCAATCATTGTGCCTGAGTTTACTGTTCGTATAGAATGATCATTCGTATGAATTTTTTAAAAAAAACTATTGTTCTTCTGTTTCTATTTGGATTACTTCTTTTCCCAAAAATAGTATCCGCGCATGTATTAGAGGTAGATGGAAATATTGGGGGAGTTCTTCATATTGCCCCAGATGATGACCCGGTAGCCGGTCAAAATACTTCAATTGTTGTTGAATTGAAAGATAAAAGTTCACAATTTAGTTCTGTACACTGTGATTGTACCTACAGCCTTGTACGTTCAGGAAAGACTATTCTGTCAGAATCACTTTTTACCCAAGCTAACACTGATTCTACGGTTCATCTAGCGTTTACATTTCCAGAAAAAGATATCTATACCTTAGAGATTGTTGGAAAGCCAAAACAACCAGGTCAGTTTCAGGAGTTCCATCTTAATTATCTGATACGGGTAGATAAAGAAATATCTCCTCAAGTACCGGAAATGAATCATTCCACGATTCCTTTGCCTATTATTGTAGGTGTATTTATAAGTGTCGTTATAGTTGGAATATTTTTGGTAAAGGGAAAAAAGAAATATCTGGCCGTCTTTGCAGTAAGCTTGTTATTCATTCATCTCTTTCCTATTGTCTTAGAAGCGAAAGAATTACATAGTCATGATCATTCCCGGGGGCAACATAGTTGTTGTTTACCTCAGCAAATGATCTTACCTCATCAACTGGATCTCCAACCTGTTATTAGTAGGTTTACTACAATTCATTTTGAAACTCCTGAATCATTTCCTTACTCCTGGCCCTCACCCATTCGCAACCGATCTCCATAACATTGGGCATTGCCTTCAAACCCAAAAATATATTTATAAGGAGATTTTATGAAAATAAAAAAATTTATTGGTACTGTGCTGCCAGTTGGAGTAGTTTTAATGGTTCCATTTTCTCGGGTATTCGCTCATGTTGTGGTCAAACCCGATACAGCAAAAATAGCTGCCTGGCAAACTTTTGTTATGCAGGTTCCGGTGGAAAGGGATCAACCTACGAGCAGTTTGCGATTAGTTATCCCAGCTGGTTTAAAATATGTCATGCCAAACGTGAAACCGGGATGGACCATCGAAGTTAAGAAAACTGGTGAGGGAGAAGGGGCAGTTGTTACGGAAATAGACTGGAAAGGGGGTACAATTCCAACGGGTCAACGGGATGAATTTGCATTTAGCGCTCAGGTACCGGCCGCGGCAACTGAACTGCAATGGAAAGCATATCAAACCTATCAGGATGGCACTGTTGTTTCCTGGGATCGTTTACCCTCTGAGGAAAAGAGCGACAATGAGAATGAAGATTCTGGACCATATTCAGTTACCAAAGTGGTAAATGATTTAGCTAAATCTACTGACGTCAAAACTACTTCAGTAGAGACTGAATCAAGTCAACGAAGTGTCCCTATGATGCTGAGTCTCGTCTCGGTGGCACTTTCTAGTATGGCTTTATATTTTTCGAGGAAAAAATAGCTGTAATTAAACAAAACTGAAGAGAATTTGTATTCTGTCATCCTGAACGTCGTGAAGTATCTCAGAGTTTGGGATATGTAACTTAAAAAAGCGCTCAGGATGACGAAACAAATATTTTCAGACTATTCTATCGAGACAGTGGTACAATACCGCGGTGCTAAAAAAATTCTTACTCACGATTCTTTGTGTATATATTCTTAGTGTTCCAGGATTGGTACAGGCTCATACTGTCGGGCAACCGCCGTTTTTCCGTATTAATGGAGTGTTTTCGAATTTTTATGCCATTCCCGAAGGTTCCTATATTGCTATTACTCCATTTCCTCAGGATATGGCTCCAGAAATGTATCTCACTCATACACCTATTGAATTTGCCTTTGATATCGATCAGTTATCAAAAGTAGTACCTCTCGAAGTTATCAATAAAACTAAATTTGATTGGAATTTTGGTGACGGAACTACAGGAGTTGGTCAGCATAATACTCACAGCTATGAGAAACAGGGATCCTATGTTTTAAGTATAAAAGCTGATACCCGGTCATTTGAAGCAAACGCAGAGCCTCAAGTTATCCAGTCTGTAATGTTGCACATAGTTGATACACGAGAGTATAGCCTTCCAAAACTACAGATAGAGGCCAATGGTTTTGATGGAAAGGATGTGAGGGGTGACTGGTTAGAACAAGATTTAAGCAAGCCTCTGGCAGTAAAGGGGACAGCCACGCAAAGTGGTAGCGCAAAGATTATGTCCTATCAGTGGGATTTTGGTGATGGTTTTGTGGTTAATGGTCAGACAGCGACACATACCTATCAATCTGCTCCGGCTTCGGTTATGGTCATGTTACGAACCAAAGATGCGAATGGATTTATTAGTGATGCCGCTATAGGAGTAGTTCATAATCCGAACGCTAGTAACAGTCCGCCACCATCGTCACTTCCCCCAAAAGGTATTTCAGTTCCGGGAATTGTAATAATTCCACTGTTCTTTCTGATATTTTTAGTTACTCTCATATATATAAGGAATAGATCAATTTGATGAGCTAATCTCTAATTTAGAGGCTAAAATGGTGGTTTTTGCTGACTGGACAAAGTAAATCGTTTCATGTATAATGACTTATATAATTAATTATAAGGCTCAAATATGAATAAAAAAATCTTGTCCGTTTCTTCACTTATTGTCTCATTGTTAGTCGCTCCAACGTTTATTCTTGCTGCAAGTCCCGATGGATCAGGTCCATGGGCAGACCAAGTAGTATCTTCAAATCAAGGAACCATGAAAAATGGTCAACCAGTACCAGCCAATCGTAGTAATCCTCAAGCCGCTGTTGGTGAAGCCGAAGGTGATACCACAGATGAACACTTTTTCTCATTAGGATTTGGTGGATCAATTGTCTTGAAATTTGATAATGGAGTTCGTGATGGAATTATTGTTGTAGAAGCAACAAACCAAGGGTATCCTCAGGAAAAAGCCAACGTAGAGGTCTCTCAAGATGGTTCTACTTGGACCTCTGCAGGGACTGTAGTTCAAGATGGACAGGTATCTATGCCTGATGTGGCTTGTGTCAATTATGTAAAGATTACTGATCAAAGCAATACAAATGATTTTTCTGATGACACTGCTGATGCTTATGATGTCGATGGTGTAAAAGCTATCAATGCTGAACCATGTGATGGAGGCAATACTGGAGGAGAAACAACTCCAAGTCCAACCCCAACTCAAACTCAGGATCCAGCTCCTACCCCAACACCAACGTCAAGTTCATCTAATTCGTCTAATACCTCTAATTCATCTAGTACCTCTTCCTCTCAATGTACTGCTACTAAACCAGGGACACCGTCTATAAATTCTGTGGAGCGTACCAGTGGGTCAACAGTCAAATTGACTTGGTCAGCTGTTTCACCGGCAACTACCTATTCGATTTCTTATGGAACTAGTAAAGGCAATTATCAATTTGGTGTTCCTTCTACTGGAAATGTAACCTCTTTCGTTATTGGGGGATTAGATCCAAATGCAACCTATTATTTCCAAGTTCGAGCAGTAAATGACTGTATGCCAGGAGATGGTTCTGGTGATGGGTCAACTGGTGGTCAAGTTCTCGGCACATCAACCTCCATCGGTGGTGGAGAAGTATTGGGTGCAACAACTGATGTTTTAGGAGCAACCGGAAGTCTTCAAAATAGTATCGCAGTGGCTATGTCGGTCCTTGCCGCTGCAATCTCCTACATCATTCTCAAACGAGCAAATAGTTAAGTATTATAATTACTATTACCGAGGATATGACTTGTGTATAGTATGAAACTACTTAAAAAAACCTCTCCATCGTCAATTCCTTATACGTACATTATTCCTCTTTTTGTTGGTCTGTCTGTTTTTGCAATTTACAAAATTTCTAATCTTTTTATACAACCTAGATCTGAAGAATCCGTTATAGTATCACCAGCGGAAATAGTTTCCACAGAAGTAGTAAAGACCAAACAGCCGCCGACTAGCGTATTTATTCCCCGGATAAATAAACGATTACCTATCCAGGCCGCAATTGTAAAAGATAATAATTGGCAACTATTTGATAAAAGTGTCGCCTGGTTATCAACCTCAGCAGTACCTGGACAAGGAAATGTCATCTTGTATGCTCATGATTGGATTAGTTTATGGGGAGATCTTTATAAAGTTCAACCTGGGGATAGAGTAGAGGTTGACGTAAATGGAAAACTTTTTATATATGAAGTCAGTGAATCTCATGCAGTAGCTAAGAACGACGTTGAATCAGTGTTGTCTACTGAAAATCGATTAACGATGTATACCTGTGAAGGAAGCTTCGATCAGAAACGCCGTGTTGTGTATGCTACCCCGCTATGAGTATTCCGAAAGAATTTATAGAAGGGAATATCGTTTATTCGGCTGTCACGAATGAGGATCTATCATTTACCTCCGTTCGAAGGGTGCAAATAATTGATCCTCTGGAAACTTCTGTCTTTGCAATCAAAAGTATTACAGCGCCAACTCAAGAAAAACTTTTTGAAACCCAAGACGAATTTATTTTCTATCAGACAGCTCTTCACCATCATTCTGAAGACCCAATTCACAATCACATTTTAGTACCTTTTGGATATTGGAAAGAAACGCAGGCAAACAGCAATCTTGAGACTTTACATCTAATTCTTCCCTTTATAGATGGGAAAACGGTCTATGAATTTTTTGAGGATCAGATGGTAGATTATCAGAAACCACAATCACCCGATTATGACGCCTTTATTAAAGGCCAAGGAACATCTATCCTTCGTGGAGCTGGAATTGCTTTTGAAAGAATGAAAGATTGGAATTTTACTCATGGAGATTTGACCGGTTATAAAGCCTTGTCACAATTGTTGATCACTAATGAAGGAGAAGTTGTCCTCAACGATTTTGAACACGTTAAAAAAATACGAAGTCCTTCTTCATTATTTAATGAAGCAAATCTTTATGGTGAATTAATATTTCGAGTTCTTTTGCCCCCGTCTCAATATTTACATATCAAGCATATCGTTGGAGCCATCGATTATTATAACCGCCAGCAACTGTTATCCATAAAACCTAATGCAGAAAGAGGATTACGTATTATTACCTCACATTTGGAAGAGATGGAGAGAAAAATAGGAATATCTGCCAAAGAACTTTGGAATGAATATACGAGGAAAATTCCTCTGTATCCTTGGATAATCCCTAATACAGAAAATCAATTACAAAAAAACCTGCATCACATGAGGTGGATTTTACTTTTAGAATCCTTGGAAAAATCCTATGGATCAGAAATTGTAAAAATGTGGACTCAGACCTATGCTGACTACCTAACAGAGAATACAAATAATGTTCTTGAAACATTTTCATCAAAAATCTAAACGGCTAAACTACTGCTCTCCTCTTGATTCTCTTCAGAAATTGTCTCAATATAGAGTAACCACTGGAATTTTTATTGGTGGGTGTTTATTATAAATAATATGGGCCTGCAAAAAACCTTAACGCACTTATTTTTTCCTCATGAAAGTAATAATCATCGAGCGAAAGTGCTTCATCTCGATGCGATGATTATGTATCTTCTCGCATTTGCAGTTTTTAATTTTGGACTGCGTTCTGTAAGTCAAAAGTTTCCTGACGTTCTCGGTTATGCAACCAACATCCAAGTTGAACGATTATTAGTCGATACGAATCAAAAACGAAAAGACGCAGGATTAGGTTCATTAAGTCTCAATCAACAACTCTCACAAGCAGCAGCTGGAAAAGCAGCTGATATGTTTGGTAAGAATTACTGGGCTCATGTCGCACCAGATGGAAAAACTCCTTGGGATTTTATTGTTGGTGCGGGTTACAAATATACGGTTGCAGGAGAAAATTTAGCCAAAAATTTTCAAGATAGTGATGGAGTTGTGAATGCCTGGATGGCTTCGCCTAGTCATCGTGACAATCTTTTGAAATCTACCTACAAAGAAGTAGGTTTTGCGGTGGTAAACGGAAAACTTCAAGGTGAAGATACTACTTTGGTGGTACAAATGTTTGGTACCCGTCCCAATGCAAAACCACTATCTGACGCATCAGATCAGTCAATAGTTCCCCAAGTTCAGGCTGCTGCGCCAGTTGTTCCTGAAGCGGTAAAGAAGCCAGTTGTCGTTCCTGAGGTGGCTTCTGCAACTCAGGGAGAACCAGAAACTACTGTTAGCCAGATTCCTTTTGCTTCAGTGATTTCCTTACCTAAATTTGACGTTCCTACAGTTCGTCGTGATGTAACCATGCTATTTGGAGGAATGATTGTGGGAGTTTTGCTTTTGGATCTATGGGTTGCTGCTAGAAAGAGAACAGTAAGGGCTGTCGGATCGACCGTAGCCCATGTATTTTTCTTTGTTGCTATACTTATAAGTACTAACATGATCCTGCATGGAACTATTCTATGAAAACAAAATTAATTCATCATAAGAATCTTCATACACTGGTGTTATGTATTATTCTAGGATTTAGTTTACTAATGTTTTCGTTATTGCAAGGTAAAAGTGATCTTCAGTTAATCGTTGGGTTTATTGCCTCGCTTTCTTATATTATGTGGGGAATTATTTATCACGTCATCGAACATGACTTATATCCAAAAGTTGTGGTAGAATATGTTCTCGTCGCAACAGTTGGCTTAGCACTTCTGTATACTGTCCTCTTTGTATAAATTATGAAAGGCGTCATATTGGCTGGAGGGTTGGCAACCAGACTTCGCCCTCTAACATTAGTCACTAACAAACATCTTCTTCCTGTTTACAATAAACCAATGATTTATTATCCATTGGAGGCTATGGTAAAAGCAGGAGTAAAAGAAGTTCTTATTACGTCATCACCAGAAGCCTGTGGACAATTTGCAGGCCTTCTCAAGGGTGGCGAAGATTTTGGACTCACCTTGTATTATGCAGTTCAACAAAATCCCAAGGGCGGTATTGCTGATGCAATCGCTCTTGCAGAAGATTTTGTCAAAGGGGAAAAATTATTAGTTCTTCTCGGTGATAATATTTTTTCGCATGATTTAGCTTCTACTGTTCAAAAGTTTGAACAGAGAACTGAAGGAGCAATGATATTTGGTGTTCATAAAGATACAGAATCCCGTCAATATGGTGTTGTGGAAGTGGATTCTGATGGGAAAGTACTTTCCATAGAAGAAAAGCCAGAACAACCCAAATCTGATATCGCTCAAACAGGGATTTATATGTATGACACTCAGGTTTTTGAATATATAAAAGCGTTATCTGCTTCTGCCAGAGGTGAATTAGAAGTTACAGATTTGAATAATAAATACAAAGATAAAGGAAATTTATTTTGTGAAATTATTGATTGGTGGGTGGATGCAGGCACATCATATGATGAATTACTTCGAGCCAATAACGATGTTGCCAAGATGGTAATGGAAGGTAAGCTTTAGTGTATGAAACTATTTGTTACTGGAGGCGCCGGATTTATAGGTGCTAATTTTGTTCATTTTTGGCTAAAACAATATCCCAATGATAGTGTTGTTACCTATGATTTATTAACCTACGCGGGAAATTTAGAAAATCTTTCTGACCTTCAATCCCATCCTCATCATCGTTTTATAAAAGGTGATATTTGTGATAAACCATCGGTGCTCGAAGCTATGAGTGACTGTGATACTGTTGTCCACTTTGCCGCAGAAAGTCATGTGGATCGGTCAATTCTCGATCCATCGCCCTTTGTACGAACAAATGTTTTGGGTACACAAGTAGTTCTGGAAGCTGCGAGAGAAAAACAGGTTAAACGATTTCATCATATCTCAACTGATGAAGTATTCGGGTCATTGGATTTAGCAGATAAAATTATTTTTTCAGAAAAAACTCAATATCATCCTCGTAGTCCCTATTCAGCTAGTAAAGCTAGTTCTGATCACTTAGTTCGTGCCTATTATTATACCTATGGTTTGCCAGTAACTATAACCAATTGTTCAAATAATTATGGCCCCTACATGTTTCCCGAAAAATTCATTCCTTTAGCTATTACGAATCTCATAGAAGGAAAGAAGGTTCCTGTTTATGGTGATGGTTTATATGTCCGTGATTGGTTATATGTTGAAGATCATTGTCGAGCTATTGATGCAGTACTGCAAAAAGGAACAGTTGGTGAGACATATTGTGTAGGTGGTGTTACCGAAGATATAAATAACTTGACAATTATCAAAAAAATACTCGGCTACATGGGTAAAGATGAATCAATGATTGAATTTGTCAAAGATCGACCAGGACATGACCGTCGATATGCAATCGATTGGTCAAAAATAAAAAATGAATTAGGGTGGTCACCGCTCCATGACTTTGATACCTGGTTAAAAGGAACTATTGATTGGTATCAGCAGAATGAATCATGGTGGAAACGAGTTAAAAGTGGGGAATATCAACGCTATTATGATCAACAATATGGAAGTAAGTAGGGAATTGGAATAAAAAATTTATGAAACTTTTAGGAACAGGATTATCAGGAATGGTGGGGTCATATCTTGTCGATAAGTTGTCGACAATCCATGAGTTTGAAAACCTCAGTTTAGAAACAGGGGTTGATATTACCAACGCTGAAACAGTAGACCGCTATTTGTCAGGTTCAGATGCTCCTTGGGTGCTCCATTTCGCCGCTAAAACTGACGTAGATGGTGCAGAAAAAGAAAAAGGCCTGGGAGAAAAAAGTTCTACCTGGTTAGTAAATGTCGGGGCAACTAAAACATTAGTTGATGCTTGCATAAAATATAATAAAAAACTTTTGTACATTTCAACTGATTTCGTATTTCCGGGTGGAGATAGGTTGTTTACCGAGGAAGATACTCCACAACCAATCGGATGGTACGCGGAAACAAAATATCGAGGTGAAAAAGAAGTTGAACGACTGGGAAATAATGGATTGATTGTACGAATATCTTTTCCATATGGTTCTGTTGGTGGACCTCGACCAGATTTTGCAGGAAGGTTAATTCAACTTTTTAAAGATGGGAAAGAAATCACCTCTCCTACAGACCAGATATTCGTACCAACTCATCTCGAAACAATCACTGATGGGATTCGTCTTTTATTGGATCAAAATGCCTCAGGTATTTATCATCTCGTGGGGCCTGAAGGTATTAGTTCGTATGATTCTGCCAAGCTAATTGCTGAGGTATTCGGCTTTGATTTGAGCTTGTTAAAACCAACTACTGCAGCTGAATTTTATCAGGGAAGAGCACCCAGGGCTTTTCATTTAACAATTTCTAGTGCTAAAATAGCTAGATTGGGGATAACGCCCATCAATTTTAAAAGTGGTATTACAAAATTAAAGGAGTTTATTACACTATGACAATTTCTTTTATCGGTCACGGATATGTAGGATTAGTTACTGCTGCAGTATTTGCTGATCTTGGTAACACAGTCTGGGTAGTAGGAAGAACCAAAGAGAAAATTGAAACTCTGAAAAAAGGCATTGCTACCTTTTACGAACCTGGTCTATCTGAGTTGGTAAAACGTAACGTAGATGCTGGTAGATTATTATTTACTCTGGACTACAAAGAAGCAGTTGTTGCTTCAGAAATAATTTTTATTGCTGTTGGAACACCACCAAAGCCTTCAGGTGAAGCTGATTTAACCAACGTCTTTGCGGCTGCAGAAGAGATTGGTAAAAATTTAGTGGGATATAAAGTTGTAGTTACCAAAAGTACTGTGCCACCTGGTACGAATCAAAAAGTTGGTGCAATCTTAAACAAAGTTAAATCCTCTGGAGCATCGTTTAGTATTGCATCATGCCCAGAATTTTTACGAGAAGGTACGGCTATTAGTGACACTCTTCATCCAGACAGAGTTATTATTGGTACTACTTCAGATCGCGCCAGAGATCTCTTGGTAGAACTCCATAAGACTATCAACACAAAAGTAGTTTTATGTAACGTTGAAACTGCTGAATTGATTAAATATGCTTCAAACTCATTACTTTCTACAAAAATTTCATTTGCAAATGCAATCGCCGTTTTATCGGAACGCGTCGGCGCAGATGCTGAGAAAGTCTTAGAAGGTGTTGGTCTTGATCGACGCTTAGGACGAAGTTTCCTGTATGCTGGTGTAGGGTATGGTGGAAGCTGTTTCCCCAAAGATGTAAAAGCGCTCATAGCTTTATCAAAAGACTATGACTATGACTTTACTATTCTCCGCGCAGTTGATGAACTGAATCAGTCTATGAAAAAGCTTTTTGTCCAAAAAATTGCTAAACATTTTGATAATAAATTAGAAGGAAAACGTATTGCTGTTCTTGGTTTATCATTTAAACCAGACACAGATGACATGAGAGAAGCACCTTCTATTACGATAATTAGTGAACTCATCAATAAAGGGGCAAAAGTAACCGCCTTTGACCCCATTGCCATGGAAAATGCCAAACCATTATTACCTAAATCAGTAGAGTTTGCCAAAGATGCTTATTCTGCTGCAGATGAAGCTGATGCAGTGGTTGTCGTCACTGAGTGGAATGAATTCCGTCAGCTAGATTTAGTCCGTCTTGCCAAAGGGCTAAAAAATCGGGTACTCTTTGATGGCAGGAATATATACGATCCTGAAACCGTAAAGAAATTAGGATATATGTATTATGGTGTTGGAAGAATGTAATAATTAATTATTAGGAGGTTTATGGCTAAGAAAAAAGCTCTCATAACAGGAATTGCCGGGTTTGTTGGAAGTCACATGGCTGAACTATTGTTGGCGAAAGATTTTGAGGTGTATGGATTCACTAGAATTCGAAGTAAGATGGAACACATCGACGCTATCAAATCCCAACTCCATTTAGAAGAAGCTGATTTATTGGATTCTCACAGTTTATATGCAGCTATCGAACGAATAAAGCCGGATTACATATTCCATTTGGCAGCTCAATCCTTTGTACCAACCTCTTGGGTTTCACCAGCAGTGACTCTCGATGTAAATATCGTCGGGTCTGCTAATTTATTTGAAGCTGTAAGAAAAGCCTCACCAAATACAGTTATTCAAATAGCTTGTTCATCAGAAGAATATGGGATGGTCTATGAAAACGAAATCCCTATCAAAGAAACCAACCCACTTCGTCCATTATCTCCATACGCTGTTTCAAAGGTAGCTATGGATTATCTTGGATATCAATATCATCAATCTTATGACATTAAGATTATTCGTACTCGTGGTTTTAACCATACTGGTCCACGTCGAGGTGATACCTTTGCAGAATCTAATTTTGCTAAGCAAATCGCCTTAATAGAAAAAGGACTTCAAGAACCAATCATCAGAGTAGGAAATCTTGATGCTCGTAGAGACTATACCGATGTCCGTGATATGGTCCGTGGATACTTACTTTCGGTAGATAGTTGTGATCCAGGAGATGTTTATAATATTTGTACTGGTAACGCAGAAAAGATTGGGGATGTTTTGCAAATGTTGCTTAAGATGAGTAAAGTTAAAGTAGAAATCAAAGAAGACCCAGCGCGTATGCGTCCTTCTGATGTTATGGTGTTGATCGGAGATAATAGTAAGTTTGTACAAAAGACTGGATGGAAGCCAGAAATTCCCTTCGAAAAGACAATGACAGATTTGCTGAATTATTGGCGAGAACATGCAAAATAGGGTATAATATTCCCTCATCGTATGAACGTTGTATTAATATTGCCCACATACAATGAGCGGGATACCATTCTCGTTCTACTAGAAAAAGCTGCTGAAGCCTTTGCTCCGCTAAACCATCATTCTTTCAAATATCTGATCGTTGATGATACCTCACCTGACGGAACAGCTGAGGCTGTAGAAGAATACGCGAAAAAACACAAAAACATTTTTGTTCTCCGTGGTAAAAAAGAAGGTTTAGGAAGAGCTCTACTGAGAGGAATGACCTACGCAGTTGATAAATTAGATGCAGATATCTTAATTCAGATGGATGCTGATTTATCTCACGATCCTAAAGTCTTACCAAAGTTTATAAAAGCTCTCGATGGTGGGGCAGATATTGCGGTTGGTAGTCGGTATATTCCTGGAGGAGCAATTCCTGAAGATTGGGGACTCCATCGCAAAATATTTAGTATTGTTGGAAATAGTATTGTTAGATTTGGACTAGGATATCCTTCATTGCATGATTGGACCGGAGGATATCGGGCGTTTTACAACAAGTATTACGAAATAAATAAAGACAAAATGTTGAAATATTCAGGGTATGTCTTTCAAATAGCCTTTTTACACAATTCGGTTATGGCTGGAGCTCGAGTATACGAAGTACCTATAAAATTTACCGATCGACGCTTCGGTCATTCTAAAATTGCTCCTGGAGAGTATATTAAAAACGTCTTTGAATATGTTATCAAACAACGCCTTCATTCTCTCAAAACAGGCAATTTTAAGAAATTTTTAGTCGTTGGGGGGATAGGTTTTGTTATTAACACAGTTATCCTAGAATTCTGTGTTCATGCTGTAGGACTTAAACCAGCTGTTGGAAGTATTATTGGGGCTGAGTTTGCAATAATTTCTAATTTTTTCTTAAATAATGCCTGGACCTTTAAAGACCAAGCTATAGAACAAGGGAAAAAGTTATCAAAATTGATGCAATTTAACTTCTCTGCAATAGGCGCAATCATCATTCAGGCTGTTTCGGTCTTCGTCGGAACTCATTTGTTTGGTGAACCTTCTTATCGTATTTTCTATATTTTGGGCGTGGGAATAGGCCTCATATACAACTACTTTATGTATTCTAAGGTGATTTGGAAAAAGAAGTAAAAAAATCCAAATTACGGTACAATACGCTCATGAGATTTATATCTTCAAAGATGCTGCTTTCTCTTAGTCTGGGAATTATTTTAATTATTGGCGCGTATCTTCGTCTATACAAAATAGGAGACTATCTTACCTTCCTAGGGGATGAAGGAAGGGATGTCTTGATCGTTAAAAGACTGATTGTAGATCATGATTTTGTTTTGCTAGGTCCTACGGCATCTGTAGGTGGATTCTTCTTGGGGCCTATGTATTACTACTTCATGGCGCCGTTTCTGTGGCTTTGGAAACTAGATCCGGTTGGCCCAGCAGTAATGGTAGCCTTATTCGGGATAGCTACAATATATCTCATATATCGTGTCGGCAAGGATTTTTTTCATCCCTTTGTGGGGATCGTGGCCGCAGCGTTATATGCAGTATCTCCACTGGTCATTGCCTATTCTCGGTCATCTTGGAATCCCAACTTAGTACCATTTTTTTCTTTATTATTAATTTACTTTTTGTGGAAATTTGCTGTCGATAAAAAGTATACCTCCATTTTTTTCATAGGCTTGATCTGTGGTTTAGGGTTACAATTTCATTATTTATTCTCATTTTTAATGATTTTTACTGTACTTTTTTTGGCACTAGATATCTTACTTCTAACCGCCAAGAAAAAAACTTTACTTGAAAAATTACGAGAGTATCTTTCGATAGGGATCGTGGGGATAGCTGGTTTTGTCATCACATTTTCACCGTTTATACTTTTTGAGCTTCGTCATCAGTTTCCGAACACTCAGGCTTTAATAAAATTCTTCTTGGCAGGAAACGAAACTGGATTTACTCCAGGAAAATTTTTTGAAACGATGGGGGATGTAATGTTTCGTTCATATGGAAGATTATTATTCCGAATGCCAAACTATGAATTATGGAATGGATTTCCAACCTCATATATTAGTCTTTTGACAGCGAGTATTCGAACATCTCTCTATGTCTCATTGCTTTTGCTGGGAACTCTTTCACTGCGATATGTTCGTTATTTCCCTACCAGGGGTACGGCATTCATGAAAAAAAGATTTCCATTAACAACAGAACAATGGTTTGGAGCTTGCATACTGCTATTATGGTTTGTCTTTTCGGTGTTTATGTTTGGATTTTATCGGAGGAATATTTATGACTATTACTTTGGTATTTTTTATGCGTTCCCATTTTTGGCGTTAAGTATTATTTTTTGGCAACTTTCGATGACCAAATCGGGGTTCGTATTCTCAGCTCTTATTGTCGTAGGTTTGATATATTACAACTGGCAAGGAAGACCATTTGTGTATCCTCCAAATAAACAATTAGAACAAACCAAAACGATAGCAAAGGCAGCCTTGGATATGACCCAAAATCAACCATATAATTTTGCTTTGATTACCGCTACAAATTCAGATCAAGCATATCGGTATTTTTTTGAAATCTGGGGAAGAAAACCTGTGACTATCGAACAACCTGCGCTAGATCCTGATCGTAAAACAGTTACCGATCAACTCATCGTTATGTGCGAAAACCCTGTCTGCCAACCATTAGGAAATCCATTGTGGGAAGTCGCTGGTTTTGGTAGAGCAGAAGTAGTCGAAGAAAAAGAAGTATTCCCTGTTAAACTTGTGCGCTTAGTGCATTATAAAGAAAGTAAATGAAACCAATAGAACTTTCCATTGTTATCCCGGCATATAACGAAGAAAAAAATATACGTTTGGGCTCCCTCGATAAAGTAGCGAGATATCTTCAAAACAAAGAGTATCCATGGGAAGTCATCATTGTAGATGATGGATCAACCGATATGACCAAAAGACTATTATCTGATTTTGTAAAAGAGAACAAACATTTTCAAGTATTATTTAACCCACATCAAGGTAAGGCAGCCACTGTTATTAGTGGTATGTTAAAAGCCAAAGGAGATATTGTGTTGTTTAGTGATTTAGATCAAGCAACACCTCTTAATCAAATTGAAAAACTATTGCCGTATTTCCTCAAAGGGTATGACGTAGTTATTGGATCCAGAAGCAAAGAAAGAAAAGGAGCTCCAATATTACGCAAATTTATGGCTAAAGGTTTTATGATCCTGCGTAGCTTGGTATTAGGACTTACAGGTATTGTAGACACTCAATGTGGATTTAAAGCCTTCAAACGAGAGGTGGCTTACGATGTTTTCAAACAGTTAAAACGATACGGTGATATGCATGAAGTTTCTGGTTCAATGGTGACCGCAGGATTTGATATAGAAACGCTCTTTGTGGCTAAAAGAAAAGGATATTCTATTAAGGAAGTTGCGGTGGAGTGGCACTATGTTGAAACCAGAAGAGTTAATCCAATTACTGATTCTATTCAGGGGATCATGGATATTATAGCGATACGAATGAATGCATATCGAGGTTTATATTGACCATCAGTCATATGCGCAAAGAATATTTTTTTAAGCTACTTTTTATATTAACCTGTATTACTGCATTAGGACTATTCCTCTTTAGTTTTACCCAAGTTGATTTGAGCTTAACATTGTCGGAACAGACTATTTTCCAAACTATTCAAAAAGGTTTTCAACAGCTTGGATTTTATCAACGTCCTTTAGCCACGGTAATCTATGTCGTGTTGTTAGGTTTACTGACCATAATATATAGTCTCGGCATCTGGGCCAGCAGAAAAAACTTTATTTCTGAAAAAAAAGTTTGGTGGATTATTGGTGTTTTTGGAGGAGTTTTATTTTTTTCGTATCCGGCGGCTTTTTCCTATGATATTTTTAATTATATTTTTACTGCTAAGACTGTTCTTATATATCATCAAAATCCTTATATTATTAAGCCACTAGATCTGCAAGGTGTAGATCCTATGTTATCATTCATGCGATGGACGCATCTTCCTAGCGCGTATACTCCCTTGTGGATTGGTTTAACCTTAGTCCCATATCTGTTGAGTTTCGGAAGTTTACTATTATCTTTATGGACGATGAAAATTGTTCCGATAGGTTTCTATATTCTGAGTGTGTTTTTTATCAAAAAGATATTAGAAAAAACTCATCCCAAACTAACTACTTTCGGAATGGTAGCCTTTGCTTTCAATCCCTTAGTTATTATCGAAGTACTTATCAGCGCACATAACGATATTGTCATGATGGGGTTTGCTTTAGTCGCTTTTTATCTCTTTTTGCGAAAGGATAGAGTATCTTCTTTTCTGTTTTTTGGATTATCAGTTGCCGCGAAATTTATTACTATTTTTTTGATACCCCTGTACCTCTTAAAATGGTCAGCCAGAAAAGCTGTGATACTTTTGATAGGAGCACTACTTCTTGTCTTGTTCAGAAGAGAGTTCTTGCCATGGTATATGTTATGGATTGTCCCGTTTGCAGTCTTACTACCCGAGCGTAAAGAGCTGCCAGCACTTATTATGGGAGTTAGTTTAGGACTCTTATTACGATATGCGCCGGTATTCTATTTCGGCGACTACAATCCACCTGTACCCATGTTGCAAAATTATTTGCTGGCGGGATCAATACTCGTTAGTATAGGAGTTGCCCTTATTCAACGATTTTTGCTATGAAGATTTTAAAATTCCTGAAAGGGAATATAGTACTAATTAGTATTTTTATTTTGGCGCTCTTTTTGCGTCTTTACGACCTGGGTCATATACCTGTAGGTATTCATGGCGATGAGGCGAGTATAGGATACAACGCATTTTCATTGTTAAAAACTCACAAAGATCAAAACGGTAACTTTCTTCCTTTGGTAATCGATCAATTTGGTGATTTTCGTCCTGCTGGATACCACTATTTGGATATTCCATTTGTTGCAGCTCTAGGACTCAATGAGTGGTCTTTGAGATTGCCCTCTGCCTTATTTGGATCGTTCATGATTATTGCCATGTACTTTCTAACGCTTGAAGTCTTTCAAAAAAAATCGATAGCTCAGTTAGCAACTCTTTTTCTCGCTATTTCCCCCTGGCATATCATCATCTCTCGAGCTACTTCAGAAGGAGTAGTCGCCTCGTTCTTCATAGTAATTGGATCATTTTTTGTGTTAAAAAACTTACGTTCGGAGAAAAATACTGGTAAATATTTATTCCTTAGTTTAGTTAGTTTTTCAATCAGTTTTTTGTTTTATCATTCTGCCAGATTATTTGTGCCTTTATTCTTAATTAGTGTATTCATAGGATTCGCACACATTAAAAAATATTCATTGCGTAAGCTAAAAACCATTGGAATATTTTCCATTTGTGTTTTTATTATTTTAGCTGGGGTGTTTTTCTTATCAAAAGGTGCGAATCGTCCAACGAGTATTAGCATTCTCAATATTCCAGGAGGAAATACTGAAGTCACTCAACAAATTGGAGAAGATGGTCATCAAAATGCCTTAATAACTAGAATTCTTCATAATAAAGCTCTCTTCTACGGAAGGATTTTCTTATACTCTTATTTCCAGCATTTAAACGCTGATTTCTTGTTTAATTCAACAGGTCGTCCTGTTAGATATTCCGTTCCCTGGTCGAGTGTTTTGTATCTCGTAGACTTGCCTTTGCTTATAGTAGGTGGTGCGATACTGCTCAGTGATGGGCTACGAGTGAAAAAATATAATTATCTGTTACCTATCGTATGGGTAGTCATTGGAGCGTTGCCCGCCGGATTAACCTATGAAGATTTACCAAATGTCCAAAGGGCATCATTGATGATTCCTGGTTTACTAATGATCTGTGCTTTTGGTTTAGTCGAAATTTTTTCGTTATGTAAATTCTATACGAAAATGATTGTTAAGGGTCTATATGTGACAGTATTTTTATTTTGTATCGTCTCTTTTGCTCATAATTATTTCTATCACTTACCCAGGCATGAGCCGTGGCATAGAAGTGCAGCCCAGAAAGAACTTATAGCTGAAGTAGATTCGTTACAAAAAAAATACAAAAAAGTAGTAATGACTACTGAAGGTAATAATAATTTCATTTTTTACCTGTTCTACAATGCCTATGATCCTGCTCTTTATCAGCAAAAAGGGTCACCTAAAGAGATAAATGGATTAGAATTTGATAAGGTAGTTTATTATTATCAGAAATGCCCATTAGGGGTAGATTCTGCTAATCCTGTTTCAGAGGATCCGGAGATTATTTTTGTAAATAAATCTGATTGTAAAATCCCAGTAAACACTGATGTATTAAAAACTATCAATCATCCTGATGGTACTCCTGCCTATTACATTTTAAAAGTAAATCCGTTATGGAAGCCAAAACAAGGGTAAATAAGGTATAATTTGAGTATGAAAAGGACAATAGTATGAAACGCTGGTATCTCTGGGCTGGTTTAGCAATTTTAGTACTGTATTTTGTAACTAGATTGTTTAATTTGACAGCCTTACCGATCTTTACAGATGAGGCAATATACATTCGTTGGTCTCAAATAGGCAGCCAGGATGCAAATTGGAGATTTATCTCGCTTACTGACGGAAAACAACCATTATTTACCTGGATAATGATGGTAACTCTGCGTTTATTTCATGACCCCTTAGTAGCGGGTCGTATGGTATCAGTAGGAGCTGGGGTGATTACTCTTACTGGTCTAGTTGTCTTATCATACGAATTATTTCATTCAAAACGAATAAGCTTTTTAACCGCTTTATTGTACGTGCTTTCACCGTTTAGTACTATGTATGATCGCTTGGCTATATATGATTCATTATCAGCAGGATTAGCAGTATGGAATTTATATTTAGCAGTGTTACTCGTCAGGAAAATTCGTCTCGATATTGCATTGTTGTTTGGCCTCATGCTCGGAGCAGGAATGTTGAATAAAACTTCCGGTTTTATTGCAATCTATTTATTGCCGTTTAGCTTACTTCTTTTTAACTTTAGGCAACCAATGTGGAGGAAAAAACTAGGGCAGTGGGGCGGATTAGCTTTGGTTGCTTTTATCCTTTCTCAGATTGTTTATGGTGTTTTACGTCTATCACCATTTTTTCACATGATTGCTCAAAAAGATTTTGTCTTTGTTCATCCATTTAAAAATTGGTATTTCTTATATCCCTTTTTTATAGGAAATCTTCATGGCCTATTTGATTGGCTAACCGGATATTTGACTTGGCCAATCTTTTTATTAGCGGTTGGATCAATATTTGTAGTTCTAAAATTTGAAAAAATAAAAAGAGATCGGATGCTCATCTCCTTTCTTTTGTTAATTTATTGTTTTCTCCCTATAGCTGGTCTTGCCTACTTCGGAAAAGTGTTATACCCACGGTTTATACTCTTTATGGCAATGCCATTACTTATATTAGGGGCATACTCATTTGATACGATCTTTGAAAAACTTAGGAAGAAATCATATGTATTTGTAGTAACTGCTTTTGTATTTTTACCAAGCATGTGGGTCGGATATTTCATCATTACCAATCCTACATATGCGCCAATTCCATATTCAGATAGAGGTCAATTAATAGATGATTGGCCAGCAGGCTATGGTGCAAAAGAGTCAATCGAATTTTTGACCAAGGAAGCGACGAAGGGTAAAATAGCTGTTTATACCGAAGGTACCTTCGGTTTGTTCCCGTATGCTATTGAAATATATTTAGTCCAAAATCCTAACGTATTTATAAAAGGAATATGGCCTTTGCCAACTGATATTCCTATAGAAATAACTGACAGTGCAAATCAAAAACCTACATATTTTATTTTGAATCAAACTCAAGTAATTCCTCGAGGGTGGCCTTTAGAATTAATTGCTGAATATCAGAAAGGAACCAATACCAGCGTAAAACTCCGCTTATTTAGAGTTGTCCAACATTACGCCTTTAATAGAGTATATGAAGCCAGGAATTGATTATATCGGTGTCGGGGTAGGTGCATTAATTATAAATAATGAAAAGAAATTCCTATTAGCACTTCGAAGTCAGCATGCTAAGAATGAACGTGGTAAATGGGAAATACCAGGGGGAGCTGTAGAATTTGGAGAAACTTTTGAAGAAGCGTTGCATCGTGAGATACGAGAAGAACTTGGTATAAAAATACAAATTGGTGAACTTGTAGGTATTACTAGTCACATCCTTCTTGATGAATGCCAACATTGGGTTTCACCAACGTATTTTTGTACTGTTATTGATGGGATACCCTCAATTATGGAGCCGGAAAAATGTGACCAACTCGGGTGGTTCTCTATAAATGAAGCCCGTAATCTTCCATTGTCATTAATAACACTCAATGATATTAACAATGCTGAAAAAAAACAGAAGTTATGAAAAAAACTCGACTGAATATATCTCCCTCGTGGATTATGGCAGTATGTATTGCTGCCTTAGTAGTAATTATTCCCTTAGCTAAGCCTGGATTCATAAGTACAGATGATGGTAACTGGATGATTATTCGTTTATCTGCGTTTTATCAAAGTCTTCGTGAAGGACAGTTTCCGGTTAGATTTTTGGGTAGACTAAATAATAGTTATGGATATCCAGTAGCTAATTTTTTGTATCCAGGATTTCTATACATAGGCTCTGTATTTCATTTTATGGGACTTTCCTATGTGGATAGTGTAAAGCTTATTTTCATCGGCTCTGTCATGTCCGGTGGAATATTTACCTATCTTTGGTTGAAAAAATGTACATCAGAAATCCCTGCATTTATAGGAAGTTTAAATTTTTTATTTGGCCCCTATTTGCTTTTTGATATTTATAAGCGCGGGTCTATTGGGGAAGTATTAGCATTAGCAGTAGTTTCAGGCATTCTGTATGCTACCGAATCAAAAAAGTATCTATTATTAGCTCCTGCCTTTTTCTTATTATTAATAAGTCACAATTCTGTAGCCCTTCTGTTTATTCTTTTTTTCGTTGGATTATATGTAGTCCGGAAAGACCTCCAAGCAATTATCTCTCTCTGTTTTGGTGTCGGGATGGCGACTTTTTTTTGGTTTCCTGCAGTCTACGAAAAAGTTTCGTATATTTTGATTCAGTTGTTGTATCTCATCCTGAAGAATATTTTGTTCAAGGAACGCTCATACCTTTGTTAGGAATTGCTGGACTCTTGGCACTTTTATGGTATGTAATTGCCAAACCTAAGAATCTCTCTCGGGCATACGTTGGAGCGTATATAGCGACCACAATATTTGCAACACCTCTTTCACAATTTGTATGGCAAATTGATGGCTTTTCTCGTTTATTTCAATTTCCGTATCGGATGTTATCAGGCTCGTTATTATTTAGCGGATATTTGATCGCCATGATGATCCAACACGTTCCTAAGACTGTAAGATTTTTACTAATCCTCGGGTTAGTTATCCTTTCTGGATGGCAATTAAAACAAGCATCTGAAGTCATAATTTATTCTGATCAGCCAGAAGGTTACTACACAACAAATGAAGCTACGACAACAGTAGCCAATGAGTATATGCCCATTTGGGTAAAAGAAGTCACCACCGAGCGTCCTACAGTGCGGATGGGGTTCCAAAAAGGGAGAGGAACAATTAATTTTACTACCCAAACAACTCAGCGGATTGTAGCAGATGTAACACCAGTGGAGGACAGTATCATGCAAATAAATTCTATCTATTATCCCGGATGGGGAGTGTTGGTAAATAATATTCCTGTAAAGGTATCATATAATAACCCCAATGGACTTATACGATTTCCCTTGTCTCAGGGTTCCCATCATATAGTTGCAGAATTTAGAGAAACTATCCCTAGATTTATTGCTGATATCATCTCTGTTTTGTCATTTGTTGGATTTGGTATATATTCAATAAGAAGAAAATTGTTTCACCATATATGAAAAATTATCTCTTATCGGTTTTGGTTGTAATCGTTTTATGTATTCCAGTAATTAATCCATTACTATCTTCAGGATATTTCCCTATGCATGACGATACACAAGTTGCTCGAGTGGTAACTATGGGGCGAGCCTTGCGAAATGGTCAGTTTCCGGTTCGTTGGGTTTCTGATTTAGGATATGGGTACGGATATCCAATTTTTAATTTTTACGGACCACTTCCATATTATGTCGGCGGTGTGTTGTATTCTTTAGGTCTTTCCGGACTTGATGCTACCAAAATAATGATGATGGTAGGAATGCTACTGGCTGGAGTTTCTATGTTTGTAGTGATTACCAAGATATTTGGAAATTTAGCCGCAATTACTGCCAGTATTCTATACCTCTATGCACCGTATCATGCAGTTCAATTGTATGTACGGGGAGCAATTGGAGAATTATGGACTTTGGTGTTTATTCCCTTTGTTGTAGCAAGTATTTACCAAACTTTTGTCGGAAAAAAATATCAGTGGGCAATTCTATCGGGGACAATAGGTATTGCAGGAACAATACTCTCCCATACGTTATTAGGGTTTACCACTGTTTTCTTTTTCTGCGTAGCAATTCTTCTTTTGGGATTAATTACTCTGATAAAAAAAGTGTCCTTCCAACCTATTCTTGTTGTAGCTATCAGTTGTTTTTCTGGCTTAGCACTCTCATGTTTTTTTTGGTTACCGGCTATTATGGAAATGCGCTATACAGCAGTTTCTCAGCAAATCGGCCCTACAGCTCAAGTAGCTGATCACTTTGTATGTCTTTCTCAATTTATATATTCACCATGGGGATTTGGTGGATCTACTCCAGGTTGTACGGATGGTTTGTCGTTTGCTCTCGGTAAAATACACATGCTTTTTATCATAATGGGAATTGTTGGGTTCATTATGAATAGAAATCAAAAAAAGTTTTTGTATCTTTCTATAATTAGTTTACTCCTGGTGGTAACTTCATTGTTCTTTATGACCGGATACTCTGCTTTCCTGTGGAAAGTTATTCCGGGTTTTAGTTATATTCAGTATCCGTGGAGATTTTTAGTCTACACCGTCACAGGTACAGCGATATTCGCTGCTGTGGCTATTGGGACTGTTTCCAAAAACTCCCTCCGCTTAGGTATTACGATTTTTAGCATTATCGGTGTTGTTCTCATGAATGCAAAATTATTTACTCCTCAATATCTTTATGAACGACAAGCTTCTGAATTTGAAACAGAACAAGATATAAAATTTAGAGCTTCCAGAATATCTGATGAATACTTACCACCTGATATTGAACGTCCACATGATGTCTCTAAAATTGTAACTCAACTCGTCCCATCAGAGGATACATTCACATATAAAAATATTATTGATAAAGAATCTTACAAAAAAATAGAATTCATTGCCAAAAAAGAAACTACTATTATCTTAAATCAAGCATATTTTCCTGGATGGAAATTTTGGATCAATAGTACAATGCAGCCTATTATCTTGGATAAGGGAAGACCAGTCATTACTATACCAAATGAATTTAGTACCTTAGAAATGTGGTTTACGGATACTCCAGCTCGGTTAGTGGGGAATATCATTAGCCTCATGAGCATGGTATTATTAATCTATTATTATGGCAAAAAAACCGTCAGTTAATATCGTTATTCCGGTGTATAACGAAGAAGTTGAATTAGCAGATAGTGTAAAAACACTTACAGAATATCTCACCAACAATCTTAACGATTTTCTTTGGAAAGTTACTATTGCCGATAATGCTTCGACAGATAGTACCTTATCTGTAGCAAAAAAGCTTGCCAAAACAATCCCAAATGTTTTCGCGGTCCACTTGGAGCAAAAAGGTAGGGGAAGGGCGGTAAAAAAGGTATGGAGTGAATGCTCAGACGATATCGTAGCCTACATGGATGTCGATTTATCAACTGATCTTAAACATTTTCCTCCCTTAGTGCGATCATTACTTCGTGGATATGATTTAGCTATTGGCACCAGGAATGCTCGTGGTAGTCGAGTATTTAAACGCGGCCTTTTAAGAACAATTACTTCCAAAGGATATATCAGTTTGATTAAATTATTTTTTTGGGTTCATTTTAGTGATGCACAATGTGGTTTTAAAGCAGTTACCCGGAGAACTGTGAATGAAGTTATTCCCTTAGTAAAAGATAATGAGTGGTTTTTTGACACAGAAATGTTGTTAACAGCAGAAAAAGCTGGCTTTAGAATTTATGAAGAGCCAGTAACCTGGATTGATAATCCTGGTTCAACTGTCAGGGTTATGAAAACTGCTCAAGGCGATCTAGAAGGATTATGGCGAATGTTTGCAGATCGCCCTTGGACCCGTATAACCCAACCTCATGAGTGAACTGATTGAACTATCTACTCTTAAACAAAAGTCGTTACGCGGTGTTGTATCTTTGCTGCAACAGACCTTTCTCATTCAAATCATTGGATTCGTTGCTACGTTAGTACAAGCCGCCTTTTTTAGCCTTTCTCAATATGGGATTTTGAGTGTCGCCAATTCAATTATTGCAATTTTAAACTACTTTACTGATGTTGGATTGGCGGGCGCTCTTATTCAAAAAAAAGAAGATTTAACCCAAGATGATTTGCGCACAACCTTTACCATTCAGCAGATACTAGCTCTCATTGTTGTAGGTATTGGGTTTATTATCACACCCTATGTATCTGCAAAATTACGGTTCAGTGATCAGGGACTACTCTTATATCATGGGTTGTTACTTTCCTTTTTTATCTCATCTTTTAAAACCATTCCGGCAATTTTACTTGAAAGAAAATTAGACTTTCATAAGTTGGTTATACCTCAGATCTTAGAAACACTTGTCTATAATATTTTGGTTACAGTCTTGGCAATAAAGGGGTTTGGCTTAATGAGTATTGTTGTAGCAGCCTTGGTACGAAGTGTGGTTGGTCTGATTGCTGTGTTTTATCTCTCTCCCTGGAAAATAACCTTAGGAATTAATACCAAGGCCTTAAAGAAATTGTTTGCCTTTGGAATACCCTATCAGGCAAATTCATTTATAGGAATGGCAAAGGACGATTTACTGATGGTCTTTTTAGCTACTATTCTTTCGCCTGATTTGATGGGCTATATTGGATTTTCTAAGAAACTGTCTGATCTCCCGTTACGAACAATAATGGACAGTGTAACCCGCGTAACCTTCCCCGCCTTTTCACGCATGCAGCATAACGTAGCTGTCTTGAGAAAAGGTCTTGAACATACGACTTTTGGTATCGCTACATTAGTTTTTCCCATATACATAAGTGCTGTGTTTTTAGTCAGACCCCTTATATTACTTATTCCTAAATATATGAAATGGGAGCCGTCTCTCAATTCCTTTTATTTACTTACCATAACGGCAATTATTGCTAGTTTTTCTACGCCGTTAGTAAATGGTATTAGTGCTATGGGGAAAATAAAAACCACTACTATATTTATGATTATCTGGCTTATTCTTACTTGGGTATTCGTTGTGCCATTAGTCTATACAATTGGATTTAATGGGTTTGCTCTCGGTCTGGTTCTGGTTTCTTTTTCTTCGATTATGGTAATAAAAGTAATGCAATCGTATATTCCTTTTGCTTTTATTAAAAATGTTAAAATACCTGTTTTAGGAGCTCTGTGTATGGGTATTTGGTATGCAATCAGTGTTCCGTATCTTACTTCGTCCTTCCTGTTACTGATACTAGTTGGTTGTGTTGGTATGGCAATGTATGCTGGTATTATGTGGAAATTTGAAAAAACTCATATTGTAGATATATTGAATGGATTCAAGGGGAAATAATCTATGAGTACAATCAGTGTTGTCATCTCAGCATTTAACGAGGAAAAAAAATTGCCGGCAGTATTGTCATCAGTATCATGGGTGGATGAAATTATTGTCATTGATAATGAATCGACAGATTTAACCGTGCAGATTGCTAAACAACATGGAGCCATCGTTTTCACCAGGGCAAATAACCCAATGTTAAATGTAAATAAGAATTATGGTTTTGATCAAGTACATAGTGAATGGATTTTAAATTTGGATGGTGATGAACAAGTTCCAGATGAGCTAGCTGATGAGATAAAAAGAGTTATTGGTAGCCAGTCGAGTCATGCAGGGTATTGGATTCCTAGGAAAAATATCATTTTTGGAAAGTGGATTCAGCATGGTCTTTGGTGGCCTGACAAGCAACTGCGATTATTTAAAAAGGGGCAGGGAAAATTTCCAGGAAAACATATTCATGAATATATTTCTGTTACTGGAACTGTAGGGGAATTACAAAACCCCTATATTCATCATAACTACGAAACAATTTCACAATTTATCAGAAAACTTGACACTATTTATACTAATAATGAGATGCAAAATCTTGCGTCCAAAGGCTACAAATTTCAATGGTTTGATACTCTTCGTATGCCGGTAGGAGATTTTGTAAAAGTATATTTCTCTCAACGTGGATATAAGGATGGTGTTCATGGGCTAATCTTAGCCTTGCTGCAAGCTTTTTATTCTTTGGTTGTTGTTGCCAAAGTGTGGGAAAGTGAAGGTTTTAAGGATCAAGATCTTCCTTTGTCGAATATTCAAAAAGAGCTATCCAGGGCACATAAAGAGGTCTCATATTGGGAAAAGACATCTCAGTTACAAGAAACTAACCATCCAGTTACCAAACTTCTTATAAAACTTAAAAGAAAATATGTCGCGAATCGTTGAAAATGGCATCTTAACTGTATTATTTTTTCTGGTCGTCAATGTCGTTTTTTTAAATATTTTTTTCCTTTCTCGTCATGCCAGTGACACAGCTGCAACCACAGCCCTATCTCCTGTGCAATTGCCACAGGAAGTATGTGATGATGACTGTCAAGAAAAGATTTCAGAAAAAATTCAATCCAAAATAAGTGATACCGAGATATCACCAAAACCTTCAGTGAAAATACAAGAAACACACGAGTTTATTATCCCCTTGGGAATAGGATCGACTGATTCAAAAGAATATACAACTGTACCGGGAGTTGAGACGTACATTGATACAAGCTTATATCCTCAAATAAAGTATGCAGTTCTTGAAACCTACATGTCTATCCCGACTGCAAATGGTTTTGCTTTTTCAAAATTGTATAATGCTACGGATAAACATGATGTTTGGTTTAGTGAACAATCAATGGAAACAAATGTGGTTACGCTTAAACAGACTAAAATCACTCTCGATAAAGGGAGAAAGTTATATAAACTTATGATGAAATCTACCATGGGATATGAAGCCAAGCTAAATAACTCCAGAATACGTATAATTACAGAATAGTTACCCGCTTATGGAATTAGAAAAAAAAGTAGCATTGATTATTTTAAATTGGAATGGTAAGGAAAATACCCTTGCCTGTCTTGCTTCTGTGGAAAAATTGATTAAGAAGAATCTTAGTCTGGAAATTTTCGTCGTAGATAACGGATCAACTGATGGATCTGCAGAAGAAATTAAGAAACAATTTCCGCAGGTCCACCTCATCCTCAATAAAGAGAATACTGGGTTTACAGGAGGAAATAATAAGGCTATCCGCAAAGCTATTGCAAATAACGCGGACTTTGTTTGGTTATTAAATAACGATACGACTGTAGAAAAATACTCTTTAGTAGAACTTGTAGATGTCTTTGATGATCCAACGGTAGGCATAGCCAGTTCTAAAATTTATTTTATGAAGGGATACGAATTTCACCATGCTCGGTATAAAGATAAAGAACGAGGAAAAGTGATTTGGTATGCCGGCGGGATGATTGATTGGAACAACGTCTACGGATCACATCGTGGAGTAGATGAAGTTGATCATGGTCAGTATGAAGATATTATAGAGACAGATTTTGCCACAGGTTGTTCAATGATGATGACGAGAAAGTGCGTAGAAACTGTCGGAGTTTTTGATGACCGCTATTTTGCCTATCTGGAAGATATGGATTTATCCCTCCGAGTAAAAAACTTAGGGTGGAAGATCTTATATGTTCCTACATCCATCATTTGGCATAAAAATGCTGGTTCAACTGATCGGCCCGGGAATGATTTTCATCAATATTACATGACCAGAAATCGTTTAATATTTGGATTAACATATGCCCCCTTTAGAACTAAGATTGCTTTGTTGCGAGAATCTCTACGTTATGTCTTGGCTGGAACAGCACGACAAAAACAGGCTATCAGTGATACTGTTTTTAAGAAATTTGGAAGACAGTATTTATGGAAGAAATAAGTTCTATGATAAGTGCAATAATTCTAGCGAAAAATGAACAACAAACTATTCTTCAGGTTTTGAAACGTTTGTCCTGGACAGATGAACAGATTGTCGTTGATAACGGATCTATTGATAACACAGTTAAAATAGCCAATGAAAATGGAGCAAAGACAGTCTCTATTCCAGAAAAAGATTTTTCGAAAATGCGAAATGAAGCTGCGAAGAAATCCAAAGCTGATTGGCTTTTATATATAGATACTGACGAAGAAATAAGTCCTGCATTACAAAAAGAAATTATCGAAATAACTAAAAAAACTCCTGATACAACTGTTGACCATGTTGCATATACCCTCAAACGGAAAAATTATTATTTAGGACATTTATGGCCGTATACTGATGGCATGATACGATTAATCTATAAGCCATCGTTATTTGGATGGTTTGGTGATCTTCACGAGACAGCAAAAATTAATGGTTCTATCGGAACTCTCCAACATCTATTAATTCATAAAACTCATAGATCATTAGAGGAAATGTTAACCAAAACTAACGAATGGTCAGAAATAGAAGCAAAGTTGCGTTTTGATGCTCACCATCCGCTAATTGTTCCGTGGAGATTATTTCGAGTAATGGTAACTGGATTTTACGATTCTTACCTCAAACAGGGAGGTTGGAAAGCAGGTACTGTAGGAATTATGGAAAGCATGTATCAGGGATTTAGTTTGTTTATTACTTACGCCAAACTTTGGGAGATGCAGCAGAAATCTACCACCTAATCTTGCCTATGAAGTTTCTGAAAAAATACTGGTCAGTTGGATGTCTATTTCTAGTTTGGTTTGTTTTTTGTTCACCTTACTTTTTGAAAGGGTTAATACCGTTCCCATCTACCTATCTGGTGTCATTTTTCCCTCCCTGGAATGCCTATTACGGTATGCCCATTAAAAATAATGCAATGCCAGATCTCATTACCCAGTTATTTCCTTGGAAAAAGTTGACTGTTGAAAGTTGGAAATTAGGACAAATACCTTTATGGAATCCGTATTCCTTTTCTGGAACGATTCATGCGGGTAACTATCAGTCGGCGGTCTTTTCACCAGTTAATATATTGTTTTTTATCTTGCCGTTTATTCATGGTTGGAGTTTTAGTGTCCTATTACAACCGTTAATTGCTGGATTAAGTTTGTTCCTCTTCCTGAAATTATTAAAGCGTTCGGATATGGCATCTTTGGTAGGAAGCTTAGGGTTCATGTTTTGTGGGTTTTTAACAACGTGGATGGGCTATGAAACTTTGGGGTGGGCGATAGCCTTTTTGCCATTATCCTTAGCGGGAATTGTTCTTTATGATCAGAAAAAAAATTGGTGGAGTGGAGTCCTGATATCCTTTTCTGTCGCTTTTTCACTGTTATCCGGTCATTATCAAATAAGTTTTTATGCGTTGGTAGCAATCGCACTATTTATAAGTTTATTTGTTAGAGGAGGAAGATCGAAACTCTACGTGGTATTTTTTGTTATAGCTGGCATTCTTCTGTGTATGGATCAGTTAATGCTTTCCTTTCTTGCGTTGTTGCAATCAAATCGAGCTAGTAGCTTCACCAGTGGCTCGATACCCTGGAATTATCTCATTACTCTGTTTTCGCCGGATTTTTATGGGAATCCTGTAACCAGAAATGATTGGTTTGGACAATATGCAGAGTGGGCGAGTTATATCGGTGTGATACCCCTATGCTTTAGTGTTTACTCCTTGATAAGTACACGAGTGAAAGAAAAAAATATTTTCATTTTGCTGGCAATAATTAGTTTACTTTTGGCGATGAGTACCCCGCTAAATACCTTGCTATATCAGCTCCATATTCCAGTTATATCAACCAGTGTCGCAACTCGGATGGTGGTTCTCCTGAGCTTTTCTTTGGCAGTGTTGTCAGCATTTGGGGTTGATGAACTAAGACGTGATTGGCTGGCACAGCATACAACAAAAATTAAACTTACAGGAGTTGTATTAATCGGATTTGCTCTACTCCTCTGGAGTGGAATTCTGTTATTTAAATTTTTACCGGTAGAGTCATTAATTATCGCTAAAAGAAATACTGTTATACCAACAGCTTCGCTAGTCATATTTGTTCTTTCCATAAGTGTTGGTATGAAGTTGAAAAGAATGCGACCCTTATTGTTGACTATCTTAGTTGTAGTCACTGCAGGAGAGATGGTGCGATATAGTTCAAAGTGGATGCCGTTTGATTCAGCAGCTTATATCTATCCAGATCTACCAGTTATATCGTTTCTAAAAAACACCGTAAAAGAAAAAAGAGTATATGGGACATTTGGTAACGAACTAGATACCTACTATGGAATTCCCTCTGTGGAGGGGTATGATGCCTTATATCAGCAACGATATGGTGAATTTATTTCAGCAGCAGCAGATGGAACGATTCATGAACTACAACGTTCGGTGGTTCAGTTAGATAAACAAGGGAAATATACAGAACGATGGTTGGAACTGTTAGGAACACAATATTTGCTCTATCGAAAAAGCGATGGAAGAAATGTTTGGGTATTCCCACATTGGAATTACCCTCAATACCGATCAATTTATCAAGACGAAAAATATGAAGTTCTAGAAAATACGAAAGCTATTCCCAGAGCCTTATTAGCCTCTGAGTATAAACTAGCCAAATCAAAAACTGAAATATTGGAAGCCATTGAGTCAGAACAAACAAATCTACAAACTACTGTTGTTTTGGAAGAGAAGCCAGAAATCGAACCAAAGGCAGGTGAGGGAAACGTAACTATCCTAAGCTATCTACCTAATTATCTAGAAATTCGGACAAGTGCCAGCAGCCCTAAACTATTATTTATTTCTGATGTCTTCGATTCAGGATGGCATGCATCAGTAAACGGAAAAGAAGAGAAAATATTTCGAGCAAACTATGCTTTTCGAGCGGTGTCTGTTCCTTCAGGTGATAGCACAGTCAGATTCTGGTATTTACCAAAGGAATTTTTGATAGCCTTGATAATTTCCGCAGTAACCTTAGGATTTATTATCATCATAAGTGTGAGAAAATTAATCTATGACCATAGGCATCTATAACCCTTACCATGATACGTTGGGTGGTGGTGAACAATATATGTTCACTTTGGCTGAATATTTCTTGCGACAAAATGCAAGAGTAATTTATTTTTCAAACGATGTCATAGAGATCAAAAAAGCACAGGAGCGTTTCGGATTGTCGCTAGAAAAATTAATTGTTCAACCACCAGTATTTGAATCAGGATCTTTTATCGAGAAATTACACGTTACTAAATCACTGGATAAATTGTTGTTTTATAGTGACGGAAGTATTCCAGTATCTTTTGCCAAGAATACCTATCTTGTCTTTCAGTTCCCGGTCCCTTGGGTAAAAACTCAATCATTACTCAATCGATTAAAAACTATGAGATCAACAAAATTTATTGTAAATTCACAGTTTACGAAAAAATTTATTGATACTACCTTTCAATCTTCTGCAGAAGTATTGTACCCGTCTGTTTCAGTAGATATGTATTCAACTGAAGAAAAAAAACAACAAATTCTTTCTGTAGGAAGATTTACTAAAGGGATGAATACTAAACGACAAGATATTTTAATAGAAGCCTTTAAGAAGCTGGTTGATGAAGGCTTGAAAGGTTGGAAATTCATTCTTGCAGGAGGAGTATTAGATCGCGATATAGAAGAAGTAAAAAAATATGAAGAGATAGTTCATGGTTACCCAGTTGAGTTTTTTCCTAATGTAAGTAGAGAAAGATTATTGCATTTATATGCTACTTCACCGATTTATTGGCATGCGGCTGGATTTGGAGTGAATGAACAGGATCATCCGGAACAAGTTGAGCATTTCGGCATAAGCACTCTCGAAGCAATGGCGTCTAGCGCAGTACCTTTAGTCTACAAAGCAGGGGGTCAAAAGGAGATTGTTGTTGATGGTAGTTCTGGATTTTTTTGGGAGACGATCACTGAATTAACTTCCAAAACTTATCAACTTGTTAGCGAAAAGGACATGCGAATAAGTATGCAACCTAAGGTCTTGGAGCGTTCGAAAGATTTTGATCAAGAGTTTTTTTTCAAAAACTGTGAACGTTTGTTTTCTACAACCTAAATATGAAATTTTTTTTAAATACCAAAAATCTCCATACAATTTGCTTATTAATTTTTATTATGTTTGTAGGAATCTTTTTTCAGAGTGTGATAGCAGAAAAAAAGATCCCTGCACCTACAGATACCTTAGTAGGTCTATATCATCCTTGGAGAGATTTATATGCTGGTAATTATCCAAGAGGTATTCCTTTTAAAAATTTTTTAATTACCTCTGGAACCCATACTCTTTTGCTGGGTACCCATTGCTCGGAAATATTCAATCAGGAGTGTTGTATCCTTTAAATAGTTTATTCTTTCTATTTAGTTTTTCAACCGCGTGGTCATTATTAATTATTCTTCAGCCACTCTTGGGAGGCATTTTTTTATATTGGTATTTATTCTCAAAAAAGATCAGCCCGGTAATTTGTTTAATGAGTGCTATTTCTTGGAGTTTTTCTGGATTTTCTATCGCCTGGTTAACATGGGGAACAATTGTTCATACAGCTATATGGCTTCCTGTTTTTCTTCTGGCTGCTGATAAGATCATCGAAGAGAACTCTCGGAGAATGCTGTGGTCTCTTCTATTAGGATTTAGTATAACCTTCTCTTTTTTTGCAGGTCATGTCCAAATATTTTTGTATATCTTGATTTGTTTGTTTTTATATCTTTTCTCAAAATTAATTGTACACAGAAAGAAAAATAGCTCAGCTTTAGGATATTTCCTAATATCACTGGGAATCTTTGTTGCCCTTGCTCTCTTTCAATTCAAAGAGTTGTATCAGTTAGTTAGCCTATCTAGCAGAACATTAGAAGAAAATTTAGTGAATAAGGATGGTTGGTTTTTGCCATGGCAACATCTGATTCAGTTCCTTATCCCTGATTTTTTTGGAAACCCAGCAACATTAAATTATTGGGGCACTTGGAACTACGGCGAATTAGTAGGATATATAGGAATTCTTCCACTATTTTTTTCTTATATTGGAATAGTGGTCTCCAAATCATCAGAAAAAAAGTTTTGGACTGGATTGCTGGTAATAGTCCTATTATTTATCCTTCCAACACCGGTGGCTAAATTACCATTTATACTTCACTTACCATTTATTTCAAGTTTGCAGCCTACACGGTTAATCGTATTAATCGTTTACTCACTTATTATGTTATCTTCCCTTGGATTACAAGAAATAACTGACAGAGAAAGTAAAAATCAAACAAGAATATTTTTTTCGACTGTTGTCTTCCTTTTGCTGTGTGGATTAGTGATGGGAATTACCTTCTTTTATTCGCAAAATTCTTCTAATGTAGATATAAAAGATCATTTTGGTATAGCCTTTCGCAATAGCATTTATCCTTTGATTATTCTATTCAGCGGGGTAAGCATGATATTACTTTCCCGCAGAAAACTTTTTAGAAATATATCATTGTCTATTCTCTTACTCTTAGTATGTCTAGATCTGTTTAGATTTGGAAGAAAATTTACTCCTTTTACTGATAGTTCCTATTTTTTTCCTACAACTAAAATTATTAGCTATCTGCAGTCTGTCCCTAAACCTTTTCGCGTATTGGCAACAGATGATAGGATACTTCCGCCTAATGCTTCAGCATTTTATGGTATAGAAACAATATCAGGATATGATCCGTTATATTCAAAATATTTTGAAGGGATAATCGCTGCTCACAATCGTAATAAAGCAGATTTAACAAAACCCTTTGGATTTAATCGAATTCTTATACCTACCAATCATTCCACTCCTGTTTTTGATCTATTTAATATCGTTTATGTCCTTAGTTATGGACCATTAGAGAACAACTACCTACATTATGTAATGAATGAAGGAGAAACCTATCTTTATCAAATAAATAATCCTTTAGAGCGAATATATTTTGTAGAACAGGTTTATCTAGTACAAACCTATGAACAAGCTGTTAGTAAACTATTCTCGGGTGTTTCGGTGAGAAACAGTGCAGTAGTTCAGGGAGATGTAGAGGGATTTGGTGATTCTATTAGCGCGAATGATACTATCACTCTTGAACAGTATGACAATTCATTTATTAGGTTTAAAACAGATTCAGCTACTAAACGATATGTGACCGTCCTTAATAGTTATTTCCCAGGGTGGAAAGCCAGGATCGATGATAAACCTACCAAGCTCTATCCAACTGATGGAGCTTTTATGGGTCTGGTTGTTCCAGAAGGCCATCACACAATACAATTACAATATGAATAAGAATATATCTGCGAGCATTATTATCCCAAACTGGAATGGTAAACATTTACTAGAAAAGCATTTGCCATCAGTTATAAAAGGATCTCAAAATGCAGAGATTATCATTGTTGATGATGCTTCTACTGATAACTCTGTAGAATATTTGCAAACATCATTTCCTAAGATAAAGCTGGTAAAAAAAGACTTGAATGAAGGTTTCGCCAGTGCAGTTAATAGAGGTGTTCAAGAATCTCAGTCGGATATTATTGTATTACTAAACACTGATATCGAGCCTGAAGTTGGATTTCTCAATCCATTACTTGATCATTTTGAATCGACAGATGTTTTTGCGGTTGGATGTCTTGATAAGAGCATTGAGGCAGGTAAAACAGTCCTACGCGGAAGAGGCGAGGCGTCGTGGCAAAAAGGGATGTTTATTCATCGGCGAGGTGACGTAGATAAAACAGATACGGCGTGGGTATCAGGTGGGAGTGGGGCTTTTAGAAAAAAGTATTGGGAGAAGCTGGGAGGAATGGATGAATTATTTAATCCGTTCTATTGGGAAGATATCGATCTTTCTTATAGAGCGAGGAAATCAGGATATACCGTATTATTTGAACC
>JBGALL010000093.1:0-5741 GCA_044223895.1 Candidatus Woesebacteria bacterium
AAACTAATAATTCCTAATGATCTCTTTTTAAAACGTAAAAATAGATAGAACAATACAATCCCTATTCCAAATAATCCTAAACCACCAAGACCAAAGCTTTTTTCGTATTCAGCAGTCGCTAAATATGGTAGGGTAGGATGTAGACCATAGATGATTTCAAAAAAAAGATTCGCTATAGTAGCCAAATAATTTCCAAGATATTTCATTTTTATGATGGTTACTTCGGGGTTTGTGAGCATGCCTTTTATAAAAATTTCTATTTGTGAACCTGAAGAAAACTGTTTATACCACCACAGGAAAAAAATTGGCCCAAATACTCCTAACACTTTAAAAAGTCTTTGAAACAGTTGTCGTGCCTGATTTTTAGGGCTTGATGGAGGGGACAGTAGTAAGAAAAAAGGGAGTATTCCAAAAATAGGAATAACTCTGGCCGGGTCGATAAATATGGCTGTGGATAAGAATAAAAAGAATTTCCATAGATGAGACTCTTCTCCTCTGAGAAATTTAAGTAGACTAATAACCGATACCAGAATAAATATTCCAGCAATTGCAGCAACGTTGTACAACGGAGTAGTAATAATATCCATCCCGGCGATTGCCACACTAGAAAATAAACCAGACAGATAAGCTGCTATCTTTGAATTGGTCAATTTATATAAGAAAATGCTAGTCAAAATAGCATTGGTTATTTTTAAACTAATACCGAAAGCTTGCCAATAGAATGAATGCAAACCGAAGATTGGATAGAGGAGATAAATTTCTATTGGAGTACCGGGGTGTTTAAAGTACTCATACAGTCGGGCGAAGTTATACTTATAGATCCAAAATACTAGTGAGTCATCTTGAAAAAAATCAAAACCAACTACTCTCCAAAAACTCCCAAAAGCAAGTAGTGAAATGACAACAATATAAAATTTTCTTATACCATACTCCTAATCCGAGGGAGTATAAAAAAGACAAATTAAGAACTCATTAAAATAATCAAATTCACACATGCGATGAAGTATTTCTACAAAAATGAGAGAATAGGTCCATGAACGTGTCATTAGTTATCGTTACGCATAATGTCGATGAATTATTCGTTGTTCAATCGAAACAAATTACCAATCCATTATTTTCTGAGGTTGTCATCATTAATACTGGAAAGAAAGACATTAGTTCGCTCACGAATTTGAAGCTTTCTAACCTTCGTGTGTTTGATCATGAATTTCAAAATGACTTACCACAGATTAAAAATATTGGAATACAACAAGCCACGGGTGACTGGATTCTCACGATAGATACTGATGAGTTGTTTGAAGATTCGTTACTAGCAGAGGTGCCACAATTAATCATCAATGATGAGATCGATGGATATTGGTTTCGCAGAAAAACCTTTATTGATTCTAAAGGCACCTATCTCAAACATGGACTGTTTTATCCTGACTGGCAGTTACGTCTATTTCGTAGACGGCGGGAATATCTCTATTCAGGTGGAGTTCATGCCTTACTGCCAATTCCTCAACAAAGGACTAAAGAAATATCTTTAGATTTATTGCATTATCCAACAAATCCTAAATATCAATCCTTTGCGAATTTTAAAAATTTTCTTCCTTATATTTATATGGATGCGGCAGAGTACACCAAAAAGAGTAACTCAGCATTCAAACTAATCATATTAGGAATAAAGGAATTTATAAATTTATTTTTTGGGGGGTACTTGCGAGGAAAAGGATTTCTGGATGGGTGGGCAGGATTTCGAGCCCATCTGCTTTTTGCATCTTACATAAGTGCGATTTATTTCTTTGCTGCACATACGATGCTCTTTCGGAGTAATAAGGTATAATGAACCTATGAAAGCCTTGGTAACCGGTGCCGCTGGATTTATTGGAAGTCATTTAGTTGATGCCTTGATAGAAGAATATGATGTGGTCTATGGTGTAGATAACTTGGTAGGAGGATATGAATCCAACGTTAATCCATCTTCTCAATTCACCCCTATAGATCTTTGTGATAAACAAGCTGTCAGTGATTATATAAAGAAAATTAAACCAGACGTATTATTTCATTTAGCTGCTGATGCTACCGAAGGGCGGAGTCAATTTACTCCTATTTCTGCTTCAGAAAACAATTATCTTGCCTATTTATACACTTTAATTCCCTGTATCCAACAACATATAAAAAAGGTTGTCTTGGTAAGCAGTATGAGTGTTTATGGATCACAGAAACCACCGTTTTCAGAAGAGATGCCGAAGAAACCTGATGATGTGTATGGGGTTACTAAGGCTGCAATGGAGGATGTCACTCAGGTGTTAGCCAAAGTTCATGGTTTTGAATATTCGATTATCCGTCCTCATAATGTGTATGGACCGAGACAAAATATGCGAGATCCATACAGAAATGTGGTAGCCATTTTTATAAATAGATTGCTTCAAAATAAGCCTTTTTATATATATGGAAAAGGCAACCAGAAACGCGCGTTTACCTATATCCAAGACTTAATTCCTTATATGGTTACCATAGGCTCATCCGAAAGCTGTAATGGAGAAATATTTAATATCGGTCCAGATCAGGAATACACCATCAATCAATTGTCAGAAGCTATTCTTACCACCTGGTTTCAGAATACAACTATTCCCGAATCACTAACGCCTCATTATCTTCCCTTACGGCCTTTGGAGGTAGTAAATGCCTACTGTACCAATGATAAAGCAAAAAAACACCTTGGATATACAACCTCAGTTTCATTACTAAAAGGAATTCAGGAAACAGTTGCCTGGGCGAAATCAGTCGGACCTCAACCGTTTCAATACATAGATTTAGAATTAATGAATGATGATGTCCCTGAGACCTGGAAAAAACATCTCATATGATATGTCAGAGGCAATATGCCCTTTATATCTCTTACCTATTTTCTATACCCAAGATACTCGCGTTGTCTGATGTTCTTAGCAGTTATCGTATCGTTCTGGTAGATAACACTCCAGATCCTACCAAGACGGTACAACATTATCTCGATAAAACACAAAAAACATTTCCTAAACAGGTAATCTATATACAAAATGGCGAAAATAAAGGCTATACAGGGGGGGTAAACACAGGTTTGAAATGGGCATATGCCCACAATGCAGAGTGGATAGTTATTTTAAATGATGATTTGGAGATGTCAGTCAATACCGTTAAAACTTTTTGTGATTATTTACAACAAGCGGTTGTAGGATTGGTAGGACCATTCCCTCGTTATCTGGATAAGAAGCGCTGGACTACCTATATCCATGGTCAACAATCAGATCCTGATTTTTTATCAGGGTCTTTCTTAGCAGTTCATAGAAAAGTTATTGATACATTAGGCTATCTCTATGATCCGTATTTCATTTTTTATGAAGAAGTTGAATATTGTGTGCGAGCTAAAAAAATTGGCTTCCCACTGCAACCAGTAGTACTGAATGGTATTGATCATGAAGAATCATCATCATTCAAAAATATATCATTTCATCACCAATATTATTTAGCACGAAATCATTTCTTGTTTATCGAACGGAATGCACCTATGGCTGTAAAAATCTATGAATTGATCCGATTCCCGAAAACAATGTACGAACATATCAGCAGAAAAGAATTTGGAGCTCTATTGGGTATACGGGATTATTTTATTCGAAGATTTGGAAGATTGAGACAAGATGAGAGAAACGCTATTTGACTTTAGTCATAGCAGAGTATTTCATGAATATATATGGTAATAGGCGTTGATTCAGGTGCCCTTAGTATAAAAGACGATCGGCTTAAAGTTGGGGTTTATAGAGTTATAGTTAATCTCCTTCAGCAGCTATCAAAGATTGACCTTCACAATGAATACAGGTTGTATTCCTTCGATGCTATAGATGAGAATCTCATGAACTCTTTTTCAACGGTTATGCAAAATGTCATACTTAGACCTAGAAAAGGATGGTTTGCGCTTCGCCTTCCCCTAAGCCTTTTTATCCATCCTATCGATCTTTTTTTGGGTGTATCTCAAGCGGTACCATTTGGGTTACAAAAGAATCTTGGATTTATTTATGATTTGGGATTTATCCATTATCCAGATGCATATCCTCATTCACATCAAAAACTTCTGAAACAGACAGAGAATGTTATCCACCGTTCTCAACATATAATAACCATCTCAGAAGCATCGAAGTCAGATATATGTTCGATATTCAAAGTTCCCGAGGATCGGGTAACTGTAGCCTATCCTGGAAAAGATGAAAGATTTACCAAAGAAGGTGATCTCTTTAAAGGAAATCTTCCTTATTTTTTACATGTTGGTAGTCTGAAGCCCGGTAAAAATATTCCTACTTTGATACGGGCATTTAGGGAATTCTTACAACAGTCGCAGCAACAATATCTGTTACTCATCATAGGTGGTGACTATTGGCTGGATGAAGAGATACTTACTACAATAGAAGACTGTAAACTTAATGAATCAGTTCGTTTGTTAGGATATGTACCAGACAATCTGTTACCGATGTATTATCGTGGAGCAACTGCTTTTGTCACTGCCTCTATTTCTGAAGGATTTTGTCTCCCGGTTGTAGAAGCAATGGCTTCGGGATGCCCAGTAATAGCATCCAAAGCTGGTGCCTTTTTGGAAGTAGCCCCAGAAGAAGAGATGTTATTTGATCCTAAAGATGTTCAAGGGTTTGCTAAAGGAATGGAGCAAATTACAAGTAACGCCGAGCTTCGTGATATAGTTATCGCCAAAGGACTCGCAAAATCTGATGACTATACCTGGCAAAGTTTTGGTGAGACAGTCTTTTCTGTCATCAATAAAATAACTACCAATGGCTGAAGTAACCACGAAACAAACATTATATCCCTTCTTGGATAGGGTAGAAGGATGGCTTTCACACCATGAAGCTATCTTATTGTACGAACTTGCAAAAAAAGTCTCAGCTCAGGGGGAGATAGTAGAAATTGGCAGCTATAAAGGTAAATCAACCATTGCCTTAGCGTCTGGTCTCTATGCTTCTAAAAAACTTGGAAAAATTTGGGCTATAGATCCACATGAGGGAATAATAAAAGAAGGGCAACACTTTCCTAACAAAAAGACCTTTAATGATTTTAAAAAAAATATTCAAACAGCAGGTGTAGAGTCTTTGGTTCAACCGGTGGTCGAAACCTCAAGAAAAGCTGCGAAAGAATGGAACCAACCGATCCGGTTATTATTCCTCGATGGGTTACATGATTATCAACATACGGTTGAAGATTATCGAATCTGGTCTCCATGGGTTGTGAAGGGTGGAGTCATTGCCTTTCACGATGGATTTTGCGGTGAAGCAGGGGTGTGGAAAGTAATTCATTCACATGTTTTTCATCGTAAGGATATCGTAGATATAGGAACGGTTAGTTCTATTCTATATGTTATCTTGGGCACACCAACGCTTATGTCCAAACTTCGGGTAAAGCGCAAAAAAAGACTGATTCAGATAGCTATGATGGTCCATACCAAACGAATCCCTTGGTTACTGAAAAAATTCGGTATACATGTTGCTATCCGAATGCTCTTGTTAACGAAATACACCATAGGGGTATACAAAAAAATATGAAACCCAAAGTAGCTATAGTCAGGGGAACCTTTTTGAACAACTATGAAATGCAATTTTTTGAACCACTTGTGGATCAATTTGATATCACCGCCTTTGGTTCATTCCATCCCTATCATGATACCTTTGCCTTTCCTGTCGTAAAATTATGGTCGCCAATGGATTTACCTGATTTCCCTA
>JBGALL010000008.1:0-32466 GCA_044223895.1 Candidatus Woesebacteria bacterium
GGGTAACTATCGCCCTTCTCGGTGATTCAATGATTGATACCCTGGGTCCAGATGTACCAGAACTTTCGAACGCTCTGAAGCAATATTATCCTGATTTACAGCCAACAATGCTTAACTATGGAGTCGGAGCCACAAATATTGATTATGGTCTAGAGCGAATAACCCATGATTATGACTATTTAGGTCGTCATATTCCGGCTTTGGCCACTCAACACCCGGATGTGGTGGTGGTTGAATCATTTGGATATAACCCCTATCCGTTTGATACCGGAGCTATAGATAAACATTGGATGGCCTTGTCTCATATTATAGATACCCTCAAACAAACCCTTCCTAACGCCAAGATTATCATTGCCGCGACCATAGCTCCTCATGCAGCAGTTTTTGGAGACGGAGCGGCTGGCTTGTCGTTTACCCCCTACCAAAAGGCCGAAAAAGTGAACACTATCAAAGGATATCTAGAATCTACGACCCGTTTCGCAATTGGACAGCATATTCCTCTGGCAGATGCTTATCATTCCAGCCTCCAAAATGATGGTAATGGCACCCCCTCCTATATTAATGCTGGAGATCATATTCACACCTCACCTGAGGGAAGGAAGTTTTTCTCAGAAATCCTGGCAAAAACCTTCGTAGATAATAAAATACTGGAATAGCCTCCCACTTGGCCTTCGGCTAGAATTAGGGTATAATAGAGATCTTATGGCTAAAAAAGAACAACGAATTGCTGTCGGACTTCAATGTACTGTTTGTAAAAGACAGAACTATATTACCGAACGCAGTAAGCTAAATACACCAGAAAAAATGAAAATCTCTAAATATTGTCCTGGATGTAAAAAACATACAGAGCATAAAGAGATGGGCAAACTTCATTAACCGCTGCATTAATGCTAGAATAATTTCATGCATAGGAACACGTTAATCCTAATTGTAATTCTAGGAATATTCGCTGCTTTAGTCGTTGTCGTAAATATAGGTAAAAAGCCCCAACAAATATCCCAACAGAATATTGATCCAACTCCCAAAGTAAGTAGTAAAATGCTCCCTGATTCAGCTTGTGGTATCTCGTTTGAATATCCCGAAAATCTCAAAAAAATAGATATTGGAACAGGTGGGATGACCCTGGTGAACACTGAGAAAAATGGTGAAACTATTGTGGTCGTCTGCCAGAAAGATATTCCCCGAGTCCCACTCCCAAAGGATAAAATGGAACCTTTTGCTATTGGCTCTACCTCAGCTACTCTCTATCACGATGCCTCCCAAAAAGATGGCTCACCAGTAGATAAACTCATCTTTACCCACCCAACCTAAAAGATACTGACGTCTATGTCGCTGGCCGCCGGAGAAGTATTTAATACTTTTATACAGTCAATCCAGATTACCTCAGGAAAATAATTTATCACTTGCCTACAGCAGACCATAGCTCCATCAATCTCAAGAATAATTTTTTTTATACAGCAATCTTTTTTTCAGGAGATTTTCCCTATATCCACCTTCTGTGGTATGTTTTTCTTCTATGGCATTCATGAGTTTGTCTAGGAAATACCCTATTCGTACTATCAGATCTATTTCATAATTGGCAATTGCCTCAATTACCCCTTTTTCATCTTTTACATCTAGTACCTCATTCATTAGAGAGGAAGAAGGAATAGAAGAAAGAGAGGGTTTATCTGACGTCATATTTGTCCCATTTTGCTAAGTTTTCCAAACGGAGAATATCTTCAAAGTCTTCCAGAGCTTCCATTCCTGAAGATTTAGCCACATCTAGCAACTTGAGTTTACTAGAGAGACTTCGTTCACTGGCACCTTCAACTATATTTTGTTTCATAGATCGCAATGCCTGCTTGATCTGATCTCTCTGTCTTCCATCTTCAAATTTAGGATAATATAATGGCACAAACTCCCATCCCAATTGAAAAGCAATCACGGCCAACTTATAGGATAGCAACTGTTTATATCCAGCTTCAGCCATATTTACTAATTCCTATGCTTTCTATCCCTTCTATACCCTCTAATCCTTCTTTTGTTATAATACGTAGACTTTAAATTTTGATTAAAGTTTTAGGCTTGTCGTTCAATGGTAGTCCCGCCTTTCGCGAAAGGCGGGATCCAAAACCAAATTGTATGTACTATATATACATACTGAGAGATAAATCAGAAAAACTGTATGTTGGATACTCATCTGATTTGAAAAGAAGAATTGGACAACATTTACGAAAAGAAACAATAACAACTAGTAAAATGGATGAACCAAAGTTAATATATTACGAAGCATACGAGACTGAAGAATTAGCGAGGGAAAGAGAGTTAAAATTAAAACAATATGGTTCATCATATATTGGATTACTAAAAAGATTAAAAATTAAATAATTTAGGCTTGTCGTTCAATGGTAGGACTGCGGTCTCCAAAACCGCCAATGTGGGTTCGATTCCCCCCAAGCCTGCAAACGAAAAATGATCCCGCATGGGATCTTTTTTTGTTTCCAGAGTTGGAAGGATGACTCCCTCACGGGTTCGACTTGTGGTGAGCCTGTCGAACCATTCCCCCCAAGCCTGCATACTCTTGACCAACTCTTTATATACTCTTTCTATCAGTTACGCTATTTGATACACTAATTTTACATGGATACTAATGATCCCATCCAACCAGTAAATCCGCCTGAAAACCCAGTTCAAACTCAACCTGTTCAAGTACCTGTAAATAATTCAAAAAGCTTATTACCGTTCATTTTAGGAGGGTTAGTTCTCTTAGGGGTTGTAGGAGTAGGAGCGTATTATTTAGGAACGCAAAATGGCAATAAAACCTCCCCAGATCAAAGCTCAAATGTGCAATCCACAGCAACTCCTCAAAATAATACTGTAACAAACCCAACAGACACACCTATTGCTACACGATCTCCACAAAATGATGAAACAGCAAACTGGAAAACTTATTCGTCAAGCATTTTATCTTTCAAATATCCAAATATTCTTACTTTAGAAGAAAGACAAAAGAATTATATAGTTTTGCTCTCTGATGCAAATAATCCACAAAGTAATTTAGTCTCAATTGACGCAAGACAGTCAGATAGCTTTGCAAACTACGAGAACGCTGTGTCATCAACAAAAGCTGGATTAACAAATGTTCTGACAGAAGAAATAACTAATGGAGTAAAAATTTCTGGAAAAGTTGGTCCTGGATACGGAGAAGGTCAGGCAATTACCATTGCAATCTTCAAATATGGAACTTCTGCTGTGGAAGCGGAAACAACCACAACTAATCAAAGTCACCTACAAACATTTAATAAAATTATTTCAACATTCACTTTCATTAAATAATAGCTACACTAGATTGCGTGAAATCTCTCAATCGACTTATAAAGTATTCGTCAATTTGACGCCAAATCGTTCGAAGGTCGCTTACCAATGCCTGCAAACGAAAAATGATCCCGCATGGGATCTTTTTTTGTTTCCAGAGTTGGAAGGATGACTCCCTCACGGGTTCGACTTGTGGTGAGCCTGTCGAACCATTCCCCCCAAGCCTGCAGCATTTTCCAGCCTCAAAAAAACTCTTTATTCTGACCATACCCACAGCTACGTTGGAACTTTGAAGGTAATCACAAATTTTCTGGTTTGATATAATCATCTCATGGCATTATCCTTTCAAGATTGGTCCGGTATAGTACCTAAAGCAATAATGGAAAAACGCTATCCTCCCGGCACATTCCCCACTGAAGGGCCATATTTAATAAAAATATATGCCACTGATGAATCAAGCTGGCAAGAACTAAAAGATTTTGCTGAACAACATAATCTTTCTATCGATGAGTCCCGTAGAGTTCGTGAACAAAACCAACCCCTTTGGAAATATGGTCATATAGATTTATATGCTGACTCTTTGCAACTTGCCCCAAAGGAAGGTGTTCTTTCTACCGATAAAGTTAAAGAACTTTGGGTTCCTTCTAAAACCGGCGAATCCTTAGGTTAGTGGAAATAATACCTCCGACATAGTTACTAAGGGCCTGCTCTATAAAAATTTCTTAATAATCCCGAGCAACGCCGAAGAACAATCGTTCATTTTAACCCCTACAATAATCGAACCTTTGCAGTTACTTTTTGCAATTAGAATATAAAGATTTAACCCACTCTTTAACTGAACTAGATGTACAATTACATTTAGTACAGTACCAATGATAGTGACCGCCTAAACGTACGACCAAACTAAACAAATGTTGACCGTGTTTCATGTACTTCACTCCTTTCAAAATGTAGTATCCATAATAAGAGTAAGAAATATAATGAAATCTCGCGTTTGATATAATTCCTGAAGATGAAACTACATGTGGGTTCACAGAACCAAACCAAAATACAAGCCGTCAAAGATGCGGTTGCTCTCTATCCCCAATTATTCCCCACACCCGAAATTGTTGGAATACATGTCCCTGTAGATCTATATGGTCATCCAAAAAACTTGAGAGAAACGATTGATGGTGCTATCACCAGAGCCAAAAATGCTTTTACAGACTGTGTGTATAGTTTTGGGATAGAAGGTGGACTGATGGAGGTCCCGTATACCAAAACAGGTTTTATGGAAGTTGGAGCCTGTGCTATCTATGATGGGAAAAATATCCATTTAGGACTCGGTCCCGCTTTTGAATGGCCAACCAAGATCACCGAAATGGTCCTGAGTGACGAGGCAGATGCTAGTCAAGCATTCTATAAGTTAGGATTTACCAATCATGAAAAAATCGGTACACAACCGGGGGGAATTGTTGGCCTTTTTACCGAAGGAAGAATAACCAGAGAAAAGTTTACCCAATACTCCATCATTATGGCACTCATCCAAATTGAAAATCCCCAGTATTTTCAAACCACAGTGTAGACAAGAATTCTCAATATAAAATATAACTATCTCCAGATCTTTAAAAGTGTATTTCTTCCATCGTTGGAACTTCATTGCCTTCTCCGAGATGGAGATTCACCACATACCCAATACCATTATGTAACTCATGAAACATTGGTGCATATTCTTGGGCAAATTCTGCCGAAGTAATAGTCGTTTGTAAGGCATCCACAAAAGCTGTATTTTGACAGGCAAAGATTACATCACTGAGTGCCGAAAAATTCTTATCTCCTGCATGAGGATGCACATGATGCAAGACTGCATAAGATGATTCTGCCATAGCACACAAAATGGTTGGACTCGTTGGTATTGATGCGCAGGCTTTGAAGGCATTGTCTGGTGCAGACAATGCTCCAGCAATATGGGGAAATAAGGCGCCATCATGAAGTGGAATCATCTGGTTTCCGAGAGACACCACCACATATTCTGGATTCTGAATAGTATCCGTTCTGGCAATCAGATCTGGCAATACCATGGTAGAATTTTTAAAACCCAAGGTTGCATATTTTCTGGCAAAGACTAAAGATTTTTTTTGATGATCGTAATCTGCTAAACCAATTCGAGCCGTTTTTCGTAACGATTCAAATTCGGGATGGCGCATGTATTCAGCCATACCTCTTCTGACTGATTCCCCATTTTCTTCTATACCAAAATTTTCATTACGATAGGCTGCACGAAGTAACAGTCTCCGGGGAATTCGTAATCCATATTCCCCTGTCGATTCAGACAGAGCAGTTATTTTTTCCAAAATATCGGGACATTCTTTCTCTAGCACTGAAAAATCCAATCGATCAGGAGCTCTGGTGATGTCATTCATTCGTCGTTTATAATCGTCACTCCAGGGAATCAGCATATTACGAATTTCGGTGAGTTCGGTTTTATGACCACTCAAAAAATTTCTGAGTCCACAAGTAATCCGTTCAGATGATTCGGCAAAGGGGTGAGTGGCTGAATGTTCGATTTCATCACTATCTCCGTGTTGAGTGGCCAAAATATGGATTTTGTCTTCAGATACACCCCAGTTTTGAAGTTCTTGAATAACACCGCGAAAACGTGATCGACTCGGGAGACCACCCCCTATTGTTGGAATACCAACAAAGACAGTTTTTTTCGTAGTGCCATCTTCCATTTCTAGTTCTACTGGGTTGATAGGTAAACTCACCCGAGAATCAGAACATACAAAAGTCACAACCGCCAAATCACTACTTGCCACTATATCTCGGTATTGGTCGACGCGAGTTGGTAATTCCAGCAAATCAGATCTGAGTAGTTGCTCAGTGGGGGGGGTATTTTTCATGTGTTCTCCTTTTTTTTCAATATGCATAAATGGGAAGTATATTATATAGAATTTTAGTGAAGATTTCAGTACCTCAGGGTACATACTTCTCTTCCTGATCTATACCATCGTTCTTACTTGTTTCTTATATATTATTGGTATGATGAGAATATGAATAAAATTGTAGGTATAGTACTGGTGGTAATTCTTATTGCGGCAATGTTTATGGTGAAAAAACCAGCACCACAACCATCTGTTTCGGAAATTACTCCTTCTCCTATTTCGACAATTCCAGCAGACAGTATCCCCGCCTCATCAGATATCGATAGATTACGAACAACTGGGAAAACGTATACAGATCCTCAGGGGTTATATACCTTTATCTATCCAGACAATTACAATCTCGATACTACCGATCCAGTCCACATCCGGATCTATAAACGAGGTGAGATGCAACGTCCCCAAAGTGAATTGTCTGATGGAGTACTCATTGTTTTTGAAGCAATAGATTTAAAAAATCAGTCATTGGAACGTTGGGTTGATAGCACGATTAAGCAATTAACAGCTGATGATACATCAACCATCAGTCACGCCAAAAGTGTCACGACCGTAAATACCTATTCAGGGTACACCTTTGGAATCCAAGGATTAGGAGATTCTACCCATATCGTCATTCAAAAAGATCCCCAATCTTCACAAGCACTCGATATCACGTACCAAGTAAATGATCCCGTGCAAAAAAATTATCAGCAAGAAGTCATCAGCATCCTATCTTCTTTGCAGTTGAATAAATAAACTTCGTATATAGTCTTAGGGACACACCCTAACTGTGACCAACATACAATCTTAACTTTTTGGATTTTCAAAAAATCCCATCGTTGTACCAACGCTCTCCCCTGTCCTAAGAGATACATTGGCACGACGATAGAATTTAAAAAATTACTGAGGAGAGAAAGAGGTTAAATATAGCTGACAAAGCTAAATAAAACATTTCTCTCCTCGAGTAACAAGACAAATTCTGACAAGTTCGTTGATTTTTGGAAAGTTTTAGATCTCCAGCCAGTATTTTTGGCAATGGGGTACCTTCCGTTTATCGGAAAAACTTCCTTCGGTATCACTCCCCTTAACTAAACACAAAAATACTTGTGCTTCGATCTTGGTCTGCAAACCACCAGCGACATTATCCGTAACTATGACCGCTTGAGCGATTTGATTGTCACGAATATATTTCGCGACAACTTCACCGTCGGTACCTCCACCCACATTAGGAAACTCTCCTTTTATGAGTTTTGAATACGGAAATTCCGTAATTTCTTCTGCCCAGACGATGGCATGAACCTTCACAGCAAAACTTGAAAGGGTCTTCGCCAGATCAACGATAAACTGACGATAATCCTTCATTGAGCCTGAGTCGTCAAAGAAAATCCAGACTTCCTGAGTTCGATATTCGGTTCGGTCAAAGAGTAGCATTCCTCGTTCTACACGAAGGATGTCTCTTCTAGAGAGTTTCGCAGGCACCCGTCGGGATTGGTATCTTCCATACAGAACATTCCCGGGTTTTTTGACCACTGTCGTGATCTTACGAATCACTTCTGCAAAATTATTTTTGGCTTCCTCTGAAGCATGTTTTAACCCCAATTGTCTTAGGATTTGTTCCGCTTCGTTACTGCCAAAAACATTGCTCGGTGACATCTCGTTTGGTTTACCCGTGGTTAATCCTTTCGGATTACCTAAAAGCTTTGGTGAATCCTTCTTGGGCGGATTTGGGAAATGCGTTTCAAAGAATGCAATCGCTTCTTCCAGTGTGCCGCCCAACCGTTGAATTTTACGGACATAGAAATCCTCAAATTCATGAAAAAGATCATAACTGACCTTGTAGGCAGGAAGGATTTTCTGAAAAGGCCATTTTCCTTGGGTAAGCTTAAATTCACGACTTCCTGGCCTCAAGAACGCATATTCATCTAAGTCATCATAATAGCGTTCCATAAAACCAGCACAATTCTCCTGATGGAGATACGCATTCACCATGGCATCCATCGCCAAATGAACATGACGGAAGTCATGAGTTTTTAATTCCCCCTTTTCCAATCGATGAAGATGTTGGAAAAGATGATGCATAATTTCATGCAGCACCACCTCAGCCGCTTCTTCTTCAGATTGAACTTGGGTATCAAAAAACTTTTGTCCCAATACGATTATTGGCTTCCCCTCAAGCATTTGAGCATGAGCTGTCTCAGTATTTCCCCAAGACATGTCCATGCTACGAAAGAAAGTTTTCAACGCACTATACAGTTTCGTATTGTGCGTTTTAAAGATAACAGCTTCCTTTATGCGTTGAAGGGAGAATTTTGGACTTGCCATTTCTCACTCCTTATTTGATACCCCACTGTTTCAGATAGGTATCTACGAATACTAGCAAACGATTCGCTTCATTCTGATCACCTGCGCAAATTTCATAGGCAAGTTTTTCTTCATTACTCATTCGGGCAAACTGAGCCAATTCCTTCGGAGTTAACCGAACATTACTGGGATAACTCAGTGATATATCACGCATGAGTTTGAGAAGTTCAGGAGGTTGTGTAGAAAAACGCGGATTTTCTGCGAGGGTTTTAACGGCTATTTTCAACGCATTATCATCCCCAGCAGTAACCGCATTCACCAAAACATCCAGCTTGGTAATTGGACTGATTTCATCTAGATGTTGAATTACTAGATGAATTTTTTCAGAAATCGTTTGCTCAATTGCAATCTGTGCCTCTATGTCCAAGTTCTGCAAGACTGCAATAGCGCCTTGATGTGCGGCTAACAGCACAGTTTCGTCCAACTCCACACCAGACAGTTTGTGATAGGACAAGCAATCACGAACAATATTCCATACCACGTCATACATATCGAAACGCTTATCGTTGTAGGAAAGTGTTAGTGCAGCTATTACGAATGAACGCAGTAACTTCGCACGTCGACCTTCAAATGCATACGGGGTACTTTGCAGAGCATCTCCCAAAGCAAGAACAAAACGAGTTGCATGCCAGCCATACTTCTTCTCTATGGTTTCATATTGCCCATCGATGGCCTGTAGAGCCTGGGTAAATTCTACTGCAAACCCGTCAGACTCCATTCCTTCCAGAATCGCCTCTTGTTGAGAACGATTCATTTCGAAAAGAGATGGAATATGAACAATGAGTGCAAAGCGGTCCGCTGTTGGACTATCCAGATCATTCGCTTGTCCAGATTGCATATCTGTTGTTAAATTACCCGTAGCAATAATTGCCCGAGTTTTCATCGGAACAGGATCTGCAAGAAGAAGTAACTCTCCCTGTAGAAAACGACGGAACTGGGGCATGACATGCGGACGAGTATTCAGAAACTCATCAAGTACAAGTATGTCTGATTGGAGCAAACTTCCTTCAATGATTTTCTTTTCTCCCAAGTTACGATTTGCATTCAGATCAACTATTCCAGCAAGTTCAGATACATCATCGATGATGGCGCAATCAATACCTGCTACTGTATACCCCAAAAACTTCATTAGATCTTTGGATCCTTCTGTCTTGTTCGTACCGGGGTTGCCCGTCAGAAACAAGTTAAAAGGAGTCCCGTGATTGGGACGACGCTTAAGAACAGCGAAAAAGACTGCAAGCTGAGCTACAATGGAATTCCAACCTATGACGTTCATCTCATTCTCCTTGAGCAATATGCTCAGTTATTCAAAATTAGGAAGGATAGTATACCCGCGGGTTTCAAGTTTCTGAGCACGTTCTGGCCAGCGATCTGCTAACTCAGAATAAACACTCACATTGATTCGTGAGACAATTCGTGCTTGACGATGAGCCAGATCCCATAAGGCAATCCGACTCCCTACAATTTCTGTTGGCGAATCAGCATAAAAATGATTCACCGAAAAATCGTTTGCATACCACCAGTTATTTGCCAAGAAATTTCCACGACAAATAAGGTGATACGAAACATCATTATGAGTAAATTCAAATACAGGTTTACTCAGTGGACCGTAACGATTAAACTCGGTTAGTTCTTTAATTTCCGAACATCCGAGCTCTTCCAAAAGTTGTTTTATCTCCTCTGATCTCAATTCATCGACTATTATGTCGATGTCATTTAAAGATTCCTGCTGAAGAAAATCTCGGAGTGACCCACCTATTATCCTTGGGCTATTTGCTTTGAAAGCATCAAACACCCAAGTATAATTTTCTGGTAGTTCTACACGAAGCCGTACGGGTTCTATGGATTTTCCGGAATAGGCAAAACTTCGAATCCTATATTCTAATTCACTAGCGTCTTCGGAAATATAGATAATATCTCCCCGATATAATTTGAACTTGTGTTTTTGGAACATAGGCAATCTGTGGGGATTCTGGTTTAGGAATCTTGAAAAACAATCACTAAATTCCGTGATGCTTTCATGAGGATTCTCTAAATAGGTCCAAGAACTAAATCCACCCACATCAACCGTCTCCAAATCAAAACACTTCCACTGTCCGGCATCTAAAATGCCAATTTGCCAAGGAAAATGTTCGGATTGTTCAAATACAAACACAATATCCGTTAGTCGAGTAAAGAACAGCGTTCTGCCGCCTACCTCTAAAACAATAGGATTATCCTGAAATAGATCAACCCACCATGGATGAATTCGGTATTCCGCAATTATCGTTGGTGAGAGATCTACAGGAACTAATTCCCTTTCTTCGGTAAACCCGAAAACTCTCATTTTTTATCTCCCTTTTTATTGTTCTATCGTACGTACAGAAAACAAGTATTTGTTATCCATAAGTACGATAGAAAAAAGGAGCATTTGTAAATGTGCTTGGAGAAAATACTAAATCTCTCCCACCTGCCAAAAGGTTTCTGAATTGGTCTGACCTACCAATGCAAGAATCCTCGTTGGCATGTGGGAAAAATTTATAGAGAGGTCCAGAAGGAGGGAAAATGAAGTGCTGACAAAGGCACAAACAAATTCTTACTCCTTCCGGACGTGTCTCATGACAAATAGGACGTTTTATAAACCAGAGATGTATGACATACACCTAGTCCTACTGGTGTGAGGAAAAAATTACTACGCCTGCCACTTGTTGCGGAAGATACGTTTCAATGGGTTGTCGAGTCGAGCAGTTTCCGGTGTGGTGATTGAGCCGATGACGACTTTAGACAAATCCTTACGGAATGCCTGAACAGACAACATCGACGAAACGACTTTCACGCCGGGATACTTCTCGGAGAACTCGCGCAGAATACGCAGAGATTCGGGATCAGGTTCAGGGACAGAATCCACGAAGGAAAATCCCTCGCCCGACTCCACAATGGTTTCGACCATTTTGGCTTTGATGAGCTTTGCCGCTTCCGGGTTCGGGAGCAGTTTTTGCTCATTGTCAGCAAAAATGAGTTCATGAGCCAAGGCCGAGACTCCCAATAATCCGGGTGTCAATTCAACAACCTCAACTTCAAGTCCACCGACTTTGACTTTGTCTCCTGCCTTAACGGCGTTAACTTTTGTCTCTTCCGTATGCACAGGCTTCTCAGATTCCGCTTTTTTCACTTCCTGTTCCAAATCCCACTCAGATTTCGAGTAAGACTTCTTCTCGACCTTTTCGCCGTCCCATGTGTATACGTACACATCGTTGGTGCGGCGACCGTACGTGTAGAACCCAATCGTTTCGCCTTTCTTCAAGCGAACGATAACTTCGATTCGCCCGCCTGTGGCGTTTCCAGCTTGACAGGTTTTCACTATCTCGCCAGTCGTTCCTTCTTTGACAAGCGACACGCCACCCCGGAAGCCTTCATCGCAGCCAACGAATAAAAGAACGTCATTCGTCGTATCCTCACCGGGTACGATCAGATTCGTTCCTTTTTCCTTTGTTTTAATCAGACGGAACTTACCTTCCGGCAATACAGCCTGACCGACTTCGATGCGGGCAATCCGACGAGACTGCATTGAACCGAAGAATGGCAAGTCACTTTTTTGCGGTTCTGGTTGCGTTGATTCAAACTCAGCTTTGGCTTTATCAGCCGCAGCTTTGTCTGCACCCTGATACAATAGTTGATTTCCAAAAGCTCCACCAAACACTTTGTATACGATAATGGGTAGTACATTCTGGACCGGTAAGAACTCGCGGTCACGTTTATTGCGACCGTAAATCAAATTCACCCGGTAGGCCGCAAACGGATCGTTACCAAATTGCCAGTTCGAGGACAAGATTACATGCTTCATTTCAGCGCTCCTAAATATTGCTGAATATGTCCGGGCCACTATGGCTTGGACTTAATAACCAGAAATGTTGTAACTACTGACGCGCTGCGTCGATGACCGCTTGCGCTTGGAGGAAGTACTCGTCGAGCTGGGCCTGCGCCTCGCTCAAAAAACACCAACGGTTCCACGTATCATGAGCCTGCCAAATGTCCATGTCATCATGGACCCAGTTCACCCAACCGGGTGATGGCAACTTGACCGCGGGATCTTCTACCAGAGGAATTTCAACAATCTTATCCGTTTCAGAACCATATGGTGTATAGATCAACTTTTTTCCATCATCACTGACAGAAATGATCCACTGTCCATTTGCTGGCTTATTTGCTTGGATATACACATCCAGTTTCTCAGAATACAAATTATCACCTAACATAGCGTTTCTCCTTATCTTCTTAGTTTTAATATGAGTCATGACGACCACGGTAAGGGTGAAATTCACCAAGCTCACTGTGGTCGCCACGATCAGATGAAATATGGCTAAACGTAGTTTTTTTTCCTTTGTAAATGTGCTGAAGAGTATTACTACTCTTCTTGGAATCTCGAAGGCAGGTCGAGACTCAAAGAAAAATAGTGGCTAATACGAAAAAACCCGCTTATAGCGGGTGAATTGATAAATAAACTAAGGTAGAAATCTGAAAGTAACGCACCTAATAGAACAAGCTGCCGGCCTAATTCTATGGACAGGTAGTTGCTTCCAGGTTTCCACCTACTTTCCCTCACCTCATATAAATTTGGACAGTATATGGGACAGGTAAGTTAAGGGTGGAAATGTCTTGTCATGATGATGGCTACCATCCGCTACGTCATCCTGAGCGCTATTGCTGAGGAGACCTCCTGGCTTGGCTTCCATCGTTTAAAAATGTGTTCGCCATTCCCCCGCTATTGGGGTTAGGCAAAGACGTACTAATTACGCTGATATTTAAATCGAATGCAGAGAACGCTTTAATGAAGAATAATCTTTCTATTTCAGAACGTGACAGTTCAATCTATATATAGGAAGACCATTTGCTTCATCGCTTATATCCTCTCTTCAATCTTCAACAAAAGAATAATTAAGTGATGTTTATTCGTATTAACTTGTTAATGATCAGTAACACTTTTATGTTACTTAGCGTATTATAGGACATCTTATAGTATTTGTCAAGGGGTGTATACAACAATTGTGTTTTGTGCCTATTTCTGTTAACTTGTTTGTCATTTACATATGACAATAATATATTTTGAGGCTAATCTATCTCTTTGTTGTCATAGATGATTGACAGCTATTTTAGTCACATATATACTCATGGTATATGCCACTCTACATCGATATATTTTCTAAATTAGGACTCACCCAAGAACAAGCCGATATCTACGAATCTTTACTCAATAACGGTCCCCAAGGGGCCAGTGAGCTAGCCAAAACTACCAAAGTGAAACGTACCTATATATATGCGGTAGTCAAAGAACTTATCAAGAAAGGTCTGGTCATCGAGGGAACTCATGGCAATAAAACCAAGTTTCGTCCTCAGTCACCCGAAACCCTCAGATCTCACGCTGAAACCCAAAAAACTAAGGCAGAATTAGCCCTAAAAGAGCTCGAATCAGCTCTCCCTAACTTAATTTCTCAATATCAACTGACGGAATTTAAGCCGGTGGTCCGGACCTTTGAGGGTGAAGAAGGGACAATCAAAGCAAATTTAGAAGTCCTCTCCGAGAAAAAAGACATCCTCGCCTACTTAGTAATAAACCCAACGATTGATAAACAGCTCGAAAAATTTTGGAAAGAGTACTATAACTTACGTATTAAAAATAATATCCATGTCCGGGCCATAACCTCCAATACGCCCGAGGGTATCTCCTATCAAAAAAGAGATAAAGAAGAATTACGCGAGACCAGACTGGTACCCAAAGATAAATTTAATATAGCTATCGAAAAAAATATCGTGGGTAATAAAGTCGCCTTCTTTTCCTTCTATAACGGCACCCTGATCGCCACGATTATCGAAAACAAAGAGATTGCCGATGCCGAACGAGCGATCTTCGAACTCGCTTGGAAACAAGCCGCTACTTCGACTTCCGAGCAGTAATAAAATATTCCTTTAGCGTCAGTGATTCCTCACCAGTTTGGGGATCTTTTCCTGTTACTAAATAGGATTGCACATCCTGTGTTGCATCTATTTCATATCCCACTGATTTTAGTAATTGCACTAATTCGTTTACATCAGGAAAATATCGTGGAGGATATAATTCCTCTCCATCTAAGCCTTGGAAATCTGCCGGTTTCGGATCTCGAATGGTTCCGTATGGTTCATCGGGGTGCTCAGCATGATATTTTTTCAAAGCCGAAGCATAGGGTTCTATATTTCTATCAGGAATTTCTAAAACTAATTCTCCACCTGGCCATAGAACATTTAATATTTGTTTGAGAACTTCTTTTTCATGACCAGAAGATCCGGTTTCACAAAAAGTATTCCAATTAAACATTGCCATATCAAAACCCACATCGGAAAACATAAAGTCTTTATCGCGAAAGACATATTGATTCATTGGTGTGGTATCAAAAAACTTGAAAGGATCTCTTCCTGCATATTTTTCCTGAACATTAGAATCATCACTATAAACCCAGTTTACTAATTCTTGATTTAACACATCTTCTAATTCAAAAAAACTACCCTCAACGGGGATATAGTTTTTCTCTGCGGTTGCATCATCAAGTAATGCTTCTTGTGATATTAATCCCTCTGCAATTAATTTATTCACAGCTTCATATGTCAAACCAGGATGCTCTTGTTCACCTCTGAGACCTTCACCTTCTTCCAGAATTCTCTTTTTTATCCGGCTCAATTGGGTCTCACTTAAATCCAATCCCATTACATTGAATCCTAGTCGTGAAAGCATTCCTCCAATTCTACCTTCACCAGTACCCAAGTCGAGAATGCTGTGTATTTTTCTTAATGGAATATTCGTCTCCCTTTTGGGAGTGAAAAACGTTGTGTTTCCATCTTGATCCGTATCAAAGAGTTTTGAATAACGCTTCTTATCATATTCATCCATTGCCTGATGTCTTTGTTGAATTCTATGTAAAATCATGCGAAGAGATTGATAAGTGTCTGCTGTATGATTTTCCCATTCACGCAAATCAGAATTGTTATACGCTTCTCGTTGCCCTTTGGCTAATGCAGATTCTGCATACACATCGTTAGCTTGTTTATCATCTAGGCGGTTAGTTATCGATAATACATCTCCCAGTTCATCAAGACTTGTACAAAATAAAAATTCTTGAAAATCATGTTTATACATCAAATCTGGTTCAAAATCATGAGTTACCATAATGACTTTGGGACGTAGGTCTTCGGGTAATCGATACCAATCTTCTCTAATCTCTTGATAGGTTAAATGACTATGCCAGGTATCCAAAGATTCAGGGGTAGGAACATCGATTATTACTGTTTTCGGAATATCACCATTAACTAACAAAATGTTATCAGTTGTACTATCGCCATTCTTTCTTAGTTCAATTTTCCTGCGTAATTTTCTGGTACTCATTGGTCGCTCATGCTGGTAGACAGCCACCTCTCCTTGTTTAAATTGAGTTTGATTACTTAATGGTTTCACCTCACTATGAACAATATTTCTATTGCGCAATTCCTCAGAAAGGCCTGGATACGAAATATCTTGAATTATTAACGCACTTGAAAGTTGACCGGAATCTCTTTCCAGATTTTTTCCATCAAAGTTGAATTTATGTATACGGGCAAGTATTCCTTGGACATCTGGTTTGTCTATGCTGTGTATAAATGTGTGTAATTCCTTAATATCTTTCTTCATCTCCACTAATTTGTCTTCTATTTCTTGTAGAGAATTAAATTTTCTGGTAAACCCCAGATCGCGGACGATGGCATGAGAGTTATGCAGAATATCAGCGCCACCATTGAATAATCGATCAACTTGTTTGATGTAATTATTTTTTACTCGACTGACAATCTGATCGGCACCTTTAATCGAAGATAATGATTGCTCCACATCCTGAAACTTGGCTTGACGTAAGGCTCCAGCAAATTTTGATAACAATGGCAAGGCATGAGGATTTTTTTCTAGTTTTTGAAACCGTTTCAAGGTATCCAAATGATACTGCTTTACATCATCATCCAAGCTATCAAATTCACCCATGGGAATTGCCCTTCCTACTTGTTCATGGATCAACCGAGCAGCATCAGCTTGCCCATAGCGAACAGCGTCCATACGAACAACTGTCTTGGGAACATCGGGCATCAAAGTCGCATCGATCATATATCTATACTAGCTAACCTCATACAACTTAGCTATTGCAGAAAGAAATAAGAACAAACGTTGTAGATACAACGCTAAATCTGGTCAAGATGATATACTGCGTAGCACATGTCAGTCGATGCCTCAGAACCAGTATCACAGAATGAGCAGATTGTAGAAAGCTTATTCGGTAAACTTCGACAGTTTTGTGGCAATTATGGTCGAGAGATCTACCTAAAGCATACCCTGAACAGGTACATACAAGAAAATAAATCTGAAACAGAAATTTTTGAAGATCTGGGCTATAAAACTATAATTTCAACAGACGAACTCTCGTCCAGAGCAAAGTTTTTTTTAGAAACCCAAGGATCAATCCACGAATCTGGACAGCCGCTAAATCCAGAAGGACAACAACGTGTGTTGAGGCAATATGAAAATGCCTATGAGAAAGCCCTGCAATTATCCCGGACCATTGATCCATCTCTCGCCCAGATAATCAGTGTCGGAGGGAGTATTGCAGATGGTACTGCTCATTTAGGAGTGTATCCAATTGGAAATACCTACCGAGATTCCCATCTCTCCCATCTGATGAACGCCCAAGCAAAAAGATCAGCCAGACACGGTAGTTATGAATTTATCTCTCCAGGCAATTCTGATATCGACATCATGTTCAATCTTTCCTCCATTCAATCGGGATCTAGCGTCAATAAAATCTATGAAGAAATTTCAAAAATGGTATTTGATGAATATGGAGTCTTGGTTCATTTTCTCGATTCACGGGCAGTGGAACATATAAAATATACCCAAGAAGAACGCCAATCAGTTTCTCTAGAAGATATAACCAAAGCCGGAGGGTTAAGCACGTATTATGGAGAAAAAATTACCAATATTACTGCTGAGTAACAGAGTATTTTAATAAAAAACTAATTTCTTTATGATTTAATCTAGGTTATATACTAGAAAATTATTACTACCTCCATATATGCCGATCAAAAAAAATAGATACGTAACAGAAGAATATTTGGATCAAAAACTAATAGAATTCGGGCGTGTATTTATAGATGAACTTAAACTTGAACTTAAACAAGAACTCAAACTAGAACTTAAACAAGAACTTACAGAAGAATTAATAAGGGAGATTAAAGATCCTATATTTGAAAAACTTGATGCATTCCTTAAAGAAATCCGAGATTCAAGAGAAGAACAAACTCTTCTCGCAGGGAAACAATCAGAGCATTCTGACATATTAGAAGATCATGAAGCACGACTGAAGAAATTAGAAACTTGTTCTTCAAAGTACTAATACGTTTTCACCTCTCGATTCTTGATTTCAGATGAGACAATAGGTCATGAAGTTTTCCCGTTGCTAAACAGATCCCCTGATCCCCGCTTCCGTAATAGACATACAACTCATCTCCGACGACCACTGCACCTTCGGGAAAAGTGACATTGTTTACCACCCCATGCCGTTCTTCTTCTGTTTCTGGGCGGAGAATAGGTTCCTCGGTAATAGCCAAAACTTTTTTGGGATCGTGAAGATCTAGTAAAGCTGCACTGATTGTCCATTCAGGATGATCAGAGACATTCGCATTGCAGTAAATAAACAACCAGCCATCTCGAGTTTTGATAGGTACTGCACCAACTTCTGGGCCACGGAAGGTATGTTCTAAGGGTTTAAAGACTGCATGTTCTTCGTAACGATCGATATCATTCATCATCACTCCTTCTGGAGGATTCATAGCATCTTCGAGAGTATCAAAGGATGCTTCCATGATGGTAGACATCGGGCTGTCAGACATCCACGTATAAAACATAATGTATTTTCCACGGATCTTTTCTGGAAAAAGTATCGCCGCTTTAGAAGCAGTATGTTTCGGACCAACTATGCCATGCTTTTTCCATTTTTTAAAATCTCTACTTGTAGCCAAAGCAATCCGGACAACATCGTTACCATTGTCATCACCAACAGCAGTGTAATAGAGAAAATAATAATCTTCGATTTTGGTGATTCGGGGATCTTCGCATCCCAGTTTATGTTCATAGTCACGACTTGGAGCAATTAATGGATCTTTTGCCCGAACGAAATGAACTCCATCGAGACTTATGGCATACCCAACCGAAGACATATACCGTCCTGGTTGGCCACTATGAGTATCATTGGTTGCTCGATAAACCATTTTAAAAATTCCATCTTCATAGAGAACACTGGGATTAAGTACTGAACCTTTTTCCCAATCATGATCAGGATATTTTTCTAAAATGGGATTTGTGTGATGACGTTTTAATTTCATATATTTATGATATCACTCCAGTTATACACTACCTTTTTTAGTTTTAAATAATGCCGATGTTTTTGCAAAGATAGCTAAACCACCATATACCAGCACCCAAAAAAATTCCATATATTTCGGTTGAATAGAAGACAACGACCAGAGGGCGTCTAAGAGACCAATTCCCCCGATAGACAACAGGACCAGATACGTCCAGGATTTAAACTTGTATAATCCTAGTGATGCAGCTAGATAGAGAGTTCCCAAAAAACCAAAATATAATCCTCCGCCCAAACCCACAATTAATGGAAATCCACCAGTTTCTTTCCCCATAGCTTCCGATAACGCAGCCCCATACATCCCAGCCCCCGTACCAATGATACTGGTGATAGCCACTACCAATTCCATCAGACCAAAAACCAGGAAAAAGATACTAACAATATTACTCAAATAATAGGCAGGTTTATTCATATGGATTTAGTATTTCATTCTTTATCCACGAGGTCTAGAGCTATCAATTCTTTTTACTTCAAAACCACCCTCTTTTTGTGCTTGATCCTGCACACCACGAATCTCTTGACTGTAGTTCAACCCCGTCCATGAAAGAATGTTTTCAGCCGTTAAAGCATAAAAGTACCGATAAAATGGATCATCTAAGCCATCAGTGATAAGTTTTTGAATAGCTGACGTTAACGTCTTTTGATAGTGCTTATATTGAGGATGGGTATCAGGCATATTGAGAGGAAGACTATTATTTCGCAAGAAATTCAGTAAACAATTTACCGTCGTTGTACGTATTGGTGATTCTCTGGGAATATTTATAGTAGTATCGCGAGGTAGTTCTATTGGCACCCCTATTCGCTGAAATGACAGTTCCAAGATTCGGTCAAAACTTCGATGATTTCCATCGCTAAAGGGATGAATAAATTTATTTCCGATGGTATAAAACATTGCAGCGGCAACAGCTAACGCTACAGGATCCCTATCTAGATATGCTTTTTGACTATACGACTGAAACGAATCACATAGTGATCCCATCAACGTGTCAACTGAATCCTGGGGAGTCGAATAGGTTGATATCTTATCTCCGGCTACAGTTTGGGTAATAATTTCTATAGCTCGGAAATCCCAAATTTTCTTCGTCTTTTTCTGATTTTTTTCGAGATGAGTAATCGTTCCTAATACTCTATATCTGCCCTTCGCCGAAGGCGATGATAAATCTACACGAATTGTCCCATGATTTCCCTGAGCAACTCGGCGAGCAAGTTGTTTCATTTCCCTATCACTTTTACCTTCAGCAAATTCAGTTTTTTTTAACAACTGTTCAACTCTTACTTCAGGAGACAGATGAGGAGGTTCTACACCCCAGGTGGCCGCCCGATGAAGTACCAACAAATCATGTTCAACCTTTTGAGGTCGTTGCAGCATTGATGGAAAAATAGATTCATGTACCCAATGAAGTGTTTTAGCTTTCTCGTCTGGATGAACAGCTAAGGTAGTAGAAACAAGTTGTTCTCGGCTCATAAACCGGAATTATACTATAGTTCTCGCTTTACTGTATAATCCCTCAAATGTCTAAAGAACGAAGAATAGATTATCATAACAAGCCTTTTACCGAAGCTCGGATTGCCCAAACCTATCAGGATAATATTCGTGAAGCGGTATCCAAAGGTGCTGATTTATCTCAGGTAACCACCCAATTAAATCAATTGTTTGGAACCAATTTCGACGATCCTCGGCAATTTAGTTATTCAATGTTTAGAGATTTAGTTCATAATTCAATCACGTCTCTAGACTTGGATTTTGAATCATTTACCGCTTTGGCAGATTCACTTTTTTCTCAGGCACTAGCATATATTCAAAAAAATGATCGTTACAAATCATTACCCTTTGATGATCGCAGTTTACTAGCCGCCTATACCTCTGTAGAAGATTGGCAATATCTGTATCGATTACTGCATCGCCCCTCACTTTTTGTACCTGGTCACGAGAATGAAATTAGGTGGCCAGTTATAAATCCTGTTTACTTAAACATGCCATCTCGTCCAATCAGAAATACCTCGAGAAAATATGGTGAATATGTGCGTCCTACAAATGACACTATTCCCAACCGAGTCCAATCGATTATTGATACAGCGAATGGAGAAAAAATACATATAACTGATATAGGAATGGGAGAAGGAACCGTCGTTAGTTCATTAGCCAAAGATTTTGGAAACAAGGTTGAAATTACTGGAATAACTATGGGAAATGTATCTGCCAAAGACGTGCGAGTACTAACAATCCCCGCAGAATTCTTAACTGATATACCCGATAATTCTCAAGAGGTATTGTTAAGCAATTTTGCATCCTGTTATTTTCTCTGGCCAGAACGAGCATATAAAGAGATGATCAGAATTTTAAAACCTGGGTATAGTGCCTATATTGACGCAGCCGAATATCTACGGCTCGATGCTTTCGAGGATTACTACCAATATTTCGCTTTTGTGTTAGGAGATACTTCGAGAGATGCCGTCATTTCTCGATTGAATTGGCAGTATCGACCACTTCGTATGTATGGAGATTGGAAAGGTTATTTTCTGACTCATCTTGGTCCAAGTATGGAGGAAAATTTATTGGTGGAACCAGCGCAAAGGGGTGATAGTTACGGAACAGCAATCAAACTTACGAAACTGAAATAGATTTCATCTCTCCCCAATTCTTTCCCATTTTGACATCTACTTCTACAGGAACTGCTAATGGATAAATATTGCACATAATCTCGCGGATTTTTTCGGACATTTCTTGAATTTTTTTGGGATCATTAGGAACTTCAAACACGAGATCATCATGAATTTGTAATAACAACTTTACCGTCTTATCTGTTTCGATTATTTCCTTATGAATTTGAATCATGGCTTTCTTCATCAGATCTGCTGCCGATCCTTGAATAGGATAGTTAATTAATACTCTTCGCATCGCGTTGTCGATGAACTTTTGACCAGGATATTCAAACACATAGCGGCGTCTTCCCAAAATTGTTTCGACATATCTATTTACCTTCCCCTCCTTAAGATAGCTTTCATAATATTTTTGAATATTGGGATAGGTCGCGTTAAAGGTATCGATAAAATGTTGGGCTTCTTCGACGGGAATATGCAGCTGAGCACTCATTCCATAACTACTCATCCCATAGACGATACCAAAGTTGATCGTTTTGGCGATCATTCGTTGCTCTTTGGTTACTGCTTCGTAGGCAACATGAAATATCTGACTCGCGGTCGTAGTATGAATATCTCGTTTATTCTGAAAGGCGTGGATCAGTTTTTCTTCGCCGGTGAGATGCGCTAAGATTCGAAGCTCTTGTTGGGAATAATCAAATGACAAGAGGACATGTCCCGGAGATGCAACGAAACAGCCTTTTATTTTCTGACCAAATACTGAACTTACAGGAATATTTTGTAAATTAGGATTAGTTGATGATAACCTTCCAGTACTGGCTGATGTTTGACCATAGGTCGTATGCACTCTTCCCTGATCATCAACTTTACTGATCAATGAATCTACATAGGTAGAACGTAATTTACTCAACTCACGAAAAGATAATAATTTCTGAATAAAGGGATATTGGTCGGCATATTGAGAGATCTCACTTTCATTGGTGGCATATCTTCCTGTCTTGGTTTTGGATAAAGGGACTAATAACTTCTCTGCTAAAAATTCTCCAACTTGGATCGAAGAATTTAAGTTAATTTCATAGCCTACATCTTTTTTTAAATCTGTTTCTAAATTATTTGCAGCTTGATTAATTTCTTCCCCGACTGCTTGTAAACGCTGAGTATCGAGCGATATGCCAGTTTTTTCCATAGTATATAAAACAGTACTTAAGGGTTGTTCTATGGTCGTAAATAAGGAATAAAGTGCAGGCAGTTCGTTAAATTTCTCCAATTGTTTATCTGCTAATTCATCCAAAGTAGTTACCTTATAGGTTTGGAATAATTTTTCTTGCTCGGGAACAAACCGCCCTTCTGAAAGTAAAAATTCTGCCAAAAGACAATCAAAGACTTGGATATTTTTGTAACTTTCAAATTGAGATTTGAGATCCCAGACGGCGTTTTTCATCGATGTAAGTATACCAAGATTGTCATCCTGAGCGCTAATTGCTCGAGAAGGATCTCCACTTTGAGTTGTACTAGCTGAGATTATATCTGGTCATTGCAGCTGTTAAAATTTCTCCAATTAATCGATCGTAATCCCAACCAGCACCTTTTGCCTCTAAACATAAATCACTAAATCCGGGTGTTAAGCCTGCTAAGGGATTAATTTCTAAGACATAGGGTTTATAGCCATCTTCTTCATCCAGACGGATATCCACCCGTGAAAAATCCAGACATCCCAAGACATCAAATACTCGTTTCGCAAGATTCTGGACTTCCTTGGTTTGTTTGGGTGTTAACAACGCAGGACAATGGTAATGATAATCATTTAAATCATCATTGTGTTTCATGGTATTGGTGTAGATACCTTTATGAGCAGATCCATAGGTCGCATGTTCTAATTCCAACACGGGTAATATGGTAAGGTTAGGATTATTCCCAATTATTCCTACCATCACTTCTCTCCCCTTGATAAATTTTTCTACCAGAATCGATTGCTTATATTTTTTCAGATGAGAACTGACTCGTATTTTGAGTTCTTCTACTGTGGTAACAATACTGTTGTTTTCGATCCCCATACTCGTCCCTTCAGCATTCGGTTTCACAAATAATGGATAAACTAACTTTCCATTTTTCCCTAAAAACTCTGGTACTATCGCATCATCTTCAGAAGTAAACAATTGGAACGGTGCAGTAGGAATAGAACAAGATTTGAGAACTTGTTTGGTCATGGCTTTATTCAAACCAATAGCCAAGGTCATTACTTTACTGCCAGTATACGGAAGACGCATCATTTCCAATATTGCAGGGACATGTGACTCTCGCGAATCACCGTAATGGCCTTCTGCAACATTAAAACAAAGATCAGGTTTATATTTTTCTAATTTTTCTATAAAACGATAGGGTTTCCAAATACTGGCTTCAAAGAATTCTGCTTGATGTCCTAAGCGTTGAAAGACTGCCAACATTTCCTTCATGGTTGACATAACGTCCAATTCATCAAATTCATCACCTTGGGCTTGAGAAACATTGGGAGCGTTTACTTTCAGATTTGATAATAGAGCTATTTTCATATGGTATTAGAATGGTATGTTTCTTCTATGGTGTCAATTCTGTAATACAATAGAAGAACCTATGTCACGATCACGACGAATTCGCATCTCCATGCCACGAGTATTGTTACTCATCATTCTCTTCTTATCATTTTTAATAAACCCAAAACCAGAATCAATGTTTCCTACCCAAAATCCTCCTGATCCGGTAACCATAACTCCCTCAATTCCAGCACCGTCACCTCTGACTACCGAAGGTTCAAGAGAGCGTGGGGTGGTTACCAAAATTATTGATGGCGATACTATTCAAATTAACGGTACTGAAAAAATTCGCTACATAGGAATTAATAGTCCAGAAATCGAAACACATAGCTGTTTTGCGGAACAAGCGTCTGAGAGAAACAGTTCATTGGTATTGGGCAAACACATTCTCATGGAAAAAGATGTTTCAGAGGTTGATAAATATGATCGTAAATTACGCTATATTTATCTGGAAGATGGAACCTTTGTAAACAAAGTACTCCTGGAAGAAGGCTATGCCAAAACCTTACAAATAAAACCAGATACCAAACACGCCCAAGAATTCAAACTCATCCAGGAGCAAGCCAGAGCAGCCAACAAAGGATTATGGGGAGCTTGTCAAAACTGATATAATCAGCTGAATGGAGAGAAACGACACGGGAATGATCGCCATATTCTCTCTTCTGGAAACATTCATTTTAGGAACCTTAGGTGCTTTATTATCTTTTACTTCCTATCAAACCATTCCTAAATCACCAGAAGTGAAGGCTGCATCAGTTATTGCGGAATCTTCACTTGCGCCAGAAACACTTACCTTCGGTCCGTTTGTTGAAGATGATGAACCTGAGGCTTCACCAACCGCCACAGTTGTACCTTCACCGACTGTTACTCCAGATCCAACAGCGACACCAACTCGTATTCCAACTCGTACACCGATGCCGACGTCAACCAAGAAGCCTACACCAACATCTAAACAATCCCCTTCGCCACGAATAATCCAGGAATTAGTAATCGTTCCTAGTCCAACCTCATTATTTTTTCCCAGTCCCACACCAACACTAGCACCAACAACCACTCAGATCAGAATCCCAACAATACCCCACTATTCTCCACTTGCGAGTACCTCAGGAAGTTTAAGTAGCAATAGATTATTTGAAATGATTAATGACTATAGGAAATCATTAAAACTGCCAGCATTTGAAAAAAATGAATATCTGTGTAAAGTTGCTGATGAACGACGACCAGAATTACCTAATGAAATTTATGGGACAGGATATATTCACCAAGGTCTCTACGATAGAAAACTTCCCTATTGGATAACCGAAAATATGGCCTACTATGATACAGAAGATCAAATTTTTAGTTTCTGGCTCCGTTCATCACTTCATCGTCATGCAATCGAAGGGACATACAAATATAGTTGTGGAGCCTGTGAAGGAACGATATGTGTGGAGTTGTTTACTAGTTTTGTATCAAAGTAAAAATCGTTTCAGTATGTCATCCTGAACAAAGTGAAGGATCTCATACTATGATTCTTTGTTAAAATAAAAATCCAAGATGATTCTAAAGAATCTCTTCTTCGTTGGTATAATTTCGTAACAGAGGAATTTTTGCTGCCATAACTGCGATAATGACTAAGGTTCCTACACCTCCCAGAACGACTGATAGTGGAGCACCTACTGCAGCAGCAAGTATACCTGCTTCGAATTCACCTAATTGTGGACCCCCCATATAAAAGATCATATTTATGGCCACCATTCTGCCACGCATATTGTCTGGTGTCGCCAGATGACGAATATTATTTCTAATAATTCCACTTATCCCATCCCCTGCTCCAACCAACAATAACCCCAAAAAACTCACCACGAAAAGTTGAGATACTCCAAAAACAATCGTACCGATAGCATAGAGTGCAATCGCTGCCAATAGTACTTTACCCTGATACTGTATTCGGCCTCTTCGAGCTATAAATAATATTGCTAAAACAGCTCTACTGAATCAGCAACCACAACCAACCTAGTCCCATCGACATAAATGTATATGCGCAAATACGGGCAACAGCCATATTAGCTGAAACAAAGGTACTGAAAAAATCTAGCAACATAGTAGACCAAACAATGGTTTCTTCACAAATACCAGTCCTTCTTTCATCGACGAGAGTGATGCCGAGACTACTGTCTTTCAGGAATTCTCCTCATGATGCATCAGGAATAAAGCACTCAACACAGCGACAAATGAAAGGGCGTTAAATAAATACACGCTGCTCATCCCTAAATGAGCAATCAAAAAACCACCGATTGCTGGTCCAGTAATCGAAGAAAAATAAAACATCATATTACTCAACTAATAGCATTAGAGAAAGTCTTTCCTAGGAACAAGACCTGGCATTAATGATTGACGCAGGCATATCAAAGGTATTTGCATTTGCTGTAAAAATATTAATTAGATAAATCAACCAAACAGTTATCGATCCGCGAGAGGTTAAATAGAACAATATGAATGACAACAACGTCATAGAAGTTTGGGTGACTATTAAAATTCGCTTACGATTATGAAGATCGGCATATGAACCAGCAATCAACCCAAACAGAAGAATAGGCAAAAACCGTAGGAGACCAAATAATCCCAAGGCTGCAGGTGAACGGGTTATTTCATAAATGTGCCAATTTAGACCTACCAGTTGCATCTGAGTTCCTATAAGAGAGATTGCCTGCCCCAACCACAAGAGTCGAAAATCTCGATGTTTTAACGGTGAATATAGAGGTAAATGTTTATCTTCCATTAAATTTTTTTGTAATACTTCAAAGTCCAGGGAGTATAGCCAAGTTTTTCATATAGTCTTTTGGCTCCTGCATTATTGATATCCACATTATTGAGGATCATATGCTCACAGCCTCTTTTTTTAAATTCTACTGACAATCCATCCAGTAAGGCTGCACCAACACCCTTCCCTCGCCATTCAGGAGTGGTAGCTAAATCCCAAGCATCACCCCGTTTATCCCCTCGGAAATACATCGTTTCAATTTCATCAAAAATGTGAATCGATCCCGTACAAAATCCAACTAACATAGATTCACATTCGGCAACCACTGCTAGGTATTCCTCTGAATGCTTTTCTAGAAGTTGCCACATCGTATTGCCAATCTCGGGATTAAAATAATTAGGGTATACTTGATCAATAGTTAAATACTCCTGAACATATTGGTTAAATATCTGAATGAAAGATTCTTTATCTGAAGTTTCAATTGTTCTAATGTGATAATTCATTGCTACATTGTACACTATATCTATGCTCAAAAAGCTGAAATTATTAGGTTTATTATTTCCCTTGTTGGCTATTCTGGGAGTAAGTGTCTATGTAAGCTTACAAAATCAAGATATTCGAAATCGTGCTGGAAATACTGCAGAATTTATCCAACTTACCCAAGCAAGATTACTCAAACATAACACTGCTATTGCTCGGATCGTCGTCAATAATCTCCATGATCATTTATTTTATCGATTGGTGGTATCGGTAACCTATACACCCAATCCAGAACATCCACCCCCTGAAGGCAAGAACCCACCTCCAGAAAAAAAACGCACCTTACGAATCAAAGACAACAAAACCTATCCGTTCTTATATCGTTTAGATTCTTGTTATTTTATTCCACACATTTCAGTAAAATTATATTCTCGAGAATCAGGTAAAAAGTATGGTGAAATTCCTTTGAATGGGATGGTCACCACTACAGAACTAACTCCCCCCTGCAAAACGAGCAAACAAACAGTTACCACCCAAACAGAACAATCTTCATCTGATAGTGGTTCTGTACAACAAACAAAGGAGATAGAGACTACCAATGGTGAAATTCCCGACGATGCCGGTGAAGACAATACCGAACCTCAGGCGGTGGATATAGATTCCATTGAAGAATTTAGTGCTCTGGAGAAAGAATCAAATGAAGCCTCCAAAGAGGTTCAGACAACCCAAAATGCAATTACTGCCACCTCTGGAAGTTTTACATACACAGAAGGTCAGGTAACCTATGATTGTAGTAATCCCCAATCAGTTAGTCGTCATCTTCATGTTAGTTTGGTTCCCAAAGGAAGTACTGCCAAACTAAAAGTTACCTCGTATGTCGATGTCTATACACCTAAGATAGCTGAGCGAACCATATTTGAAAATACTGTCAAAGATGATGACACGATAACGGTTACGATGAATCAAACTCCACCTTCGGGATTTGGAAATGTTGTATTTGCATCGACCTTATATTTTGCTGATGCTACTTTTTTTCCACTCACTGGTGGTGCCAATGTCGGTTGGCCATATAATTGTTCGAATCAACCAACGAGCCAACCTTCTTCATCACAGCCATTGTCTACGAATCCGACTCCAACGCCAACCCCTACGACTGTACAATTTGCCAAAGTAACCCTTCCGACAGCCACAGTAGTTATCAAACCATCTCCAACTTCTCAGCCATCCATACCTTCTATCACCTCTATTCCTTCTATTGCCTCTATTCCCTCTCTTGCTCCTAACACCTCTCTTCCCACTGTTTCCCCTACCTCTCCACCTTCTCAATCTTTTTCAAGCTTATTATCACCAACATCAATACCGTCTATATCAGCCCAACAAACTTCTCTCAACTCCTCCTTACCTACTCCTACAACTAAAGTTGTAAGCAATTTCTTGGCTTCTCCGACACCACAAATTCCTTCGTTGATTGAACCATCACCAACAGTAGGACAATCAACTGGTGGATCACAGCAAGTAAGTTTTGGATCATTAACTACTTCTCAACCAATCGTGACATCGCAACAGACAACCCAATCGACCATACTAAAAACAACCCCATCACCAACTACTAAAACGTTAGCCTTGAACCCCACTTCTACTCCAATCACCAATGCCCCCTTTGCAGATTTTGCTGGACGGGCCAAAGCAGAAGGAAACGAAACACCTACGCCCTTTCCTATTTTTCATCCCGCCACCACACCAACACCAACGACACAATTTGGACAGATTAGTAATTTAGGGAATAGAGTTGAAGAAAAAAATCCCTTGGTTCCGGAAGCCAATTCAACGAGTTCACAATTTTCCTGGTGGCAATGGCTCTTACATATATTCCAAGCGATCATTCAGTTTTTCGTTACTATTTTTCAGGCACTCGTCAGAAGTATCCAATCACTGCTCTAATTACCCTAGACTTTTTCGTAACACTGCAGCTTGTTCAATATACTCAGTAGTATCTTTTCCATTTTCTAAGCTTTGAAGGATATCGCTCGTTAGTCTTTGATGATTTTTTTCCTCATCGGTTTGTGGTCCAAATTCCCTAGATAGATACCTTTCTAGTTCCTTGAGATCTTCTTTCACTGATTCAAATCCGCTAATTTTTTTCGCCAGGATCTCCAGATTATTTCTATTCAGATATCTTCCAGCCCTGAGGAGATCTGCATCAAGATATTTATAATACTTTTGAATCAGTGGCACACTGCCATCATTTCTGGCAACAGCAATCCCCCTACCAGTGGCAATGAATTCCGGAGGGATTCCTAACGAATACAAAGCGCCGGTAAAACCAATTGCTCGAGGTAATTTTACTTTCCCGACTCCTCGTGAATACCCAAACAATCCTACATGCTGAACCCGCTCTCTGCGTTTTGGAAAATATCCAGAGGTTTGATTGATAATTGGAGCCATGGATTCAACTGTCTGTCGATACATCGTTTCAAACAGTTGCATAGACATACGAATACTACTCTCCTCATCAGTGGTCATCGATGGTTCAAAAGGACGAGGTAGTAATTCTTCTAGGTGCTCGATCGCCTGAATGACGGAATCTTTCGGATAATCATATTTGAATCCACTTTGGATAGTAGTCGTAGAAATACCCTGATATTCATCTACAAATTCTTGAACAGTATAGGGTGTCAGTCCTCCTCTAAATGGAAGTGAGGCAGCCCCCAAAATGGGATACATGGCAATCTGTGTTTGTGCTTCCATTCTGTGCAAATTGTGTAAGGCAATCTTAATACTCATTACTGTAGGTATCAGACCGGCATTCAAAGCGGGATCTGAGCGAGCCAGGAAGGGACGAATGTAGGGTGGAACAAATCCAAACAAAGAGTTATGACGATCAATATAAGTTTGCAAAATTTTGTCTGCATCGGCAATCACTTGGGTAGTTTCAAATAAAGGGATTAATTCTATGTGAGTAAACGAGGTTGCTCCAAATTTCAACAAAGGATGTTTAAGCGATGATAATTCTTTAAACGCTTCCTGGACGTTGATCATTTCATCGGCTGTTTCTGTCATTGGTAAGATAACCTCAAACAACGGATGATGTTCGTATTCTAAATGTCTTGATAATGCGGAAGCACTCATCATCCCGGTGAAGGCCCGCCCTAATCGATACTCTGTTTCTACTTTAGGATTTGGTAACCGGAAGGTCAAAAATTTTTCTTTACCTATCGGATGTGATTGAAAATAATCTGCGTGATCAATGAATAATCTGTCGAGGACTGCTTCGTCAACCAACTTCCCCTCCCAATCCCACATATATTCTGACATTCCTAATTCAGAAAATGACAAGAAACATTCAGTTACTTCTTTGGCGGCTTCGATATATGGTTGGCTATGCCAAAATGGTGTAGAAGCATGGTCTGGGTGTTGAGTCCCCATTGTTTTGGGAATGTTAGTGCGGGGCTCCATAAATAATTTCGCTTAATGAGTAGTATATTTAGCTACTTTGTCCAGTAATTCCTGCATTTCGAATGGTTTGCTTAGGTAATCATCTGCCTGAGCTTCTTTGGAAATTGTTTCCATATTTCTATTGGCAGACATTACCACAATAGGAATATCTTTGGTAATATCTTGGCGCTTGAGGAATAAGGATACATCACGCCCATCTTTCCCCTGTAACCAGATATCCAACAATATCAGATCAGGAAAATCTTTCTTCATAGCATAGAGAAACTCGGCATCTGTGGAAGCTGTGACAGCATAACCTGCTGACTCTAACATCATCTGGAGCGCATCAGTAATGGCATCGTCATCATCAACAACAAAGATTTTTTTCTTCATAGACAAAGTATAACAAAAAAATAGATACGTATGAGCTTGGGGTTATGATATACTTTCGCCATGGTCGAATCATTTCCTTCCGAACGTTTTTCTCTTCCTCAGCCTGATAATCTACCAGATTGGTTATCAAAATATTCCTCTTACGAAAATGTTGACGATCAGATATCAGCAACTCGCTGGGGAAATTTGAATATCGTCACCGCGAATTTTGGTCAGAGACTCACCAATGAAGATTTATTGCGGAATATTCCTGTGGAGAAACGTGAAGATGCCCAAAAAATTATCGCTGCCACAGGTATTACTATGCGATATATGTCTCCACCAGAATCTGACTTTTTTGATCATTCACGATCTCGTGAGAAAGTTATCGACGATACTGGTAGGATAGGTGCGTATTTATTACATCAAGCCATAGAACAAAGTTCCCTTCATGATATTCCTGATCATCTGATTGTATCTAATTTGGATTTACCTGTTAGTTTAAATAGTAGTGTCCTAACACATGCGCATTTGAACAAGGAGATAACCACAGAATCTATCCGGGCAGCCTGCGGTGGTGGTTTATTAGGGTTTATAAAAGCGTTAAACGATCGTGGTTTACGGGATAAAACCATTGCCATACTTGCCCTAGAGCCTACTGGACATCTTCGAGATAAACATCATATGACAGCGGAACATATAGCCATTCCTTCTATATTTACTGACATGTATTCGGTAATGATTCTCCGGCCATCAGATTTTGATGTCAAAGATTACGCTGTAAAAATTATCAGAGGTGGTGGCATAAAAGTCCAAACTTCATATACCGATATGTTATATATTCCCAATCAGGATATACCTGAGTATTTACAAGGTCACATAGAATTTAATCAAGGTGATGAATCGTTATTTCACATCAATGAACATGGTATGTTTTTAGAAATTGATCAGCCGGATAGTGATCTAACAGCGACAATGGATGCAAGTGATACAGCCAAACATTTTACTGCCCATGGCATAGAGTTCATCACAAATTATATTCAAAAAAATCCGGATATAAATCTTGAAAACGTATTTGTCCACCAACCTAGTGCGGGAGTGATCGCTATGATCAACAGGAAATTACAACGAATGGAGTCTCAATTACAACTTCCGTTTGATTTGCAGGCCATGAATACAGGAAATGGCACGTCCGCAGTTACTATCCGCCATTTACAACACATTTTGGATAATAGGAAAATATCACCTACTGAATATGTATCAGG
>JBGALL010000008.1:32529-35831 GCA_044223895.1 Candidatus Woesebacteria bacterium
TAGGATCGGTCTTTGCTGGGATTACCTTTCGGCAAAAAGCTGCCTAAATTTCTATCTTGTAGATTCTTTTATTTTTTTATACAGTACCACTATGATTAAGTCTCGTATTCAATTCACCTCTCTCTTCTCTACCGCTTCCGATACTTCTTGTTAACTCCTCGGGGATAGGTTTCTTTTTCTGACCTCCTCGAAAGGAGGTTTTTTTTGGGGATACGTTTCTTTTTTAAGTCCCAAAAAAAAGCATACGTATACCTATCCTGAGCAAAGTCGAAGGATCATTTACATAGAAAGGAAATCCCATGGCAATACACGAACAACATAGATATAACCCAGATTTACAAACATGTTCAGAACAACCTACAAATTACATCTCACAGGTTTTTTTTGATGCTGATTCTACCCTATCGTCTATCGAAGGTATCGATGAATTAGCAAAACTTAAAGGTGTAGAAGAAGAGGTAATGGAAATGACCAATCAGGCAATGAATGGTCAAATTCCATTTGAGGATGTTTATTTCCGTCGTCTGGAGATTATCAAACCAACCTACAGAGATATGCTCATGATTGGTCACCTCTATCAACACACCATCACACCAGGAGCGAAAGAAACCATCAGGGCTTTACAAAGAAATGGAGTTCAGCCATACATTCTTAGCGGTGGCTTTAATCCCAGCATTTCAATGTTAGCAGACAGTTTGGGAATTCCCAGAGATCATGTCTTTACTAACGAGTTTGAATTTGATGATGCCGGGAACTTCCTCCGAGTTCTCCAAGATGGACGATTTCCCTTATGGAGTCATCAGGGAAAACAAGATGTCATAGATTTTATCCAACGCTGTTATCCCAATGAAACCTTTGCAATGATTGGCGATGGTATGGGAGATTATGAAGCAGGCCAACGAACCGATAGATTTGTTTGTTTCGCTGGAACAGCCAAGAGAGTTAAGGTTATGGAGCGATCTAAACACATAGTTTTTGAAAATGATTTACGCCCAGTTCTGGAATTACTAAAACGATGATCTCTACTGGTATGCTATAGTGATTGAGAGATGAAAATAGTTTTATTTATGGTGTTTGCAATTGCTGTAGTCTTTGGCTTAATCGTCACCCAATGGGGTATGCCCTCTGGAGTTGCCTATTGCGATAAAATTATCAAATTTGATTATGCTACTCAGACCACTGGAAAAACTCGCTATGTACGGATACCAGATTTCTCTACAGTAGCTATGTGTGGCGATGCCTGTAGTGTAGAAGAATGTCCCAACTGTCCTCCAGAAGAATGGACCTGCGAACAATCTAATCTGTAGTAAAATTCATACTCAAGGAAGCTTTTCATCTCCGTGATTCTCTTCGATGTTTATAATTAATAGTATAGTTTGTATTTTTGAATATCTTCACACCGTTCTATTCCAGTTTTTAGTGGTATGAAGATTGAAAAAATATAAACTTCCTCTCGTAATTGTCTTATCAACGAAGTATTATTCATATTTTTTTTCTATGAATCTTGTCATCCTTCGCTTTTATATAAGCGCTCAGGATGACAGACTAAGTATTTTTCCCCTAGACACAACTTATAACTTTTTCCCCTCTTCCCTTTTTCTCAGCATTTGAAATACTAGAGATATGAAGCTTTCTAAATCTGTCCAGAGAGAGTTTACTACGGTCACAACCCTGTCAAAATTTATTGCTCTGGTATTATTTATCGTATTCCCCTTTCTTGGATTCTTCTTTGGTATGCAATACCAACAAGTGATCAATCAGAATGAACAACTGATTGATGCCTATAAATGGAACAGTTACCAAACAGAAAATCAACCGATGGAATCTATACTCGGGAAATTTACTGGGGTACTCCCCTGTGCTGATTGTGAAGGTATACGAACCAGTCTGACGTTAAATGTTGATAGCAAAAATATGGCTCCTCGAACATTTGAATTGACTGAAGTATATCAGGGTAAATCAGAAATGCCGATGGTCAGGACTGGGAATTGGCTATTACTGAAAGGAACCAAAAAAGATCCAGAAGCAGTAATCTATGAACTCACTCCCGATGATACCTCTGAAGCAGTATATTATTTAAAAATAAATGAAAAAGTTGTCCAGCTTCTCGATAAGAATCAAGCTGAGATCAAATCAAAACTTAACTACTCGTTGGTGAAAGAATAAAGCCAATACAGTATAATCTCTTCTATGACAGAAGCAGAACAACCACAACAGTCTAAAGAAAATTCAAATCAGCCAGAAAGACCTGAAATACCTCCAGAAATGGGTTCAATTCCCGCAGATAAAAAAGAAATCATTGGTGATCTTCCTTTACTTGATGATTCTGGAGAGGTTTCTAATGACATAAGAACTATTATTACTCCTTTGTCTCATCCCCCTGGAGAGAGAGATCAACATATGGCAGATCTCGTAAATGCAGCTATCGACAATCATCAAATGGGACAAGATACGGGAATACACTTCATGCAAATGTTTCATGATGCAACATCAGCGTTGGGTAAATTGGTAAGAAGAGGTAAAGCAGATCATACTGAAGATACCCGTCCTTCAAAACCTCCGGAGATTTAATAAATAACTAAATCTTCACTATTCTGCCTACTCCATAAGCCACACTGGCTGCTAATCCACCCAGGAGTAATGATTCAAATAGGGCTCGGAGCAACGATTGTTTGGTAACTTTGTACCGAAAACTCCCCAGAAGTAAAAGAGATCCAGCGGTAGTTAATACAGAATAGGTAAATACCTGAGGGTCAGTTCGGAAAATCACATAGGGAATAAGTGGCAATACTCCAAATCCCAAAAACGAGATAAAGGTAACCAGTGACATTATGTAGGGTTTATCGTTGGAAGGATCTTGGAGCGACAATTCGTCTTTCATCATAAATTCTACCCAGTAGCTAGGATTGGTAGCATAAATATCTGCCAGAGTCTTCGCTTGTACCTCAGTAAATCCTTTGGCGACGAGGATTTCTATGGTCTCTTCTTTTTCACTTTCAGGATTATCACGAACTTCATTTTTTTCTTTTAACTCTTCACTTTTGAAGACATCATGTTCTGATTGTGAAGCGAGAAAACTCCCTAACGCCATAGACACACCATCACCAAATAAATTTGCAAATCCAAACAATAACACCGTTAACACTGGTAAGGCTCCCACAGCCTGAGCATCTGCTCCCGCAAATCCTGCAACCACAGCAAACGTTGTGACAATTCCATCAGTACCTCCATAGACTATCTCACGGAGATAGGTAGATAGTGGTGAGATGTTATGTTTCTCGGCGAGATGATCTTTCAGATGA
>JBGALL010000008.1:35894-40864 GCA_044223895.1 Candidatus Woesebacteria bacterium
CAGTTTTCAGTGGTATGAAGATCGAAAAATTAATATTCAATCCGTGATGAAAATTATGCTTCGTGTTTACATATTTTTTACTAGCTTCAGACGACAGAAAACCAGTAGAATGGTGTGAAGATACTCAAAAATATAAAATCACCGAGGAGTAATAGATACTAGGAAGAAGGGTTATGAAAGTTTGGGTTTTTTGATTATCCCCCGTTTCCAATTCGGATTCATCTTTCCCAAGAATATAAAATCATCAACAATATCAAACACATAATGGGTCACCATCGCCCCTAACATAACAACCGTTGCATAATGGTCAAAGATAAAGCTTATCCCAGTCAGAATGGTCAGGAAAAAAACCCACTGTAAACAATGGAATTTCAGAGTCGTTAAATACTTATGATTGTTTTTCAAAAAGAGTGTTAACTCGCGCCACTGCCTGTTACGGATCAGGTTTTTCACCTTTACACTATATACATCTCGTCTCCCATGAAGGTAAAAATAGATGAGGTGCTCTGCATCTGGTAGTTCTGAACCAAGAATTGCTAAGAAAAAATGGCGCAGCTCTAATTGATGGATTGTTTGTTGCAAAAGGTAAAACCAAAAAATTCCGAGAAGAATATGGACGATATGGTGGTTGGCCTGTTTTGTGATAAAAAAGGCGCCTCTAATACGGGCAGACATCTTTTTCATAATGCCTTATAAATTCAAATTTTTCAGATAGCTCTTAAATTCACCACTCATCTCTTTATGTTTGAGAGCAAATTCAACAACGGTCTTTAAATATTCTAGTTTATTTCCAGTATCATAATATTTGCCATTTTGCACTTCACAGGCCAAAACTCGCTTTTTATCTTCTAACATGAGTTTTAGAGCGTCATTATAATATAATTCTTCATCTTCCTTCAGATTATTTAACGCTCGATCTAGATATTCAAAAATATCAGGCGTAAGGATAAATCCAGAAACGTTTGCCAAATTTGAAGGAGCGTTTTCTTTTCCTGGTTTTTCCATGATGACATTGACATCAATCAACCCAGGCTTGAGCTCTTTTCCTCCAGCGATACCATAGCGATCATAATCTTCATCTTTGGTAATCCTTACACTGGCAAGAATAGAAGATTGATACTCATCAAAAACTTCTAACAATTGCTTGAAACGGGATTTTGGTTCAGCTTGGATAAAATCATCACTCCAGGTATAGACAAATGGTTCGTCCCCGACTACCTTGCGGACATTTAATAAGGGAGTTCCATTTCCATATGGCCCTTTTTGACGAACATAAATGAAATTAGCCATGTCAGAAATTTTTTCTGTCTCTTGAAGCAGAGGTAACTTTTTCGGTCCACCCATGCGAAGATTTTCAATTAATTCCATAGAAGGACGATCGAAATGATCTTCGATGGTTCGTTTGTGATAGCCAGTGACGATAATGATATCTTCGATACCCGCATCAACTAACTCTTCCACCACGTACTGAATCACCGGTTTATCAACAATCGGTAACATTTCCTTTGGCATGGCTTTGGTTTGAGGTAAAAACCTGGTTCCAAAACCTGCGGCTGGGATCACTGCTTTGCGTACTTTTTTTGCCATATGATTAGTGTCTTTTATCACGCTTTCGCTGTCAAGTGATGACGACTGATTTAGGATTGTATGAGATTTTGTGAAACGATGTCAATTCTCATCATTTTTTGGTATGATTCATCTTATCTATGATACGCAAATTGTATCTTGTACTTCTTTTCTTATTTTTCCCCATTTCCGCGGCTTTTGCCCAAGGATTTACGCCAAATACCCAACTTTGTACCAGTAATAATGTACCAATTAACGGTTCGACTGAACCAATAGCTCAATGTAACCCGGTAGAATCAAAAAATTCTTTTGATTACATTATCCCCTGTCAGGATAAAACCAAAGATAATACCAATTGTAACTTCGGCGCTTTCGTTTACGGAGAAGGTTTTGCCCATGTCGGAGATGTAAACAATACTGTCTATAGCCAGAATGGCTATGCAGTCCAAACCTCAAATAATCAAAGTCTCCTCTACAAAGTTGTAGGAAGTAATCTCATGTTCGTGCAAGATACCACCTGGTCAAATTCGGAAATGTGTCATGCCGATGGCAATGGTCCTTCTGGTCCAGCTTTCCAAAGAATGACCAATGGTGGTTCTGCAGGAATGCTCTGGGCACCCAAACAAATATCTTGTACCACTGGTGGAGCAAACCAATTCCATTCAGCCGGTACCAATCATGCCTATCGTTATAAGCCAGAAGATGAAGAAGCTTTACGTGGATTTACCTCGAGTGTCACCAGCTGTGAGAGTGATCACGGCAACTCAAATGTTTCTGGCGATCGGCGTATCATCTTTAATGGTCCTGCCAAGTGTGGTTCATATACTGGAGATATGTTAGTCCTCTACAACGCTTCCGGAGCTGGTGCCGGCGAAGTATTTTTCTATTGTAAAGGCAAAGGACTCTGTGCCTGGTATCAGAAAATCGATTTTTCTAAGTCTGGTGCCCAACCGAAAAATTGGACAGCTAGTACGGATATTTGTCAGGGATTTAAAGGTGAATATGCTATCTGTAGAACCCAATGTCCTGCTGGCGGTATAGCCAAAGCAGTCGAGCTTCCTGTCTCCGATCAACTGCAAAATTTATTAGTCAAAGCCTTATTTAATGTGACTCTCCATAATGTTGAGGGAAAAGGAACCCATCAAACCTCGATAGAACAAAAAGATTACCTTAAGCCATTATCACGCACCTTATTACCAGGGAGTATCGACTACCATCCTTCCAACGCAGGTAATTATGATGCCCCAGCACCGGCTGGCAAAACCTTACTCAAGGGTAATGGAAATCAGGTTTCCAAGACCCAACGAACCGCCTTAGAAGCTGCTAAAGATGCTTCCGTACAAAATGGCTCGGTGGTGGCTACCAGTGGTCAGGTGGTAAGTTCTGAGGATCGATTGAATTCCAATCAAAATTGTGAAGATTGTGTAGTCACCGATGACAATACCAAGATTATCGGCAGTATTACCTCAGTAAATCGTATGGCTTCTAATATAGAAAATGGCATTGATCTTACCAAACCAAATCAAATCCTCGATGATAATATTCCTGTTCCCTGCGATGGATCGGAAGCTGTCACCACCAGGTCAATCAAATCGACCCCAAATGGTGATAATAAATTTACCTCTACGGGTAATCCAATTGTCGATATAGAAATTAATATCGTTTCTGGAATAGCTGATTTTATCGCACAATTAGCCAAAACGATTGGTCTCGATGGCGCTTTAGAAACCACCATTGCCACCTCGGTGAAAATGTGTATGTGTACCAAGATCAGTAATGAAGATGATATGGAAGTAAATTCCAGAACCTCTACCTACGCATCAATGCCTAGTGAGTTGACCTCAATATTGGATAATATCGTGAAAAATGGTAAACAAGTAAATACATATTCCATCCCCAGTGATGCCAATGCAACCGTAGAAGTTGAAGAATCACACAGTTATGGAAATCATATTCTTACCTCTTTGGAATACGATGAATGTTTGAGTATGAATCCAGAAATGCAAGTGAAATTAGGATATGCCCAACGTTGTGGAACACCAGTCCAGGGGACCATTGCTGCTCCCCCAGCAGATTCCGGTCAACCAATTGATTGTAGTATCGCTTCCTTCCAAAAAGCCTTTGGTGACCAGGCCCAAATTGCTGCCTGTGTTGCCCAACACGAAAGTAGTTGTAAAAACCCAGTCAACAAAAGTTGTCTCAAGGTTGGCGGTTCTTGGGATTATAGTTTTGGACCTTTTCAAATTAATCTGTTAGCCCATCCAGCCAATGCTGATATATCTCCGCCTTCGTTGTTTCATAATCCTGATGGATCTTGGAAAGCAGGTATTCCACCAGGAACGTGGACATGTAAGCAGGGATTTTCTACCATCGGATCTGCCAGTAAGAAAGGTGGTCGATATCCTACCATGGATATCGCCTGTCAGGTTGGAAACCCAGCAATTATCAAAGCCTGTGAAGATTACTTTTCGGTTCCAGCAAATAATATGGAATATGCAGCTTTACTCGTAAAACGGTATGGCTGGAGAGGACCATGGGCTGCAGATGCTAACGCGTGTGGATTCTAAAAAATGAGTATTATATATATATGAAGCAAAAATTTTCTTTGACACCTAGACAAATTGTTCCTTTGCTCATCGGGATCGTGGTTGTACTCCTCATAATCAGTATGGTAGTTTCTCGATTTGTACCGGTGACTGCAGAGAATATTCCTCCAGCGTCCAATACTACCTTTATCCCTCCCCAAAGTACCAAAGTAAATGTCGAAACAAAAACCACTCAAGCTCAAGCAGTCAATAATTTTTATATTGGAAATTTAATTACCAACCAAACAGGCACCACCATCATTTCCGAAAATACAGATTACCAACTTGTCTATAACAACGATACCAGAACCTTCTTTGTCACCCTCCTCCCTCTAAGTACACCGGAGGTACGAGCAGCTGCAGAAAATGCTTTTGTTGAAAAAATGGGAATTTCTAAAGAAGTTGCCTGTACCCTAAAGGCCGAAGTTCACGATTATTCAAAATCTAGTTTAAGCCAAGACCCAGCCATCTCTCCTCTGAGTTTTTGTACGAAGTAAGATTAATGGCCTGCGGGTCCATGACCATGCCCACCACCATGACTATTCTTCCAGGCTGTAAGATGAGAGGTATCTCCTGAAGCAACAGCATCAATAAATACCCCGAAGAAAACACTCGGTAACAATAAAATAAACGTTACGCCTTTTAAGCCTTCTCGAGCTGCTTCTTCACCACCTACCCCAATTTTAGATTCTGCGCCTCCACTCATATATTAACATTCTATAGGATATTAGACTATTTGACAAGTCATAATCGGGTGATTGAATTTACATTTTTGAGCAGCTTCACACCATTCTATTCCAGTTTTCAGAGGTATCTCAA
>JBGALL010000094.1:0-5659 GCA_044223895.1 Candidatus Woesebacteria bacterium
TCATTTTAGAACCAGCACCAACGACACCCCCACCATTTTGAACTTGTACTTTTAGGGATTTTTTTGCAATAGGTTGAGAAGTTGGTTTGACTGTAGGGCTTGGACTAACAGATTTTGATGGTGCAGCTGCGGCTGGAGAATTTTCAGGAGTAACAACCGCTCCTCCAGGATTTGAAACGGCTGGATTGGGTGTTTGATTTGATCTGTTTGTAAAGACAACCAATCCTCCACCTACTCCAACGGCTATTGCTACCATCGTTACTGCCCATATTAATAATCCGCGTGTGTTTGAATTTTTATGGACGGTAATTTCCGGCATTATTGCTTCTGAGTTTTTTCCAAACAGCTCAGCGACAGTCTCTTTTTGTTTATTTTCTCGTGTTTCATCATCCTCTTCTTCTGATTGATTTTCTTCTAGTTCTTCGGGACCTGCTGAGACTTCTTCTATGATTTCCTCTTCTGCTGTTTCAGGTTGTGATCCATGGGTAACTTCTGGTTCTTCTTCTGGCTCTGGTTCGGCATACACTTCTTCAACAACTTCTTCTTGAGGTTCTACTTTAGCTGAGCGCTCAGCTCTCATTTCACGTAATAATTCTTCCCGCAATTCTTCTTTTAATTGTCTTCGCATCTCTTCTTGATCTATAGCAGTATGGGTAGGTTTAACTCTCACTGTCTCCTCAGGGTCTATTTGTTCTTTTGGATATTCAATATATTCTTGTTCTTTCTTCACGGTATGATCTTGTCTGTGTGGTTCCTCGATAACAACCTCTACCACTTGTTGCAATACAGGATTTTCTTCTTCCTCAATTTTAGAAGGAGCAGGTTTTACTTCACTTTTTTTTAAATCTGAATGAAAAGATACCGTAGGGGAAAATGATGCGCGTTTCCGTTTTTTTTCCATATATGTAGTCTATAACAAAAACTAGTTTTTTGTCACCCTTTGGATATATAGAACAAGGAAAGTCCCGACTAGGTCGGGATTTCCTCGAAAATAAAATACGTTAATCGTTACGATTACCGTACAACTTTTTTTAATGCCTTTCCTGCGGTAAAACCAGGGGTTTTGCGTGCAGGAATATTGATTGTTGCTCCAGTTTGTGGATTACGGCCAGCGCGTGACTTGCGTGAACGAACCATGAATGTTCCAAAACCTGTAACAACGACTTTATCTCCTTTTTTCAAAGAGTCGGTAATTGACTGAAATACTGCTCCAACTGCTTCACGTGATGCTTTTGCAGTTAAATTAGCTTTTTTGGCAACAACCTCGATTAAGTCTGCTTTTGTCATGAGTGAAATTCACCTCCTTTTGTGCAGAAGAATTTATATATACGCCATTTAGGGGGGTGGGACAAGACAATTTTTTTAAAAGATTGATATAGCAATCTCTATATGGCAATGTAGAAAATTTAGATTGTTGTGTCAAGAAGGAATTGAATTTTTTTATTGGAAATTATGATAATTTAGGCTTATAAAACTGCGTTTATAATTTTTTTTGTCTTTTCTGATTCAAGAATTCGAGTATGACCCACTATATCAACACAATAATTAGAAGCACCTTTTAAAAACAATGAACTATTTGGAAAAACTAAGGTATCGTGTTTTGAATAAATGTTTGTAATTGTTTCGTTTTTTTTACTGATATGAAGTGATTGAATTGATGCAGATAAAGGGTCAAGAGTTTCAAGATTTAATACCCTGGCTTTACCCCAGAAAGTTCCATGAAACGGGGTAGCGATACTTATTAGATGACGGTTAGGAGCATCTTCATCAACAAGTTTTTTACCTATAAGTCCCCCCTTACTGTGGGAAAGAAAGATAACTTTGATGATCCCCTGTTTATGGAGATACGTGTTAATTAGGGTTACCGCATCTTCAATAGGAAGAAAATTTCTACCAAGCATGGGAAGTGTATGGACACGATATCCTTTTTCATTCAAAAAATTTCCAAGTGTTTCTAAAAACACCCACGTTTCATTAAAGCCATGAATGAGAATAACATCCCCTTTAGAACCATGATTCCATTTCAGAGGTGGCTGAATATAGAAAATAGTTTGCAACTCCCGCTTTAATACGAGAAGCCATTCCAACAGGAAATCAATCATACCAACACTACTTAGCCACATCACTTACCCGTAGTTCACGGATAACAGTGATCTTGATAGATCCGGCATACGTAAGTTTTTTCTCGATTTCATCTTTCACTTCATGAGCAATGATTGTTGCTGTGGCATCATCGACACGCCCTGGATCTACGGCAATACGTAGTTCTCTACCAGCTTGATAGGCAACAACTTCTCTAACGCCTTCATGAGATTTAGCAATATCTTCAAGATCCTTCAAGCGCTTCACATATTCATCATAGTTCTCATAACGAGCTCCTGGACGGCTACCAGAGATAGCGTCTGATATATACACAATCATAGATTCCAATGATGTGAATGGCGTATCTTCATGATGTTGAGCAACACAATCTATAACCTTCTGTGGCATGTTGTACTTCCTAATAAGTTCTACTCCTAAATCGATGTGATTACCATCTTTATCCATGACAACTTTTCCAATGTCATGAAGGAGACATCCCAAGCGTACAACATTTACATCGACTCCTACTTCTTGAGCGATAGCAATACCAATTTTGGTTTCTTCCATGGTATGAGCGATCATGTTTTGTCCGTAAGAAAACCGATATTTAAATCGTCCCAACATCGCGACAATCGGTGCTGGTAAGTTATAAACACCCACTGCATGACACAATTTCTGACCTTCTTCAAACATGATTCGTTCAATATCTTTACGGACTTGATCGACTAACTCTTCTATACGTGCAGGTTGTATGCGACCATCCTTCATTAATTTTTCTAAAGCTACTCGGGCAATCTCTCTCCTTACAGGGTCAAATGAGGATAAGCGGATCACTCCTTCTTCGTCGAGATCTACATCGACACCAGTAGCCGTTTCAAAGGATCGGATGTTTCGACCTTCTTTTCCAATAATTCGACCTTTTACTTCTTCATCAGGAACTTTTACAACCGAAACAGTATATTCAGAAACATACTCTGTTGCGCCATGTTTCATAGCATCAACTAAAATTTCCTGAGCTTTTTCTTTGGCTTCATCTTTAGCTTTAGCAGTTGCCTCTCGAATTTCTTTGGCAATTTCTTCTTTAAGCTTTCCACGTACGGCAGTTAGAATTAATTCTTTGGCTTCATCGCGAGTAAGGTTGGCTGCTCTTTCCAACTTTGCAACTTGCTCTTCTTTAATCCGTTCAATCTCCTTGCGATTTTTTTCTAAGTCGTCTTCAGTATTTCGCAAGCGTTTTTCTCGTTCATCAAGAGAACCCTCACGGCGATCAACTTGCTCAAGTTTTCGACGAGCATCATCTTCTGCGTCTCGACGTATCTTAATGGCTTCATCTTTAGCTTCCAACACAAGCTCTCGGGCTTTGGTTTGAGCTAGTTTTATTTCAGCTTGAATATCAACAGGGATTACTACCGGAGCTGCTGGTACAGGTTGAGCTTGAACGACAGGTTGAGCAGCGACCGGAGCTACATCTTTTTCTTCAGGTTTTTTGGCTGGTTTTGGTTGCCGTTTTCCTGCCTGGGGTTTGTTTTTTACCAATCCACTCAATGTTTTTAATACGTCTAACATAGATCCTCCTTAGTAGAAATGAGAAGTAAAAATCAGAAGAATGCACAAAAACCGCGATTTATTCGCGTGTGGCTGTAGGTATAGAGATAATTCTATGTATATTTTTTAGCGTCCTACGAGTACAAATTGTGTGCATACTTTCTTTTTAGCTCCTCAAAAATAACATTACTTACGATATTTCGTGGTTCTTATTGTACGATTTTACACAATAATCGTCAACCAATTGACGAGTTGTCCCAGCTGAAAATCCCCTTCTCAACAGGTAATCATGAACTTTCCTTTTACACTCTAAAATAGGTAATTTTTTGTATTGTTCACCCTTTTTACCAAGAGCTTTCCTCGCTAATCGTATCTGGCTATCTGGATCGTGAATTTCTTCTTGCTGAGATAAGATAGACTGTATAATCTCATCACTTACACCTTTTTGTTTTAGTTCAAAGCGAATGGTAGCTGGGCCTTTAGGTTTTCCTACTAACGCACTAGAAACATACATCTGAGCAAATTTAGTATCATTAATGTATTCCATTTCTTCTAAACGACCCAATACTTCATCAACTTTTTCCAAAGAGAAATCGCCCTTGGTTGCTTTTTTTTCTAAAAATTCTCTAATTTCTTTTTTGCTTCGTTGTCTTATAGACAAGTATCGAAACGCTGAAGCCATCAGAGATTGATAAGGATCCTTATTCATCTTCTTCATCGGTATCTTCTACACCGACAGCGACTTTGGTACCAGCTTGACCAGATCGAACAATCTTCCAGATAGCATCAGTGATTTCTTTTGCGACTTTAGGATTTTCTTTTAAATAGGATTTTGTAGCTTCTCTTCCTTGACCAATTGTCTGTCCATTATATTTTATAAAGGCACCAGCCTTGGTAAGGATATTAAACTCTAATCCTACATCCAATAATCCTCCTTCACGACTAACACCATCATGCATAACATCATATTCTGCAATTCTAAATGGGGGCGAAACTTTATTTTTAACCACTCGAATTCGGTGACGACTTCCAATAACTTTATCGCCCTCTTTCAAACTCTCAATTTTTCGAGAGTCCAAACGCATACTGGCATAAAATTTCATTGCTAGTCCCCCCGGCGTGGTCTCAGGATTACCAAACATAACACCAATCTTTTGTCGAAGTTGATTGGTGAACACCATAACTGTTTTGGAACGAGAGATAACGGCGGTTAATTTACGGAGTGCTTGAGACATCAGTCTGGCCTGTAATCCCATGACACTATCACCCATTTCCCCTTCTATTTCTGCACGAGGAACTAAAGCTGCTACTGAATCAACAACAATGATATCAACTCCTCCGCTACGGATAAGAGTCTCGGCAATTTCTAAGGCTTGTTCTCCTGTATCTGGTTGAGAGATCAGTAAATCATCAAGATTAACTCCAAGCTTTTGAGCCCATACAGGATCTAATGCATGTTCGGCATCAATAAAGGCAGCAACACCACCTGCCTTTTGGGCTTCTGCAATGCACGACAAACAGGCAGTAGTTTTTCCTGAAGCTTCTGGTCCATAAATTTCGATTATTCTTCCTCGTGGAAAGCCCCCCACACCCAATGCTAAATCGACTGGGAGAATTCCCGTAGGAATGACTTCTAATCCATTTTTTGATCCTGATTGCTCACCAAGACGCATGATCGATCCTTTACCATATTGTTTTTCAATTTGCTCCATTGCGAGCTTAATTGCTTGTAATTTCTGATTTCCACTGTCAGCCATAGTTGCTCCTTTCATAAAATGAAACGGGTGTGCGGTCACTCACCGCTCTTCGTGATATAACAAATTATTATTATTGAATTATTAAATTTCTTTTTCGGAAAAACATGTGTAATTTTTTTCCGTTTAGAGAAACAGAAATTTATAACTTTTGTGAATCTCCTTGAAGCATTTTCACTGCTTCATGGACTGTAGTCATAAATTGAGCAGGGAAAATAATCGTGGAATTCTTTTCAGTGCTAATTTCAGCCATTGTTTGCAACGTGCGAAGTTGTAGA
>JBGALL010000095.1:0-5629 GCA_044223895.1 Candidatus Woesebacteria bacterium
ATCAGACAACGAACCGCTCAACAGGACTAACTTCAGCCGCAACTATATGGTGTACTGCGGCAGTAGGTGTAACAATTGGAATGGATCTCTATATCATTTCAGTAGTGGCTACATTCGCTTTATTTGGGTTGCTGTCCTTACCAAACTATAAATGGTACCGGGCATGGGTAAACAGGATTAAGAAAAACGACCCGGTTTGATCATCACTGAAGTTCAGGCACGTGGTGCATAGTAAATGATGCAAACTCCTGTCAATGCAATTAATGCTCCGATGATGTCATATCTATCTGGCACATAATTGTCAAATTGATAAGCCCAAAGCAACGACATCACAATGAAGAATCCACCATAAGTGGCATAAACCCTTGCGAAATTTTGTGTTTGAAAAGTAGCTACTACTCCGTAAAGGATCAGGATCGCGGCTCCCAGAATCGCGTAAGAAATTGACTTATTACTTTTGAGATAAAGCCATATCAAATACCCACCGCCTATTTCGCAGAGACCGGCAACGATAAATAGTAAAAGCGATTTTATAATTTGCATTGTATTTGAGAATTATCTTCAAAGCAAGAAAGATTTGAACTTCTACGCAATCAGAGCTTCATTTTATGGCAAGTTGTTTTAAAAATCGATTTCGTATTTAATGAAATCTTTTACACCTTCTGGTCCCGAGAGTTCAAGCCAGGTGTATTTGGAATCACTAGCTGCCGTTAAAGTAAATACGAAGAAATCACAACAGAGTCGCTCGGTTTTGATAAACTCATTTAACCTATCCAAAATTTTGTCAGACCCTTCGAATTTGTACCTAATTCCATCCTTGGTTTCATTTTTCTCGATTACCATACTCTTGAGTTCTGCAATTACAGTTTTCTTTCTTTGCTGAAGCTCAGGAGTAGATAGTTTACAGGTGAGTTTTGCACGCTCCATTAATGTTTTCATCGGTGTTTCGTTAGATTGAGCCTTTAATGACTGAGAAGCACATAAAGTGATTGAGGTGATAGTAATAATGAGTATTCTCATGATCATGTTACTGTTTTGTAGTGATTGATGGTTCGATATTACTGTCCTTGCACGAGCAATCTATCGAGCAGGAGTGAGGTGTTTGTTTTTTCCTGTATTGGATGTAGATGAACAACCCAGCGGAAATGACAAGCAATGCCAGGCCAATCTTTTCTGCATAAATCGAAAGAATGGCTAGAAGACCAGTTCCTCCCACAATTCCAAGTATCGGAAGCGTGCAGCATAAGACGCAAAGACTAAGTCCCAATAAACCCATTCCTTTAGCTATTTTTTGAGGTTTATTTGATGCAGTTTCTCTGTTCATTTTTCTTTTTTTTTCGTTTATTTCTCAATGATACGACATGGACTATAGTCCATGGTCAATAGAAATCTTTAAAAAGTTATTATGCTTATCGGAGAACTATCAAAGCGCACAGGATTTAGCCATGACACAATTCGCTTTTATGAAAAGAAGGGGCTGATTCCGGTCAACAAAAAGCTAAGAAGGGATAACAACTATAAAGAATACCCTGAAACCGTTTATGAAAAGCTAGTGCTAATCAAGACGGTGAAAGAACTCGGATTTACTCTGAATGAGATCGATGAGTTCATCAAGGCATGGGGAGAAGAAGATGCATCATGCACCAACCTGACACATCATCTCACAAACAAAATCAATAGAGTAGATCACCAAATCGCTTTGCTTCAGGGGGTACGTAATAAGCTTACCAAGTCAGTTGAGCGTTGTAAAGCAGAGGATTGTCAATTTGAAAAGATGATCCCAAGTTGCATTTGTAATAGCTAGCTCACCTGAACTGAATGTATTTTTTAGGAGACGTTCATAATCAATTCGAAGAACTCGCTAGCGTGATTAGTGAGTCAGATATTCAAAACGATACGATTATTCAGGTAGGCGATTTTGGGTTGGGGATATTGGATAATTCTAAAGAAGCCAAGCAGTTGTCACACCTTAACCAGGCATGCGTAGACAAGAGTGTTCGATTAATTGTAGTTCGAGGAAACCATGATGATCCAAAACGCTTTGACGGGTTGTCATCAGCATACAAGAATATTCATTTTGCCTGTGATTACTCGTTGTTTAAGATTGAAGGAGAGGTTGTTCTTGTTGCGGGCGGTGGTATATCAATTGACCGATCCTTGCGAACTAATTTGCCTTACTGGAAAAATGAAGGATTCTCATTCGATGAATCACGCTTAAACAACTATGTCAATCAGTACAATAAAATTGACATCGTGATTACGCACAGTTGTCCTGGTGAGTTCTGGCCTTACCAGTTTGATTCTATTGTTCATAAGTACGCACAGCGGGATGAAGATTTAATTGTTGATTTGAATAGGGATCGACAGGAGCATAGCAAACTGTTGAAGTATTTAATTAAGTCGAATTCTCGTCCGCAGAGATGGTTTTATGGTCATTGGCATTCGCCCTTTACGGGTTCATATGCTGACATAAAATATCAGGCGCTTGATATCTTCGAGATAGTCGAGTTAGATTAACCGGATCGTAAAAGTTCTCTGATCGAAATCTTCAGATTCTTAATGGCCACCATCCATTTTATTTTGAATAGAAACAGTTTTTCTTCTAAACTCCCGCATGGACGTTTGTCGGTATGTCGCATCTCCTTCAGCAGATAGCTGAATACTTTTGACTCTGTGCGTGTCGCTTTTGATTCAAGCCATCTGGCGATGAATTTGTCAAGATCGGATCTCATATAGTTTCTGTTAGCCTTTATCTATATAATCCGCGGAGCGTGTGGAAACCCTATGTCGTTTTCATTATTTATTTTCAATAGATTTTAATCTGTCCCTAGAAAGGGACGATCATTGTAGAAACTAAAAAGTATTGGATGGATTAAGTAATTTCGGAGCTCCCAATGTTCGCCAACTATGTCCATTGGAGATTGCCTTATTGAACGCTCGTTCAAACAAGCCAGTCAGTTTGTTAAAGCTAAAGAAGGCCCATCAGACGGATGGGCCTTTCTTGTTATTTGAACTGACACAAGCTTAATTAAACCAGGTCCAAGACAATGAAAGTAAAAGACATGATAGACAGAACCATAAACAGGATTTGCCCCCAATATGGCCTGCTATCGTAGTTGATCGCTATCTCTTTCATTTTTCGTTTTGGTAACGCCCGGTCTACAGAAACCGCAAGAATGCTGATGAATCCACACGTAATGGAACAAAGGAGAAATATGATCCCCATGCTCATGTATATTTTCACTTCAAGTCCCCTCTTTGCTGTGAAGAAAGAGAATTGCAATATGATGGTCGCGGCCATGGTCAGGGCGAAACCAAGTAATGTAGTGTTAACAGTAAGGATCTGTTCAAGATGTTTTTTGAATTGTTTCATGGTATTAATCATTTGGTGTGATTAATAAATTAACCATTTCGAACTGACTTAGAAACAACAAATGCGGATGGGCATTAGAGTTCTATTAAAGACTTATGCGATTCGTCTTATCTTTTTGTACTCTGTACTTGTCCTGATTGCATGCGACAAGTCATAATTAGTTTGCATGTTCATCCACAAGAACGGAGTTGTATTGAATGCTCTGCTTAGTTTCAAGGCAATAAGGCCAGTCACGTTAGCCTTTCCCTGAATAATTGCTGAAAGCTTGTTCCTGCTGAGTTGTAGTTTTTCACCTGCATCCTTTATCGTTAGACCAAGTGGCTTCAGGTACATTTCCGGAAGCATCTCACCGGGATGAGGCGCGTTTACCTGGATGAAATTCTTCATGATTGAGGAAACATTAGAATTACATAATTGACTCCAAATGTACAACTCTTGAGTCGTTTCCAATGTAAAGGCTAGGTGACAGCGGTTTGGAGGGTGTTTTATAAAGACAAATCAAAAAAACGATGTTTTTGCGTCATCTTACTCATTAAGCATGAATTTTCTGTTATGGGATAACACGAAGTTGGCCACTTCTTGGCGAAAATCTTCATTTATATCTTCACGATCTTTATGGGGTAATGTGCTATAAGGATCGGAGTTCAAGTCGTCAACAAAGTCTTTGCTCATATCATTGATGGATTTTAAAAAATCACCCCAAATCTTGAGGTTCTCCTGCAACGCTTTTAATTTGTCAGTGCTTGTAGACTTCATTCCTACACAACTGTTATAGTTTTCTGTGAGCCTTTTAATGTGAGTCTCTTTTAAATCCTGGAGCTGCTGAATTGCCATACAGTTTTGTTATCGGTGATGTTTTGAAGATATGGATTCTATATCATAATTCGATTGGTCCTCTGTCTTTTTTTTCCTTCAGTTTTCGTTCATTCTCTTCTTTTGACTTAATGATCAAATCAATTATCTGAGAAGCAAGTTTGTCTGTAGGCCGATCTGAATGGTAGTTACGCGCAACAATGAATCGTTCACCGAGGATTGAATCCAGTTTGCCCTGAATAATCCTGGCAATCTTTCCCTGATTTTTCACCATCGTGTTACAAATATCACGTAAGTCATCTCGTGATGGCGACTTGAAATTTTCGAGTGCCACATATTTTAAAGCAGAGTCGTCCTTTTTCTTTACCTGATGATCAATAATGACAAATGATTTATTATCAAAAGTCACTTCTAATAAAAGCGCTCTTCTTCTGATCCCCTTTTCGTAATCAGTAAATGCCCATATACTTGGAGCAGACTCTGCATCGTAAACCATGTAGGTGAAATCTGAATCTTCTGTTATGGTGAAAAGTTTTCTGAACGTTGTCTGGTATCCAAGCAAATCATATTGCTGCCTGAGATCGTAGATTAATTTGAATCGGCTGGCTTTTAATTTTGTATCCAACTCTTTGACCTGATCAGTATCATCAGTAGGTATCTTCGGAAATTGTTTTTCTTTTATGCCCGCACCAACTGCTGTTACACCAGGATTATTTCCTCTGGCCGCACCAACAGTATACTTTTTTGTTTTTGGTGCACGAGGTGGTTCATTGGGATCCGGATCTTTACTCAATGATTTTACAATAGGCTCCTTTTTTCCATCGGGCTTTCGTGATGCCTTTGTATTCTCTACAATGGGAATTATTTTTTTACTTTCCAGATCTTTGAACCTTGATGCGAAAACAAATACCATTGCATCACGATTGTATTTATGACCAGGCTGGTCTGGAACTACTTCTGGTGGTGGGGATGGTTCTTTTGAGGGTGGTTTTGGAGGCTTGCCTGGAGGATTTCCATCATTGCTGTTTGGCTTGTCCGGAGGTGTATCTTTTTTCTCCGTTCGTTCAATACCAACATGAAGAGTCTCGAATGGAAATGAGTCTGTGCAATTGATGATTTCAGTTATTAATAAATACTTTTTTCCATCTTGATCTATTTCAATCGTATGGCATTCGAGCCGGGTTGAATCATCTGTTGGTAATGGGCATTGAATATATTTCTGTGATCCGGGATATAGTAGAGATCTATGGATGAAGCTGATTGCTTTTTTTGCGGTGGGAGAGAAGGCAATTCTTGCAACGATTGGACCATCATCTTCAATTAAACCTTCACGCAAAACTATTGTGAGCATCTTTTCTCCTTTGTCATCATACCAGTCACCAGATGATGTAGGATTATAAATCGCATTCTCCTCGGTATCCAGATTGCTGGGCGTGAGAAGTG
>JBGALL010000096.1:0-5602 GCA_044223895.1 Candidatus Woesebacteria bacterium
TGCCCCTTATTCCCCCGATCATAGGACGCCAGACTCTTCATTAACTCTGGATCCTTTTTGGCAGCTTCGTTGAGCCAACTAGCGTTAGTCAAACGGAATTGCTCTATCTGCATAGCGTTTGGTTCGAAGACTAATGGATATTGCTCGGTAATATTTTGTCGCATATTGGCTATCGTTGATCCCACATAAGGCTCTAAGCGTTTAATTTGATCGGGATCGGTATAGCCATTGGCTTTTAAGAATTCAGCCACCCCATTTTGGGCAATGTCGTCAAAATCTCTGAGAATATTTTTAGCATGAAAGGTGCGACGACTATAACTTAACCCCGGAACACGTTTATCACGTATCCAATTTTTATCAATAACGTTTTCATAAAATTCTTTGGCTTCGTTGGCCGCAATTTCATCGACATATTTATTTTTTGCAGGCTCATAGGCGTCCATGTACATAGTTACTTGCTCATCTACCCATTGTTCCGCGGCCCAACCTTCTACATCTTGGACATCCTGAACAAATTCTTGTTCAATTTTAGCGTAGGTATCTTGTTCATTAGTTATGGTTTGATCCTGAGTCTTCAAATCAGACTCTAACTGTTTTTTCTTTGCTTCTAAAGTTTGAATAACCTGATCGATATTTTGAAGATCGAGATCCACTTGTTGCTGTTCTTCACGTAATTGTTGAAGCTGTAGATGATCACTAAACCTAGTAGTTATTGTATTATTATGGGTATCTACGAGAGTGGCTAAGGTTCTTTCTTGCGCTAATAAATTCTTGTTCCCTGACATTCCTGGTTCACTTAATTGAGAACGAATGCTAACCAAATTTTGTTGGGCATCGTTGCGAGCTTTGTAGACCTGATTGAATTCTGTTTGTAGTTGTTGAGCATTGGGTAATTGATTTACTTTGTTTTGCAGAGTATCGATTTGATTTTTCATGTTCCCTGAATCAAAATCTGCTTTTTGTTGAGTCAAAAGATTTTTACGATTTCCTGCTGCAGTCATTTGTGTATCCGTATCAGTAATTTTTTGATCGGTATCCAGATATTTTTGCCGGGCATCGACGACTCTCTGCCGGGCGGCTCCAAAATCTCCTCGTTCGGTAAGTTCTTTGGTGCGTTGTTGGACTAACTCTCGGTAGCGTGGATCGTGGGCAATTCGTTCATTAAAGTCTTTCGTCCCGGTTTTTTTCAAAGAGTCGGGAAGATCAGGATGCTCAACCATCCTATTTTTAATTTTGGTCCGGACTTCTCCTTGAGTTTTTTTATCTAAACTACTATATCCCCGTTCTGCGAATGTCTTTAATTGTTGTAATTTATTACTCGCCTGATCACGTAAATCATTTTGACCGGCATCTGGACCGATGTTTCGCACTTGGCCTTCAATTTTTGCCAGACTAATTCTATTTTCTCCTTGACGAAGTTTTTGGCGAGATTCAGTCATCGTCTTTCGCCAGGTACCTTCGGTAGCTTTTTGCATGTTTTGGGCAATTTGAGCTGCTTCGCCACTCAATTCACCCATACCCACGGCTGCAGATAATTCAGTTTTTGTCTTGGTTAAGGCAGCAGCCAAAACATCTGGTTGGGCAATCTCTCCGATTTGGGTAGGCATATAGTTATCTCCCGGCACTCGAGCCGATTAATTTAATATTCCGATCTTTAAATAGTGAATCAATAGAATTGATTGCTTCTTTCTTTTGTACCTGATCGTCAAGAATCTCATGAAAAAATGGCCAGGCTGAAGAAAGTTTTTCGAGGAGCTGGATAATATCTTCCTGATATTTCATGGTTTCAAATGAAGCGAGAATCATGTCACAGACGGTAGCAGCATGATCAGGATCAATCTCTTGGTGTTCCAACGCTGACCCCAAACGATTGGTTAATCGTTTGCCGATGAGATTTTTTACATTGTCCGTTAAGGGGGTCATAATCTCATGCTACGGAGTATATATCCAGAAATCAAGTCGAGGGCTATTTTTACGCTATAATTACCATATGTATTTATCTTTATTATTTTTTGGAGAGCTTATTGCCCTGTATCTTCTCTCTCGCAGATTGAATCAAGCGATCTTTTCTATGGTGTATAGAGGTACACATTCGGAACATATTTCCATTCTCATTACCACTTTAATCATGTTTCCCGGTACGGTAGTGCACGAACTCTCCCATTTATTTACTGCAGAGATACTTGGAGTAAAAACTGGGAAATTAACCCTCGTTCCTGAGCGCATCAGTGATAATCATATCCAAGCAGGGAGTGTAATGGTTGCCAAAACTGATCCTTTTAGAAGAACCTTAATAGGATTAGCTCCTGTTTTTATCGGAATTATTTGTATCACCCTTTTATCCATACAAATCACTCGTTCCTATCCGTTTGTACAATGTTTTCTCTCTCAAATTGGCTGTAGCAATATTAGTGTTCCCCCCTCTCCCCGTCTATCGGTTGCACTCTTTTTTCTTTTTGGATATTTATTATTTACTATCAGTAACAATATGTTTAGTTCCGAAGAAGATTTACAAGGTGTCACTCCTGTACTTATCTTGTTAGCCATATTGATTGGGACTACCTATGCCATTGGATTTAGAGTTCAATTAACAGGAGCAATGATTCAAATACTAGAATCGTTATTACGGACATTAACCACGAACTTGGGGATCGTCTTAGGAATAAATTTAGTCTTACTCCTCATCTTTCAGATCCTTCTTTATCTCATCAGCCCACGAAGATAACTATTCTCTTTTTAAGACTGCAAAGAAGGCAGCTTGGGGAATTTCTACTTTACCAATCATTTTCATTTTGGCTTTACCTTTTTTTTGTTTATCCAACAATTTATCTTTTCGACTACGATCTCCTCCATAGAGCTTCGCGATAACATCTTTACGAAAAGCTTTTACATCTGCACGAGCAATAACTTGTCCCCCAATGGCTGCTTGAATAGGCACTTCAAATTGTTGTCTGGGAATTGCTTCGGCAAGTTTTTCAACAAAATATTTCCCTTTAGTTAAGGCTTGTTCTTTCACGACTAAGGAAGCAAAAGCATCAACTTTTTCTTTGTTAAAGAGAACATCAAGTTTTACCACTTCTACTTTCTGATAATCAAAAAATTCATAATCCAAACTGGCATATCCTTCAGTAGCACTCTTTAAACGATCAAAGAAATCGACAATCATCTCTGACAATGGCATTAAATAGGTAAATTGCGCTTGTTCACCAATATAACTCAGGTCAACATATTCGGCTCGCTTTTCCTGACATAAGGTCATAATTGCACCTACATATTTTTTGGGGCTAAATAAGCTTAATTGCATGACTGGTTCTTTTACTTCTTCGATAATGGTTGGATCAGGATATTCTGCAGCCGACTGAATTGAATAAATGGGATTTTCTTGATCATCATTGACCACTTTGTCATGCAAACCAAATTTGCCTGGATTTACTCCTTTGCGAAGTTGAATACGATATTCAACAGACGGTGCCGTTGCCAGGAGTGTTAAATCAAATTCTCGTAACAAACGCTCTTGAACAACTTCTGCATGCAATAGTCCAAGAAAACCACAATGGAATCCGTTTCCTAAGGCAAGAGACGAAATAGGGCGGAAGGTAAAAGCACTATCTGACAAGCGTAATTTTTTAATCCTAAAAACACCATCGACTTTGGCTCTTTGTAGCCTGGGAGAGGATGGACAGCATCTAAGGTCTGAGCATCGTGCATTGCCGATGCTTTACTGGTTGCTTGTTGTTTGTTTCCAGCAGCAATAGTGATTGTATCTCCTACTTTGGCAAAGCGAATATCTTTCAAACCAGTAGCTATATAGCCTACTTCCCCAGCCTCGAGAATTTTACCTTCAATCATTTTGGGGATGAAGTACCCTACTTCTATCGGATCTACCGTTGCTTCGGAAGCCATGAATTTAAGGGTCAAATTATTAGAAAAATTTAACGAGCCATCGACAACTCTGACAAAGACGACAACTCCTTTGTGAGTATCATATTGAGAAGAAAAAATAAGCGCCCGTAACGGTTTGTCAGCTTCACCACTGGGTGCCGGTATCCGAGTAACGACGGCTTCTAAGACTGCAGGTACATTTTGACCGGTTTTCGCAGAAATATGTAAGACTTCATCTGGGTTAAATCCTAAACTACTCAATTCTTCTAAACACTCCTCTACTCGGGCATTTGGCAGATCTATCTTATTCAGAACAGGAATGATAACCAATTTGTGTTGTTGTGCCTGATGAAGGTTCGCTAAAGTCTGTGCCTGGATTCCCTGAGTAGCATCAACAACTAAGATGGCTCCCTCACAAGCTGCCAAAGAACGAGAAACTTCGTAGGCAAAGTCGACATGACCTGGGGTATCAATTAAATTTAAAATATATTCTTTTTTTGTGTCATCCTGAAACGAAGTTGAAGGATCCCCAGTATTGGAATTATTCGTTTCACTCAGAATAACAGTGGAGGTTTTATATTTCATTCTGACAGGTGCTAATTTAATAGTTATCCCTCGTTCACGCTCAATCGGGTTACTATCGAGAAGTTGTGCAGACATATCCCGAGCTTCTACAGTATGGGTAATTTCTAACAATCGATCAGCTAATGTACTCTTTCCGTGATCGATATGAGCAATAATGGCAAAGTTACGAATGTTTGACTGGTTCATAGACTTAGGTATTATATCGTAAATTTGGACTATTAGATAAGGACAAAAGCGAATTATTCACTAGAGGGCTTTTTATCAAAACGGAGAATTATAACTCCCCCTTTAGGTTCATCAGGAGTATTTTCTAAAGCAATATCAATTTTTTGAAATTTAAATAAATCATTTATAGTTCTCATGGCTACTCCAGTTCCCTTAGCTTCTTTATTTCCACGTTTACCTCGAGCAAACCCCCAAGTGATAAAGGTTTCTTCAAATCCGCCGGCTCTATCTCCAAAGCGAAGTTCATCTCTATCACCATCGGTATTAACACTCACTGTTACTGTACGGTTTTCCTGTATACCTTTTTGAACATATTGCTCTTCTGCATTCACTAAGATATTTCTCCAGAAACGTTCCAGTAATATTTTTGAGGTTTTTAAGGTAGAAGTAGATGAAACCGGATTTTCTGGAAATACAACTTGTATAGTATTGGTAGGATTTTTATATCTTCTAAATATATCCATCACTTCTGAGTAAGTCATGTCGGTCATTTTGGCAAATTCAGGATCCAAGATCTCTTGTGCAGCAGCAATATCTTTAGAAATATTTTCTAATGCAGTTCGAGAAGACTGTATAAATTCTGATCCTTGGGTGGCTTGATACATTTGTAAGTTCATCATAGTTACTCGGAGCCCACTACTTACATCATGTTTTGCTAATCTGACCTGTTTATCTATAAATTCATATTGGGATAGATTTTCAATCGGTATTGGAATAATCCCCTGATCCTTTAACGGAGTCTTTCTTTTTTCTAAAAATGCTTTAAATTTTCCTTGCCAATCATTATTAAGTTCATCAGTAGGTTTAGTTTCACTTAAATCTGCATCAAATTGATCATATTCCTCAATACCTGCCAGAAAACTATCAATAAAATCAGAAGAAACATCAACTGGGGCGTCTTTATCAATCA
>JBGALL010000097.1:0-5583 GCA_044223895.1 Candidatus Woesebacteria bacterium
AACCTGGTGATTATGTTTCCAGTAGTTATTGCTGTTCTTGCACAATCTTTACGTTCTCTTGCTGGAAATAGACGAGATCTCTCAGGTACGATTTTATTATGTCTCTTGGCAATAGTGCCGATTCTTGGGTATGGAATATTTACAATACGCTCTGGAAATAGTCTAGCAGCGGTAGGTCAATTTCTCCCGAGAGTTACCAATATTACAGGTAACGTTATCACCAAAACAGCAGGGGATAAAACTGGGTTAGCTCACACCTTTTTTATCAAGAAGATCCCCTATGGCATATACGTATTGTTCTTTAGTAGAGAACGAGGTCTTATATTTTTTGCACCAATATTTTTCCTTAGTATCTTCGGATTGAATGACCTAAAGAAAAAAAATAATCTGTTTATGAATATACTCATCGCTACTGTTGGGCTTAACATAGTGTTATATGCTAGTTTTGGAGATCCTTGGGGAGGTCCGTCATTTGGACCACGGTATCTGATACCATCATTTGCACTCCTGTCTGTCTTGTTAAGTATTGTTGTTGGGACTATCCGTAAAAACATCGTAACGCTGTCTATCTTTAGTTTTATCGCCGCTATAAGTGCTGCTATCTCAATGCTTGGGGCAGTGACCACCAGCATGATCCCTACTGCTAAAGAAGCCGCTAAACAACATCTGACGTATCCAATTACTGTCGCCTTTAATGTCTTACAAAATGGAGATCTTGGATCATTTGTCTATAGAACAACGGCGCTACACATATTCACGGCTTTGCAATGGTATGCAATTCTCGTCACTATCTCATGTGGCCTTCTTTTCTATACAATAGAAAGAGCTCGAAGGAGTGTGAAATGAAGAAACAAACTGTCCTTCATATTCTAAATCTGAGTGTTAAAGTCCTGCTCCATGCGGTTACGCTCACAGTATTTATCTTGCTGTGTGCTGGACTCTATGGTGCTACCTTGCGTGGGGTAAAAGGAAATATAGGTGTTGACCAAGGTAATAGATTAACCTCACAAGGTGAACCATTTGAATCATCACACGAACGCGCACCCTACGCACTCTTACTATCGATTGATGAAAATCATTCAATAAACTTAACTCAAAAGTTAGCGAATTTTGGTTCACCCGATGTGGGGTTTTACCAAGGTAAGTTTTTTATATTGTTTCCCCCTGGAATTTCTTTGCTGATTTATCCTCTCTATGAGTATGGCAAGTCAGTAGGTATGTCTCAGCTATTTGCCTATGCAACAATCTCGTTGTTTGGCTTGGGGAATATTTTTATGCTCTATGTTATCTCTCTTCAAATATTCCGGATGCCACGTTGGGCAGGAATGCTCACCGGATTATTATTTGCTTTTGGTACTACCTCGTGGAGTTATGCTATTACCATTTATCAACATATTCCGACAACCTTCTTTGTGTTACTTGGATTTTATGCGGCTTGGCGGTATAAACAACGCCAACAGTTCCATCCCTTATGGGGAATGGTAGTTTGGGCGTGTTATGGAATTGGAGTCTTTATCGATTTTCCAAGTGTCTTCTTGATGGCACCTGTCATGCTCTACTTTTTGGTGAACAGTATTGGAATAGAACAACGAAAAGAAGGAAATCGAATATCTTTTAATCTTGCCTTTATCATCTCATCTTTCATATTCTTTTCTTTGATGGGGGGCCATGGATATTACAACAAAGTGGCTTTTGGTGATTGGAAAAAATTTGGTCAATCGTTTACCCGTTATGAAGGAGAAGAAAAATTCCAGGCTCGATTAGATAGACAACAAGCAGAAGCCTCCGCGGCAGCGGCGTTAGCATCATCCTCAGGCACCCTAGTCCAAAAACCTACAGCTGCTTCAAACCCATTTTCAGTATTCAAAGAATCAAAAATTGTGAATGGAGTGACGACTCTTACTATCGCAGATGATAAGGGAATATTTTATTATTCTCCGGTGTTGCTGATTGGATTATTTGGTATCTTATTTTTCCGAAAAAAACTACAACAGGAACATTATTTCCTCATTTCAATTATCATAGTAAATCTTGTTTTGTATGCAAGTTTCGCGGATCCTTGGGGTGGGTGGGCGTATGGTCCACGATATTTGATTCCTTCGATGAGTATTTTATCGTTATTTACCGTTTTGACCTTGGTATGGTTTAAGAAATATTCATTTGCAGCCAGGCTAGCATTTTTCCCACTATTTTTAGCTTCTAGTGCAATTGCCTTGTTAGGAGTAATTACCACCAACGTAGTTCCCCCAAGTGTTGAAGGGATAGCTCTTGGACTACCGTACAATTATGTTGCGAATATTTTTTATTTGTTAAAGGGAGTAACTGGTAGCTTTGTTTATAATAATTATTTTTGGACACAGTTTACCTTATCCGAGTATGTGGCTATTCTCTATGGAATAGTTGTTGTCATTGCCATTTTTATAACTTTTATCATGCCGTTATTCAGTAAAGTATATGATGATTAATCTCACTATCAGTAAACGAATACTTCAACTCCTTAACCATTGGTTTGAGGTTATTCCTTGGTATTTTTTTGTGGTAACACCAGCAGTCACGATGGCTATCGTGGCGAGTGTTTGGTCATATGCCAATGACGCGATGGTAGCGTATGGTGATGCAGAATCACATCTCAATATTGCCAAGCGAGTCATTCACAGTCTAACACCTGGTGCTGCCCAGCTCGGAGGAATTTGGTTGCCACTCCCTCATTTAATGATGGTTCCTTTTGTTTTCTTTGATGGTTTATGGAGAACAGGTATCGCTGGGGCAATTGTGTCAGGACTGTGTTTCATCGTTACTACTATTGTGTTGTATAAATTAACTTTTTTGGTAACCAAAAATAAACTGGGTTCTATAGCTGCCTCTGCAATCTTTATATTCAATCCCAATATATTGTAATTACAGTCAACTGCAATGACTGAACTAACATAGATAGTCTTTTTTATGCTTTCCAGTTATTTTTTCATAAAGTTTCTCAAAGGAAAGCAAGAAGTTCCTTCTATTTTATTAGCGGCCTTGTTCGGATTTTGTGCCGTGTTATCTCGCTATGATGGTTGGTTCCTGGTGTTATTTGAAGCAGGTATCATCTTCCTTTTAGGAGCTGCACGACGGTGGAAATGGAAAAAAATTGAAGGATATATTGTCTTGTATGCAACCTTGGCATTCTTTGGTATTGGATTATGGTTTCTTTGGGATTTGTTAATTTTAGGAAATGCCTTTTATTTTACCCAAAGTGAATTTAGTGCCCATACTCAACAACAGGCTTGGTTAGCCAAAGGAGAATTACCAGCGTATCATGATGCACCCTTAGCTTTCTTATACTACTTCGTTACCGCTATGAGTAATTCTGGAATAGTATTGTTCCTTTCTTCAATAGTTGGTTTGGTATGGTTTTTGAAAGATAAATTTTCGGTTGAACGGTGTCTGATTGCCTTGTTGTTGTTTGTCCCTTTTATATTTAACGTATTTACTCTGTTCGCTGGACAATCGGTAGTATTTATCCCTCATGTTACTCCAGTTGGATTTGAATGGCGATTGTTTAATGTCCGGTATGGAGTGATGATGGTACCGGTCGTTGGTTTCTTGATTGGATTCATCATCTCAAAAGCCAAATGGAGTGGGAGATTAGTTATTCTGCTTCTGTTTTTGTTACAGGTATTCATGTATGTTGTAGGGTATTCTTCAGTTGTCTCCTATGCTGATGGGATTGAAGGGTTATCTCATGCCAAACGTCCGGATGCCGAAGGCTGGATACGTACCCAATATGATGGTGGATTAGTATTAATGGATGACTATGCTCGTACCATCAGTGTGGTTCGAAGTGGAATCCCTATGCAACAGATTATCTACGTAGGTAACAAACCATATTGGGAAGAATCACTGAAACAACCAGAAAAGTATGCCCGCTGGATCGTCATGCAAAAAAATGATGCTGTTTGGAATGCGGTCTACGAAAAAGCAGAAATACAAGGGGAGTTATATAAATATTTCCAAAAGGTATATACCTCTCCAGATATCTTAATTTTTAAGAGAATATGAAATTATTTATAAAGTTTATAATTGTTTTAACAATTATAAATATAATAGCTGTTATTAAACCAATTTTGGCTGCCGAATTGTGGCCTATTGAATCGATCGATACGATGAAGTTTTCGCGGGATATCTCTCGGGAACCTGATATTCTCTCCCGTATACCGAAATACGTAGAAGCAGCTGCAAAAGTAGCTCCTACTCATATAGCGATAGCTACGCCATATAATGAAGAATTTTATCCAGTATTGTCTACCTGGGTATCAGAAGCCCGCAAACATAATATCAAGATTTGGTTCCGTGGTAATTGGGCGGAATGGGAAGGCTGGTTTGGATATAAAAAATTTGCCAATTATACCGATCATCATCAAAAAACCTATGATTTTATTCTCAAACATCCGGAATTATTTGAAGATGGGGATATTTTTACTCCAGCTCCAGAGCCTGAGAATGGTGGCTTAGGGGATCCCCGAGGCTCAAAAGAAAAAACAGAAAAATTTCAAGCATTCTTGATTGAATCCTACGATACCTGTGAGAAAGCCCGTAAGGTAATAGAAAAGAACTTTAAATGTGGCTATTTCTCGGTGAATGGCGATGTCGCCAGAGAGAGTTTGACCAAGGAAGTTGTAGCCAAAACCGGTGGGGTAGTAGTTATCGACCATTACGTAAAAGATCCCAATAAATTAGTAACCGATATTCAATCACTTCATGAAAAATACGATGCACCCATTGTCTTAGGAGAATTTGGAGCTCCAATTCCTGATATTCACGGGAAAATGACAGAAAACCAACAGGCAGAATATATTGCTGAGACCTTTTCTAAGGTACTCAAACTGGGTGATATCGTTGAAGGAATAAACTATTGGACAGCTTTTGGTGGAAGTACTGCATTGTTTGAAAATAATCTTGATCCCAAAAAAGCTGTAGATACCATAGCGTCATTTTATAACGCCCCACGATTATCGGGAGTTATCAGTGATCAGTTTGGAAATAGGATTCCTCATGCGACTGTCTCAATTCAGGAAGGAGCCATAACTCGTACTGCCAATCTTCAAGGTGTCTATGATATTCCACTTCCAGGAACCTTAAGTACGGTACACGTTGAAGCCGGGAAAGAGTTTGTTCCTATCGATTTTGAACTGGGAGTATCCCAAGACTTACGGATAAAAAATATTACCTTAATTCGTACAACTACCTCCTCTTTTGAACGTTTAATGTTCTTTTTTCGTGGCATTTTTTCTAAGTTGGGGTTATTTACCGGATAAACTGTCTTGTCATGAATATATTTATTTTTGTCTGCTCAAGTGTAATGATCATTCAGGGAATTTTTACCTTATTCCTGATGTTGTATGCCTGGAATGATCCGGGGAAAAAAGATGAATACGGATCTCCAAAAACCTTGGTACCAGCAGACATATCATTCAGTATATTGATACCCGCACGTCACGAAGAAAACGTTATCGCTTCTACAATCCAGTCCTTACAACAGATAGACTATCCCACCAAGCGAATTGAAGTAATTTTAATATGTGATGAAAAAGATACCAAAACGAT
>JBGALL010000009.1:0-39595 GCA_044223895.1 Candidatus Woesebacteria bacterium
GTTGAGTTTGTTTCAAAAAGAATCTCGATTGTCTAACCAAATCTAAAGGATTTTTGAATCCACCATTCTTGGCAACAAATTCATCGTAGTGAGGGTAGAGCCAATAGGTTAGATTTTGGAACCATTGAGCAGGACCGAAACCATATATTGTTGTGTTTGTGGAGGATTGGGGAGTTATTGATTCCCTTTCTAAGGGAAGAGTTTTTACTTGAGCATTATTTTCTTTTATATAGCTTTCTGGTGGTTGTTCTAAGGCTGAATTGGTAATAGTCACTGGATGATTTACTGGATATTTAGCAGTTACTTCATATTCATATCCATAACCCCGTTTAGCTAATAAAACACCATCATCGTCAGTTATCTGGATTGATGCTTTCTTCAGTTCATCAAACATTGGACTACTTAGGAGATCATCAACTCCTAACTCTTTGAGCATATCTCCAATATTACCTTCCACATCCATGCCTGTCCCTGCCAGCCAATCATATTGGTCTCGGATGAATAGTGTTGGTTCAGAGACAGTCATTGCTTCTCCTGATTCCACCTTGGTTATTTTCCCTTCCACACCTCCCGTAAATTGGGCTAAACCATATAGTGTATTAAATGAGGTAAGGTTAGGAATACCGAACAAACGTACAGATTTCCCAGTTAAACTATCGTCTGGAGTTCCTGATACATATAGGAGTTCATCAGGATTATCTGTCACCAGTCGAGCATAGAGACCTGTTGAGGTATTTTCCTCAGAAACGAATACTAAATGTCGTGTCTTAGAAGACAGCGGCTTTTCCTTGAGCATTTGTTCAAATAAAATGGCTACTTTATCCTCGTCACTTGTATCTTTGGTGATTCCTAATGTAGCTAGCTGTTTGTCAGAATACATTTCATCAATGAGTCCTGGAACTTGTTTTTTGAATAACTCAGTAATATCAAGAGGTTTGCCTTCACCATATAAGAAGTGGAAAGCAGTTGCTCCAGCAATTTCTTTGTTTGATCTGGCTGCATAATGAACTGCTCCGTTGAATTTAATCCATGCACCTAATAATTGAAGATTTTCGTCAGAAGGATTAAGTAGATATTCAGAAACAAGTTGACGAAGGATAACAGCAAATTGAGCAGCATTTCCTTCTTGAAGTATTCCAATAGATCTCAAAAATTGTTCTACAGGTTGGATATAGGTACGAGTGAAATGACCAACGGTAAGTTCCTCTGCTGCTAAAATACCGACTGTCCCAGCGCGTTTTAAGAACTGACGACGACTCATAGTTGCAGGTTGTGACTTTTTCACAACAATGGGTAGTGGTTTATTCAGTTCGGATTGGGTAGGAGCAATAGGGGATTTTTTCGTATCTCGAGCAAAGAAGTTTCTGATAAATTGGGTGATAGAAAATCCGCTTGGTGTTTGAGCTACTGGTGACGTTTCCGTATTAGTTTCAGGTTGAGATTCTGTTGTCTGTGGTTCACTCTCTTGGGGTTGTTGTTGTAATCCTTTGGTAGGTTCTGGTTCTTGAGTATTGGCTTGCTCGGTTTTTAGATTAAAATCGCGTCCCATCATTGCGAAGAATCTGAAGAGATTCGGAAATTTAGTTTTATTTTCTTTGTCGTACTCAACTATTCTGGCGATTCGTTGTAAACCTTCAATCTGACCAACCCATTGGACATCATCAGTAATATTCATAAGTAGCACCTGATCTTTGGGTGTATTTGCATCAAAAAATTGTTGCACTAATGCAGTTTCTTCTGGGTTTAAGGGAAGGGCGAGTAATTGATCGAGAAAGATTGAGGGCAGGGAGCTCGTATTAAAATCCCAAGATTCTAATTTAGGGAAGTCTTGTTTCATTTGGTCAGAAAGTAGGGAAAGGGTATCTTCGTGATCAAGATAATATGTCTGGGTGTTTCGATAATCTCCTGACGCATTTAACCCACCAGGCGTTCCACTATCAATGCGATCTTTAACCGTAGAAATTGATGTCGGAATATATTGGAAAGGCACGTTTGCTTTTCGGAAACTATCCATCAAGGCTGCATCTTCGCCGGTTTGCAAAATCCAACCTGGAGTTTGTTCATAGGCTGACACGTTAAACTGATAACTTCCAGCCCAAGGAACCTGGAGAACTGGTTGATATGACCTATTATCCTTTGCTAATTTTTGCTGCTCAAATATTCCTTTGGTAGCACCAATAAAATCTACAAAGCTTGCACTTGCCTGGGCATACCAGCGAGCATTTGTAAATGATTTAGTTTTTGCATCGGTAACAAATCGAGGAATGCTCCGGATAACACTTGGTTGATCTTTGGTTGCAGATGCAACACTGACAAATAATTGCTTATCAACAGTTTGATCGGCCCCAAAAAGCATGATTTGCTGATTATTTTTACTTAATAAATTATTTGCATTTCGAGCTTCAGCAAATCGGTTGAGACTGATAGAAGTTAACAGTCTTATAGCAGTAGCTGCATTTGGTCGTTGGATAAGTTTGGTATCAGGATAACTATTGGTATTGGTGATATATTTTCCGTCGGTGCCATTTATTATCTGTATTTGTAATCCCTCTGCTTGAAGTGCTGCCAGACTACTAATCATTCTACGATAGAAACCTATGACAGTAGCAGAATATGTAGATCCATCTGTAGGTATCCAGTCAAACGTGCTGAGCATAGCGTCTATTTCAGCATTGGTGATCCCTTTTTTCTCTTTATATATATCTCCTGCGCGTTTGAGACTATTTAAGAAGAGTAGGGAACGCACATTTTGCGGCGTGCCTTGACCATTTGCCTGTCGTTCCACTTCTGCATTATTTACATTCACCAGAATTTCGATTTCATCCGCGGTTACTTTGTTTTGTTTAATTCCTTCTTGAGCTGCACTTGCTAACGACGCTAATAGTTCAGCCAGATTACCTCGGATAAACTGTGTCTGACGAGGATCTGCCTGAGCTAGAGCAATGTCTGTATCTGAAGGCATTTCATTTCTGGCAGGTATTTGAACAGAATATTTAAGCTTTGTAGAAGGAGGATTTACCGGAGATTTTTCGGCTACTAACGCTTTCTCTGACCAGGTAGCTAATTTATTTTGATAGTCAATTTCTTTTTGTTGGATTGCCTGATTCTCTTTTTCGACTGCGACTTTGGCATTGGTATAGGAAGATATAACTGCGTTAAACCCTAAAGATGAGAGTATTTGTTGAAAGTCTTTATCGCTAGCAGTAAATGAAAAACCCTTGTTTTGAGTAAGATAATTGTATAGAAGAAAATTATCTAAAACCGTATTGATAGCCCATTGTACATTAAGGTTTTTTAGTTCATTTGGGATAGCTTCGGTTATCTGTGATGGCTTTTTACGAGCCAGTTTATACCCATACTTTCCCTCCAGAATTGTTATCAATGAACTTTTGTTGGGGAGCATCGTCAGCAACGTAGATCTCATTGGTTGTGGAAGTTGCTGGATCTGTTCCCAAAGTATCGTGGCTATAGATTCTATGTCGCCATCACGATCATCGTATGCGGACGCATAGCCTTCTGCTTCTATTAGTTTGCCAACAATACTTGTTGAAGTATCGATTAATTGAGACTGCTGCTTTGTCAGGCCTGCATCTTCTGGAGACACCAGGGAATTATTTTCGTTATATACCAAATATGCTCCATGTTCAGAACGCTGGAAAAATTCTGCGTTTTCCTGAGGATCAAATGGAAGCACTGGTGGTGTAAACGATACTGGAGTGGAAAATCCATTTTGATCTAACGCCAGGGCGTACATTCTGCGGGCATTGGTGGTAATCATATTCAGAACACTTGTATTAATCTTTTTGTCCTGTTCTGATTGTTGAGGAATTGCACTGGTTCGTTGGAACAATCGCAGTTTCGTAACGTATTCAATAACGGATGTTGGTTGAGAGGTAGGATACAACCAATCAATAAATCTAGACATGGTTGAAGATTGATTTGCTACCTCTACTGATGTTGCTTGCTGTGGAGCTTCTTGGCCTGGAATTGTGTGCAAAGAATAGTAGGTACCATAATCAGACGGAACGCTTTCAACAGTGTGTTGGAATACTTGACTTCCTAAAGAGAACTTTGAAACCACAGTCTTTGTTTTTGAGTTGTAAATACCTACATGCAGAGGCATTATAGCCTTTTTATTTATTGTTTCAGGATTAATATTCAATTGTTTTGCCATTCCTGGAGAACTCAGAAGTTCATAGGCATTTCCCCAGTAAATAATAATATAATTTTCATTTGTTAACGCTGATTCAGTATCTACAATTGAATTATCTAGAAATTCTTGATTTGTTAGGACCCCTTGAGGAACTTGTGGTTGTAGTGCACACGCATAATCTTCACAGTTTCCTACAAAATCAGTATCAATGCGTTTTATTTTTACCGTATCTATATCTTGATCCTCTAACTTTTCCCAATCGGTGTGATTATTCCTGAACGCATCTTTTTGGATTGTGTCGCGATTTTCAGTTACAGGTAATACATAGTGGAAGTTTGTAGATGGTTCCACTAAGGGCGATAGAACAGGACTTTCATAATAATCTAACTTTTTATTGGTAGGCCCTGCCTCTCCACTTGGTAATGCCTGAGGAAGTTGTTCTATCCCCGGAGTAGCTGCTGGTTCCTGGATTTCTTGTTGGACTTGTTTCTCCTCTGGGAGTGGGACTGCATCTTGAGTAACCGTATCTAAATGATAGGTACGGATAGGGGAGAAAGCTGCTTCGAAATTCAATAACAAATTAAAAATAAATAAACCTTTTTGTTGTTGGAGAACTGTCGACTTTTCTGCACGTCTATTTAAATATTCAGAAATCATGCTTAGATCAGTCTTATACTTATTTTCAACATCTAGGGTAGTAAGAATAGTGGTTATTTGTTCAATCCGTTGGAGGAGAGGAGCTAGATATTCTTGTTGTACGTCTGCCGGAATACCTTTTGAATTAAGATAAGTCTGTACTGATTGAAGAATTTGATCATCAGCTCTATTAGCTAACTTTTCTGAAGCATAGATCTTCCAAATGTTTTGCAAGACACTAATATGTTCTGCTGCTGGTAGGTTACGAGCAATTTGGAACCAATAATACTTGAAGAAGGCATAAGGATAACCCATGTCTTCTGGAATCTGGGCAACAAATTGTTGGGCTTGGATAACTTCATTCTGATGAAGGAGATCCAAGGTGCTGTAATGATTTTCTGAATCCAACGAGTTAAAGACATAGGCATCTGGTGGAGGAGCATTATGATCTAGGAAATAGGTATCAACTGGTATGGATTCGATAGATTTTTTGGTATCCACCATCCGATCATCTTTCGAGAAGATCATCATCACAAATGGATTGTGAGTCATAATCTTTAGCCATTCTTCTGGGAAGATATGATTGATCTTCATCGCTGATCCTTTGGCTCCTTTGGCAGCTTCTGAGATATGAACAATAAACTCATTGACGTGGGTAGTAACCAAAGATTCAGGTGCACCAGGGAGGAATATTTGTTTGACCACAAAGGTAGCAATTTGTCGTTCTAAGAATGGATAGAACGGTATCTTCCCAAAAGCTTGATGGAGATAGACAGCATTGTTGACTAACAGGGCAGCTACCTTACTTAACGGTGTAAGGACAATTCGGAATAACGGATTTGGATTATTCGAATATGCACTACGGAAACTTGCCCAAAATTGTGCGGTGTATTCGAAGGCAGGATTGAGAGCAATGTAGCGGAGTTTGGCATGAATGCTTGGATTATCAGCCAAAGATAAAGATTGGAATAAAGCTTTGGCTCCACCCATTGAATGACCGACTACTAAGCCAATAACATTTTTGTTAAAGACATCAAAAAACTGTAAGATGATTCGATCAGCTCGTTCATACATCGCTGGAGTTACATAGCGAACATCACTTCGTAAGCGACTTTTTCCAAATCCCATGGCATCAGAGTAGATGAATACTGAATTTACTCTTTCGTCTTCACTCAAGCCTCTCTGAGATGAAAAATATAATCCGGCTGCATCGACATTTCTTGTTAGGGATTCTTCATCAGGAATAAATTGAGATATACCGGGAATATAGCGGGCTATTCTTGCAATAAAGGGAAGGGTTGATTCCTGAATAGTCTGAATATAATTGGACACAAATCCTCCACCTGTCCAACCATGATTAAATACCCCAATATTTTTTGCGTTAGCCCATCTATTTTGAAGATTCGCCCAGAATTCTGGAGATTCGGTAAGTTGTTCAGACAAGCGATCGAGCAATTGATCATCAACATCCTGCAGATCTTGACCAGATAGGAGAAAATCTTGGATAGAGTAAGGGATGGTACTTTTTAGAGCAAGCTGGATATATTGATTACCTTTGATTGATGATACGCGTGGATTAAGTTTTATATAATTCTTGATAAAAGAAATAGTCTGGAATGGTTTTTGGTTGAGGAACACCTGTTGTAAGGCTATTTCCTCAGGTTTTAGAACCAGATTATTATCTTCGTCATTGAGAATTGCTGTTAAGAGATTTTGTTCATCGATAGTTAATGCTTCTTCAGTTTGACTTTTTTCTTTCTGAATAGCGGTGTTTACCTGATCAATAACCCCATTACTCATATAAAAGGAGAGCTGAATAGCAGTGTTTTCTAGTCCTGTTAATTGTGCCAAGCGATCAAGAGCATCGAGTCTCCGATTTGAATCTTTTATTCCTGCAATAATAAGTTGTCTGAGGGTTACTTCTACGGTGACGCTAGAAGATGCATTGGGAATAATTGTCCCATTCTTTGTTTTTACCGCTTTTTGTTTCTTAGATATGATCGCTTTCAAACCTGGAATAGTTTTGTTAGATAAAAAGCTACCTGTTCTCATCATCTCGGCAATCGACTGTTGGTCTTCAAGAATCAGATTCATTTGTTCGAGAAGAGAACCTATCGATGCATTAGATGTATCAAACGGAGCTAACTCACCCTGAACTTTGCCTTGTGGTTTCGCCATATAATCTTCATCAAGAGGTTTGAGAGCTCTGTCTGGTGAGAGAAGTCCGACGGCAACTAATGATTGTTGTATCAGGGCATCTTCATTGATCAGTTGTCGGGCAATCATTTCTGGTGCCTGAGGACCGGATAATACAAGTGCTCGATCCCAGGCACTTGTCCAACCAGGAATTAACTTAAAGATCTTGATAAGCAATGGATCGGTAGAGGTTCCGCGACTAAAAGTAATAGTCGCTGATTTGGCAATTTCATCTTTGACCACCCCAGCGATAACTGCCCAGCCTGGTTTGTAGTCATCTGCATGAGCTGTAGAGAAAGCAGTTTTTACCCCGCGGGTAGAATTTATCAGAACCGAAATGACAAATCGTGGATACATGAAAGATCGTTCGATAGGGGTAGCCACGATGGTTAATCGTTGAATTAATCCACGGAGAGAACTTTGGGTAGCTGCTTGAACTCTGGTAAAGAAATTATCTCCCTTATAGACTTCTGCTCGATCTAAGGCGCTTTCCCACAACGCATCAAGTACCTTGGGACCTGGTTTGGTCGTTCCTAAGATCATGGTTGATAAGGTAAGGTTTTCACTATTTCCAAAAATAGCTTCTAAGAAACCACCACTTGGTCTTCCTTGTAATCGTGTTAAGGCGCGAGATAAGAAGGTCGTATCAGTAAGACGTGAAGAGATAAAGAATACTTCGCGGAGAATTTCTCGTTGAGTAATACCATCAGCAGTATTGGCCGGGGACAGTAACGTATTTACGTGTTGTTCTTCTTCTCTGGTTAATTCTTTGGCAGTGAGTAAGGCTTTTCGAAGCACTGCCAAGTCTTCAACAGTTTCAATTTTATTTAAGACTGCTTGGTTTTTGGGATATTTATTCTTGAGGCCATACAAGATAACTCTGTCGCGAATAATGTTTTTCGTATCGTCTTCTACATATCCAAATACAGTTGGACGATCTGCGGGGAAGGTAACTCCCAACGTTTCCTGAGTAACTTTATCGCCAATTTGTACAGTAAATTCGGTATCACTTGGAAGCTTATTGTTGTACGGTATATCAGCGTAATTAAGATACAGTTGGGGATTAGTAGATAGGGAATCTACCAATGGATTGTGAATTGCTTGGAGGACTCCATTGCCGGATACGTAGGGATGAGCGAAAGCTTCGGCAACTTGGAAACCACTGATCAAGCCATTCTCATCGTAACCATAATTAATTGCTACATTTATCTTGCCAATCACTCCAAAGGTCGACATCTCGACACTTGGAGCATTGATTGCTTCTTTGGCAGAAAGATTTGGAGTTATGAAAAAGTTTATGGCATTAATTGCTTGTAATTGTTCGGTAGTGAACATATTTTTTCGAGCTCGACCCAGAAGTCTGTCGATCAATGAAGCAGGAATGTATGAATTGAGATCCTCATTACGTATGGTTTGACCTGCATGAATCTTGCCACTGTTTCCCAAGGCTTTGAGAATTTCTAATTGTTCTTTGCTAATCGTTGCTTGCACTGTCAAATCCGGTGACTTGAGATCATTTGGTTCGGTACTCAGTGCGTTTGATATAGCGTTGAATTGGGCAATTTCATTTTCTAAGCGATCAAATTCAGAATTATATTCAAATATGGTCATCTCTCCGGTTTGAGGATTAATTATTCCAAAATGTGGTCGTTTGGCTGAAGGAACATGGGGGAGTAAGCTATTACCAGCTTCTTTTTGGATACTTTGGGTCACTGATCGGTATATCGCTCGGATCTCTCGTAGGGTCTGGAGATTTCTCCATACGGTAGTGGTATTTCGAATAGGCTTAGCATTTTTGTTTATTGTTGGATCTTGGAACCGACGTTCTTGCTCAGAAAGTAATTGATCAATCTTTGGATCGATCTGACGAAGAGTTTGGAAGACGGACTGGATTGCAAGACGCTTCTTTTGACTCGTTTCATCTTGAGCGCTGTTGTTAAGAACTTGCGTTTCTTGATTTTTGGGATTGGTATCATCAGGAAGCTCATCTAACGAAATAGTGGTTACTTGTTTCCCAAGATCATCGAGAGCTTCTTCATAGCCAGCAATATTGAAAAATACATTTCGTTGATCACTAGTTTTGAGCAATCGAATAGCTTCAATCATCTTGCCTTCTTTTTTGAATTCTCGTAAACGATCCATCAGGGTTGCTAATTGAGCAGCTTCTAGAGGAGGGAGGGCATCAAAATAGGAACTAATTCTGAAGGATGATTGGTCTATTTGCAGGGTATTATTAGCTGGGTAGTGAACTGTTCCTTGTTCTTGGTTATTTAACATAGCTCTTACCACTGGGAGACCGAGTTCATCAGCCCAGGTCAGGTTGAGAGCAGTATCCCTAAAGCCTAACATTCCTAATTCCGGATTCATTCTCCAAGCATTCAGGCGAGCTGATGAAGCTAGGATCAACGGATTGGTGGTGCGATTAGCAACTTCAGAAATAACTCGGGTAAATGTGTTGAGGATCGTTCGTGGCAGGGTTGCTCGTTTTCTCCGGGCTTGTTCAATAATTTCTGCAATACTAGCCGTTCGTTGGGTAACTTCATCTAGACCTAAGATACCTTTCAAGGTAGCGATAAAGGTTTGGAATCTGTTTTTGGCTGTTGGTACGAGTTCTACAGCACCAAGTTTTTTCAGACTATCAGTGGAATCAGTATAGAGTCGGCTTCTGATATCGGTATTTTTGAGAATGTTCTTTTGAACTGATTGACCGTCGAGAATTCTGTTTCCAGATTCATCGACAAAGACAATACTGTTACCGGCAAAATCAGTTATTAAGACCCGCTCATGAACATAACTGGTTTGTCCTGGTTGTAATAACCCAGTAACGAAATTTACCCCAGTACTGTCGAGCACTTTGATAGTATTTTTCTCACCCTGATTGAGGATAGAACCTGGGGACAGGTTAGTAATTGCGGTAACTTGTTGACCATCTGGCAAGATTATCTGACGAACCAAAATTCGCAAGGCATCGTTATTGAGTGAGGTGGTAACATCAGCATCTTTATTACCAATAATTACCCCTGGTCCTAATCTAAATTGCTGTACAGTTCGGATAAGTTTGGCGATTGTTTTTTCACCATAAAACGAACGAAGGAGTGTCATACGTTTGGCAAAGACAATCGGATCTGGGGTGTCTGGAATAATTCTTACATTTTGAACGAATTGTTTTTGATTCAAGAGGGTTCGTAATAAGAGAGCGAGTTTATCGGCATTGTTTGGTTCTGGAAGTTGTAATTCCTGAGCATATTTTTCTCCAAGAGCTTGTTCTGCCTTTTCGTATGCTAAGAGAACATCTAATTTATCTTCTTCGGATAGAACGATCTTACTTTCTGGTCTCAGATTTTCTAATCCTTTCTGAAGGGCTGTATAACTGGTCTTGGCGGTGATTGGTTCGGCGAGTGCCTCTATTGGAGTAATCAACGAGATAATGTTGTTGGCATTATCGACACTATTTTTCTTATAAAGAATATCTTCTGGAATTAAGGCAATGGCTTGTTCAACATGGTATACCAAAGCATTTTCTACCAAGGATCGAACAGCAGCTTGGTCAGCGCCATTTCCAACCAATTGATCGAGTCGAGCAGTATAGTTATCATTTTTGGCTCGTTTGAGTTTGTACTCTATGAAATCTTGGGCTGGGGTAAAGTTTTCATGTCTATCCATATCAAAGAAGGTTGATAGGGAAGTAATCTTGCGTTCTTTGGCGATAGTTTCATAGATTTCTTGAGCTTTTTTCTTTTGTTCTGGGGTACCGCTGACGGCTGTGTCGATAGCTTCGGTTCCTGGAAGATAGACAGCAACTGGGGAGAGGTCACCCATGAATCGGTTGTATCTCAGACTAAGGTTTCGTCGAATAACGGTGAGGGAGTTTTTGATTGATTGGAACAGTGATGTCTTGGCTGGGGAAATTTTTGCAATAGTTTTCGCAGCTGCTACATTGGCTGCTTGTTGAGATTTGAGTTGATTAACGATGGTTGTATTATTTTTCAGCTGTTGTTCAACAATTTTTTCGTTGATCTCAGTTTGTACTCTTTGTGTTTTATTTAACGCATCCTGTTTTTCTGCTTCAGTTTGGGATATTCTGGCTCGTTCGGCTTGTACATCGAGATTCATTTGATCTTGAACCAGAGGATCTTCATAGGTATGAGAATTGACATCGAGCTGGATAGCGTCAATCTTCTGCAGGTCTTGGAATGGAGTAGTCAGACCATTGGTAACGTCATTCATCTGACGGGTAAATCTGTCAGTAACAACTTTACAGACAGAACAGGTGAGGGGATTATCAAAGGTAATTATGAGATTATTGGATGCAGGTGGATCAGGATATATTTGCAACCCAATAAAGTACTCTACTAGTTCTTTATAGACAGGTAAATTTTGATCCGCATACAATTGCTCAACGTTAAAACTACCATCAGATGACATTCTTAATAGACCTGAAGCAATACTTTTGTTGTTCTCATATGGATGAAGAGCTGGAACCTTTTCATTAGTAATAAATCCTAACAAGCCAACTCTCATAACATTGGAACTTTCGGTTACATAGAGTGCTCCATTGTCATCAATGGTGAAGTAGTATTGAGTATTTGGTTGAATCTGGAATCGATAGTTCAAAAAAGTCCAGTCAATATTTGATTTTACTTGGGTTGGTACGCTAGATGTCCCAAAAGATAAGATGATTCCTAGTGGTGAAAGAGTAGTATAGGCATTCATCAAATCTTGATTCGTCAAATTAAGATTAAGCGACTCAACAACATTCTCCCTGGTTACTTTCCCGTAAGTAGCATTTCTTGTGCTCAACTGTGTAATAACTTTTTGTAAATCACTGATTGCTTCATCTACAGTTGGGTATCGAACTCGAGAATCTGGACTGGTGATACGATAAATAAATTTTTTCAATTCATCAGAAACAGAGAGTGATGAAATGTCGACAGGTATAGATTTTAATCTAATAATTTCGTAAGTGTTCGTAAATGGAATATTTATGTCACTACCCAGTGCTTCGAGGAGAATTTTTCCTACTGCGTTGAGATCTGAGGTAACATCTGGATGATATCCGATAACTTGTTCCATGGTTGCATAATTTGTTGTGTATGGTTGGCCTTCATCAACATCAGGTATTCCAGGAACGTAAATTCCTCCTGCATCGATGAAAATAAAATTCTTACGATCGTTACTAAAGGCGATATTCTCTGGTTTTAAATCACGGAGTAATATTTGAGGAGTATGGTTGTGCATAGCCTGCACCAGTTTAAGAATCTGTTGAACCATCACGGCTGCTGATACTTCTCTTTGGGCCATGTTTGGTTGTGACTTAATGCCATTAACTAAGGTGGTGAGGCTGTCTCCCGCAAGTGTTTCATCAATAGCAGTGATATAGGCACCCTTATAAATTCCGTTCAACTGCACAAACGCCGAGGAATCTTTGACTGCATCAAGTTTCTTTGATTCTTCTTCTAAACTGTAGTTACCCTTTCGACTTTTTCCAATCTTGAGAGCTACTGATACGCCATTAGGATTTTTGGCTTGCCATACAACACCATAACTTCCATTGCCTAATTTCTTTTCTAAGGTATATCCATTGAAGACTTGTTTACCTGGAGTGAGTCCGTTTAGCCAGCCTTTGATATAGGTGTCAATGTCATAGACTTGCTGTGGTACGAGGAAAAACTCTTCTAATTGTTGGGTGTAATACTGGTAAATAAGTTCAGAGTATTCTGATCCAAATTGGGCTGTTAATCGTTCGGTAACTCGTTGATAAGCTTGAAGACGTAATGACTCAAAGAAACTAATTTTTTGATGGAGGTCGTTTTCTAATTGTTCTGCTGTTAATGGCTTTAGCTCTTCGACCATCGATGTGAAGTCAGTAGAGAACTTTCCACGTTCTCGTTCATATGACTGATAGAGTTCACCGGTTATATCACCGACAGCCAAGTTAAAGGTATCAAAGATTTGTTCTTGATCCATGTTTTGGAGAGTAATTTTAGAAGCAATACTTTGTTCTATAAGATTTCTTGCAGGTCGGTAATCCTGTTTGATAGCTTCAGATAAGAATCCCAAGTGATCTCGGTATGCACGGAGTGATTCAAGATCGGGATGATTAACATCTTGTTGTTTCAGTATTTTGATTTGTCTGATAATTTCTCGTTGTGCTTCAGTAATTGCTGATACGGTATCTAATTTGTCAGCTAATAATTGAGAGTGAATTGCTTGTAAATGCATCAATTCTGCAGTGGTAGCAGTACGAACTATGTTGTTTTCGAGGTAGTGATTAAATAGTTCTTTAGCCTGTTGTAAATACTCAAGACTTTTATCGACATCATGAATATTTGCCTTGGCTAAATTCAGCAGATTGGTAAACTTTTGGACTAAGACACTACAATCGGAACAGCCATTAGGATTATATTTAGTAGGAATTGCTGGCTTGGCTTCTGGTTGGAATCTAGGTTGACTATTTAATACCCAGAGACGATTTACTCCCTCAACAGTTTCTTGTTGAGCGAGTAATGAAAATCCTTCGTCGGTCATCCCTTTGGTAGATAAAACATTTTCTTCCTGACTTAATTCAACTACTGTTCCTTCTTGGGCAACGATATGGGTGAGGGTTACCGGATTTTCCTGCTGGGCTGGGTGATCAAGAACGATTAAACCAACTCGTTGTGGTATGGTCCTGGCAAGTTCTTCTAAGGTTGATTCACTGGTGATTGTGGCATTGGGTGCAACCTCTCTGACTGCTCGATCGGTTGTTTGTGAATTTGTAGAAACAGTTACCGCTGAGGTTACCTTATTGAGATCGATTGTTCCCTGAGTATCGGCAACTAATGATGTGATGGCATCTGCAGTTTGCTGCACTGCTTGTTGTTGAAGAGTTAATTGATCTCCTTGTCTAAATGGTTGGAAATTTTGAACGGGAATCATGGCTTTCAAACCTGCTGAAAGTTTTTGGGTTACTGTTCCTGAGGTTTTGTTCCAAGCAATAATTGCTCGAGGGAGAGAATACGGATTGAGATCCGATGTAGCTTGAACCAATCGAGCAGTAAAGTTGGTGTTAACTACTGCATCAAGACCGCGAATACTTGCTTCTACTATGTTTATAGCTGCAAGATATGGCATGGCTAATGGAAATGCGGTAGCTCCAGATTGAAGAGAAAGAGTTAATCCTGGGACAGCAATTTTTGAAGTGGAGGCAAATGCATTATTAACTGGCAAACTTCTTTCAAAATATTTGTATACGTTCTTCTGAGAATTCAGTAAATATCGGGTAGTGAATCCATCCTCTGAAGAATCAGCTGTATGAAGAGTTGCTTGAACTGCTTTATCTTGGCTGTAGACATTGTTAATAATAGTAAACGTTACTGGCTCAGAAAGATCGAGAAGAGCAGTCCCTAAGCCATTTCCTCGGAAGTTAATCCCATTGTAGTTATTATGTGTTTCGACATAATTGGATGCGAAATTACTACCTGGCAAATATTCAATACGTACAAAAGCAATTCTGTTAGTTGTATAGATATTTGAGTTCGGTGAAGAAGCTAGTACGCCACTATCTTGAGTACCTAAAACACTTACCCACACCTGTGTATAATCATCTTCACTTACATAATTCACAATCAAAGTTCCTCTCAAGGTACCCGTATCAGTTGTAAGTTGAATTGGTTGTTGGGCTAATACATGATATTGACTGTCATTAATGAACGCATTTGTAGGTAATCGTTGAATTTCATGCCATATTGATTGGATAGCAATTTGTATTGTATTTTGATTTTCTCTTTGAGCAAATTGGGATAGGGAAGTGCCAATGGTAAGACCTATGTTTCCACCACCAGTAGACGTGCCATAATTTTGAGTTGGTATTACTAAATTATTTTGTTTGAGAATATCGAGAACGATGCTTTTAACATTTTCTAAATTGTCGTTTCTAAATACATCTTTTTGATCTAATTCGGTAACGATGTTGTTAAATTCTTCAACAGTAACTTTTTGATCACCTTTGGCACGATCAATAATTGCATTGTTTTCTGAAGATAGATTGGATTGTACAAATGACAAATTATTTAAGACACCTGTTGGCTGTGGTTCTTGCTGCTCAGCTTTTGGTTGTTCTATTACTTTTTCTGATGGCTTGATAAGTTTGTCAGAAAGTTTCAAAGCATTTACAGCATCAACGACAGCTTGTGGAACAGGTTTACCTTCAACTCCAGAGAGTCCAACAAAAGTATTGGTATTTTTCTTCGTATCTTCGCTATACACAACAGAGGCTACTACCTTGGCTCGGAGGCGAGTACCATCAAAGCCATAACTCACTTTCCCTTTCATGTAGCCAATGATCTCTCCATCTTTATTGAATAGTACGGTGAGATTTCCTTGGGTAATTGCTGATTTATACCCAGCATCCGGATGAACTTTAATTAACGGTAAGACATTGATGGTATCGACGTTTCTGGTGTAGACGGTATCTGGTTTGGCTTCTTCTTTAGCTTTTACTTCCGCAATTTTCTCGGCAGCTACCGCTTCGGTTACTAAGTTCTGGGCAAAAGAAGCGATAACTCTGCGGACTCCTGGATTGAAACGATAGCCAAAGGTAATACTTTGTATCATCAAATCTCTGATTGTCGAAGTTACATCTTCTTGGTTATTTCCATTTGCAACTAAGGCTTGTTTTACAACACTGATGAGGGTTTCTTCATCTTTGGTAGTTAATCGTGGTGGTAAAATTACATTTTTTGTCCAAGTAATACTATTTACCATTGCGCTACCCAATCTACTAGGAATTGAAAATGGGAACTTTAGCGCATTCCAAATCTTGCTGAGTAGATTGACTGCTGTTCCTTTTCTCGGTGCTGGTTTAGCGACATTTTGTAATTGTTCTCTTAAAGATCGTTGTATTTGTTGCTTCAATTGTTTTTGAATTTGTTCATCTGTCAAAATTTGTTTTGTTTGGTCAGCCGTCTTGGCAGGTTCGACTTTGGGATCGACATACTCTTGTTGAGCGGTAGTAACCACTGCTTTATTGACTGGTTGATTGTTGGTATTAGTGAGAGGTTGATTGACAACTACCGGCTTGGTAGTGACTACTTTGGTTGTACTGGTTGGATCGACAACAATACTCTGGGTATCAGAAATCTGTAATTCTAAAGCTGTGGTGTTTGTAGTTCCTGATGTAAGAGTTATGTATTGATAGGGGAGAGCATCAAGTTTTACTTGGGTAGTAACCCCATCAACCATTGCCAAGACGGTACTAGCAAACTGGGCTGGAGTTAGGTCTTTAAGTGGTGGGTTTTTCTCGACATAATCAGCGATCACTTCTACTAAATCTTGAATCCTGTTGGTAGGATTTTCTTCAAAATATCCAATGTCGCTTTCGTTGTTTTCAAGAAAGGTTCTAAAGTAGGTGACATCTGGTACGTATTCAGTTTTACTGACACTTGGAACTTGTTCTGTCTCTTCTTCTGGTGGAGCTACTTCTGGAATGATCTCTGCTATCGCTGCTTTTACTGTTTCAACTGTTTCTGGTGAAATACCCGCATTACTGAGATTTTCAACTTGATCAACTAAACTTTCCGCTATTACTTGTGGTGCGTCTATTACATTAGAAACAGTTTTCGATACTATATTCTCAGGTACTGTGACACCAGCTACTACAACATCATCAAGATAATTTTCTCGTCCTGTGGTGGCATGTTTTTGATCAACTGCTTGGATAACTCCTTGAGCTATGTTTTTACCGGAAGATTGTTCGTTGATATTCTCTATTTGTCCTGCAGTATTCGCTTTGAAATATTTTTCTACACCATCAGACATCGAGAGGAAGGTATCACCTGGTTGAACATCTACTGTGGTTACATAACTTCCATAGAAATCATCATTCCCTAATGTATTTGGTGTTGAACTTGATTGCGCCTGTAATTTGCGATTTATGAGTTCTGGTTTACCATCGTGAAGATTGTATATATTGGTTAAATGCCCAGCTAAATTAGTGTCAATTAAGGCTACAGCTTCTGCATTTCCTTCTCGAACTCTGTAGACATCTGCATCTCCTACTTTTACGATAATTGCTTTACCACTTGGATGAATGAATACTCCAGCTAGGGTAGTATAAGCTACACTTTTTTGGCCCTGAGGGCCTGTTCGTAAACCATTTTGCTCTTTAACTGCCTGGTTTATGGTAGTGTCAACATATTGTTGAATATATGATTGGGCTTCTTCTAAAGACATTGATTTAGCTTTTTCAAATGCTGATTTCAATAAATCAGCACTTGTTTTAGCACCATCTTGAGTTCCCAATAAAAAGCCACTTTTATCAGGCTGAGAAACTCCATCAGCAGCTATAACAAAATCACTTCCAGATAATCCATAGTCCATTCCATCTGGTGCAAAGGCAGTAGGATGACCAACGATTTGTGCAACCTGATGTGTTTCGGATTGAGTTTGTGGTTGAACTTCAGGTTTGTTGTCGGTTGTACCTGGTTTAGATTCTGGTTGTGGTTGTTGAACTACTGGTTTAGATTCTGGTTGTGGCTGTTGTTGAACCACAGCTTTGCCATCGGCGACTAATTTATTGACTACATCCGTGGTCACTGGACTGGTAAGGATAGAGTGGTCGGTAACGATAACTGTACTGCCAGAAGAATCAGTTAGCGTTACGGTTGCATTCTGAGGAACTTCGGTTAAACCGTTTGAAGTTTGAACAAAACTTTGATTCTTTCCGTTAATGGTATATACGACCACCGGCTGATCATCGGCAGTCACTGTATAGTCATTGGAAATTTGTACTGGTTGATATCCCAGTTCCGTAGGAATGGTTGAGTTTGAGAAGTAGGTTGGAGTAAAGTCTCCAGCTGTAGATACCGTACCGGTTATTTTGGGAGAATCAACAACTGTTCCGTTTTGGAAAGTGGAATAGGTTATGGTAACAGTCTGACCCTGTACAGAAGAAACAGTCTTGAGATCGGAAATGATGCCTTTAGGACTATTTGGATATTGTTGAGGAAGACTTACTTTTGTGCCTGTTGGCAAATTGAGACTGATATCGCTGACAATTGGAGTAGCCAGTGCTTGTTGAATACTTTGTATACTCTGAGGATTCATTCCGTTGCTTTGGAGTAAGAGATTTAATTTATTGGTATCGTTGATAACGGCATTGGCTTTTGCATAAGCGACGGCCTGAGAGGTAACTGATGATGCATTAATAACCGTAGCCACCTGATCAGCAACCGTTGTAGAGAATTGAGGAATGGCTGTCGTTAATTGACCTTGCGTAACCACTGGTTTTGCCCCAATTCCAAACAGGCCACCTGTTTTTGGAATAGATAATGATGTAGCCGTTACGACTGGCTTAGCGACTGGTTGTTTGACCTCCACAGGTTGTTGAGGTGTTAAGACATTTCCCAGATCAAGGGTGATCAGATTTCTGTTTTGGGCAGCAGTAATCAAGGTAGCAATAGGGGAGGATGTAGTAATTGCATTGCGAACTGCAGGGTTAGAAACACCGATTAGTTTCAGCGCATTATTGGTTGCATCTTGTGCAGAATTTACTTGAACTTCTACAGCTTTTCTGACTGATTCAGGAATCAAGGTAGTCAGACCACTGGTGGCTTCGGCAACCGGAGCTGCTACTGCGATCGCTGTGGTTTGTGGTTTACCACCATTGTCTGCCAAGTACTGACTTTCACTGGTTTTTTCGACATATGTATTGTGAGTTTGGATGTATTGTTCCAGGTCACTTGCTCGGTACACAGATTCTTTACTGCCATTGGGATTGACGTTTTCTGCGTAGGTCAAACTATTTGGATCAATATTTTTGTTGGCTACCATTCTCTTGTAAACTTCTGGGTAATCTGTCTTGATCGTTTCGAGGAGAGCTGGTTGTGATTCAAGATCAGCCATAGCTTTTTCCCATTTGGCTTTCTCTGCAGTTAATTTCGCTTTGCGAACTTCGAGTGTTTCTTTGGCTCCTACGTCCATTGTTACGTCCCGACCAGAATCTTTGGTAAAGAAATCTTTGAGGAGGGTTTCTGAAGCCCATTTAGCAACTTCAGGATTGGTACCAGATGATTGGCGGATTAAATCACTCATCACTCGAGTACTTGCAGAATCAACACCTTGGTTAAGAGCGCCAGTGGTTTGGCGTTGTTCTACGACTACTTGGACATCGGCAATATTTTCTTTAAAGGCTGCAAAATCTAATTGACCATTGGCATTGGTTAATCTCTCGGCTACTGTTTCACCGGAGAGGGCAGGGGATTTTTCCTTCAAAATAATTGCATATTGATCAGCAATACTATTCCCTCGGTCTAAGCGACTACCAGCCTGAACAACTAATCCTTCTGGAGCTCCAAAATCAGTAAACAGAACACCAGGAGTACTCTGAGGTGTTTGAATTGACAGTCCAGTAGCGTTTCCGCGATCAATAATTAAGATTAAGTTTCCTTCACCAGCTTTGTAGCGAGCTTCCACCGAAGCAGCAGTTACTTCTTTTTTACTAATAACTTCGCCGTCAGCATTGAATTTGGTCTCGTATAATTTATTGCCACCTTCACTGAGAATGAAGGTCTTTTCGGCTGGATCGATAGCTCGAGTTCCATCAGCTCTGGCTTCTACTAAACTCTTGGCAACATCAACTGTTAATTCGCCCTTGTCGGTACCGATGATAATCTTAGCATTGCCGTTAGATTGCTGACCTTTACTGGTATCCAGAATTCCTTGATCAAACATATCTCCAAGGATTTGTAATCCATCAGTATTATTGCCAACCTGGTAGGACTGATCTTTATTGATACGAGCGCCATCGGTATTTTCTACATCACCAAGAATTTTTACAGTGGCTTCATTTGATCGATAGACAGTAGCTCCGATGGCTGTTTCTACGACACCTTTTCCATCAGCAAAATTTCCGGTAACGGCGGCAACATCACCTTTAACATCGCCAATATAATCAGCGATACTTGAGCGAAAGGCTAATTCGGGACTAGCGGTAAGGCCATCAAAAACTACTTCCTGTCCAGAGGCTTTGGCTGTTCTAAATTCTAAGGCTGCTTGTAATCTGGCATCATAACTTTGGCCTTCACTCGAAACTCCACCTGATCCTGGAACTGCAACTTCTTTTTCGTATCGGCCGCCTTGTTGTTCTAGAAGTTTTGGATCAACCATACGGAAGACGTCTGAACCAATTTCCATCTTCAAGGCTGTTGCATAAGAATTCATCATAGCCATTTGGTCGAGGACGATATTGGCTTTTCCTGCTAAATCTGGAACTCCATTGGCGGCATCACCTGCTAATCGTTTGATTGCTGCCTCTAGCGCAGCGGTGTTGCCAGAGCGAGAGATCTGTTCTAACTCCACTGCGTTATTGCGAATTACTTCAAAAACATCGACAGGAATTTTGTTTTGAGCAAGATTTTCTTTGGCTAACTCTGCAAATATTTTTTCTTGGGCATTAGCTGTAAATTTGGAAGTTTCAGCCGTTTGGCCATCTGTAGTTTCTACTTTGGTGGTAAGGGCACTCTCTCCGTTGTCCCAACTATTGTGCGCTCGAGCATTGCCTTCTTCGATAATTCCTAATTTCTCCAAAGTATTTCCAACGACTGTGGCTGCAGTCTGCATCTCTACTGGAATAGCTGCTCGATCACTACCAACTGGATTAATTGCCTGTCGGTCTGGGGAGAGATTGATTTGGAGTTCGTCAATATAGACTGCAGCGTTTTTGGTAATTTTGTCATAGACTTGTTTGGCTGGTTCATGATTTGGATTGTTCTCGGTATTCAATACTTCGTTTCTCAAAAAGGAAATATTATCTGGATTGGTGACGACGTGTTTGGCTGCTAATACTTCTTCCAAATAACCAGGTTCATTTAATCGGGTATTGTCGAAAATAACTACTTTATCGTTTGGTGGGGTAATACCATCAAGCGTTGCTTTGACATTAGCTTCTTGTCCTGCTTTGGCAACATAGACGCCGGTATCTTTTCCTAATACCTCAGTTTGAACACGAAGATATTCACTTCCGATAAATGATTTTCCGCCATTGGTGGTTAGTTCTACGGCTACTTTGTCACCACTTAATAATTTTTGTAAGGTATCTACTTGATTTGCTCGAGCGACTCTATTTTCACCATCAAGATAGGTTAATAAGTGTTCACCTTCACGAAGAATTGAATTAATTTGTTCAGTGACGAGGGGATCACCAGTTTTGATAGATAGTTGAATCTCTTGAGCGTTGGAAACATTGGCGATATCTTGTTGTAATTGGGTGATTCGTGCTTGATCAGCTGCAGGACCTTTGGCTAATTCTGCTTGAATTTTGGCATTGATTGCATCAACAGTATTTAAGACATCGGTAGCTTTGAGGCCTTGTTGTACTTCACTGAGACGTTCTAAGCCTTTTTCGACCCCTAAGTTTTCAACTAAGTTGGTTCGTAATTCAGAAACAGACTGTAAATATTGGTCAACGGTAGTTGGTCGATTCGGATCATTGAGAGGCATGTCACGGAGCTCTGCTTGTTGATCTCGCATTTTAGCTAAGATATCCGCTTCGGTAGGATTGGTAGCCTTTTCTTGAAGATTTTTTAGAATCGTATCAGCTTGAGATCTCGCTGTTTCTGGTGCGGCAGCTATCTCTGTTTTTATCGTTTCTGGCAGAGCAGGACGCAATAATTCTTGATTAGCAGCTATGACTTGTTGCTGCTCAGGAGTTCGAAGATTTGCGGGGGTGTCGAGGGCTTCTCCAAGAGGTTTGGCTACTGTTTCAAATGACTTTACCGCATCTGAAATTGCCGCCCGGGTTTCTACAAGATTGGTGGGTGGAGGAATGTTGGCTTCCTGAGGAGGAAGTTGGGGACTGACCGGTCCAACGTTGGTATCTGGTGCTAAAGCAACTGGTTTTTCGTAACTAACTGTTACCTGAGCGGTGACCGGATCGTTGGTGATAGCGATTTCTTTGCCGCCGATATTGATGACACTGGAATCAGTTAAGGGGATGAGTGATTTAGAATTGTTTTCAATGGTTACCACTCCTGGTGATTGTGTATCACTGACGGTAGAACCTTGTGGAGTATTTTCTGTCCCTTTAAAGACTGTTCCGTTATTGTATTGGGTAATCTCACCATGAACAGTGGTTAAGGATGCTTTGTCGGTTGTTGCTTTGACATTTCCTTCAGCATCAACGCCAACATAGACAGTATCTTTGGGATTAAAGGCGAGATTTTCGATAGGATTGGATTTGACAGCATTGTCTGCAGCTAGTTGTTTGGCTTGATCTTGGACCAAGGAAAGATCATTTTCTACCGCGTAGTAGGCAGTGTTACCGTGAGTCTGAGGTGCAGATTCACGGAGCGCTGAGAGGACTACTTCAGTAGAAACTGGATTGGCTGGGTTTCCTTGAGCCAGACTATTCTCAACTTTGGTTCGTAAGGCTTCGTTGCCTGACAAATTCACATCATTAGGATTAGCTTTGCTATAGTCCAAATATTCCTGAGCTACTTTTTTGTCGAGAGAGGCGAGTGTCTCACCGGTTGTGGCATCGGCAATGGCGGCAATATTGTCGGTTGCATTTCGAAGATTCCTGTCGGCAATGATGCCTTTGGCTTTGGCTGAGACTGCTCCTAATGGATCCATCATTACTTGGGCTGCCACGAATGCTTTGTAACCAATGGAATTCGTTTTTTGACCTTCGGTAATAAAAGCTTTCTGAGTATCTTTGACAACATCAGCAAGTGGTGTCTCAGCAAAACTAAAGGCACCTTCTGTAAACGGTGCAGCTGCCTTGATAAGAGCTATTGATCCCACAGCATTCCATGCTCGATTGGCGGTACAGGTGTATTGTCTTTCTGATTCATCAATCTCACCATTTCCGTCGAGATCTGAACAACCTGCATCTTTGGCGCCAACAAGACCAAGAGCGCTATTAGCAAGATCTGTACCAAAGGGACTCACAAGATGTAATCCTAATTCTATAACTTTTAGCTTGGCAACCTCTGCGCCGTAGGTAACTGCTGCTTGTTCGACTCCTCTGGCTGCACCCAGAAGTCCAGTATTTTCTCCAAGAGCTCCAGCAGCACCAGCAGAAATCCCTTTAGTCAATAGATTTACACCAGAGGCTGCCATGTAGGCATTAAATCCTCCCTGCATACCTATCTCAGCACCAGTTACAAAGGTATTTACTACCTGTCCTGCAACTTGTCCAAAACTTTCACCACTTTGAATGCGATCTAGAGCACTCTTCTGGAGAATTGATTGATATTGTTTGGGATCAACATTAAAGGTTCCTAAAATACCCATTGAGGTACCGAGGGCGGCTGTTTCTACTTTTTGTCCAAAGGTTGCACCATCATCGCGAAGTATTTCTGCGTCAGTTGCTTTAAAGATACTGATTCCTTTATTGGCATCAACGAATTGATTGACGCCAGGAATAATTTCTAAGGCACCGATGGCGGCATACACCAGATGCCCTTCTTTCAAATTGTCTTGAATCGGTTGATAGATATTCACAATACCTTGTCCACCCTGGATGCCATCAAAGAAGAGTGAAGGAGCAAGGAGTAGTCCACCTGGACCTTGTTGTACGGCAGCTTTGGCTAATTGAAAATCAACAGAAGCTTCTATGAATTGGTTTTGCAAGAGAGCATTGGTTTCTGAGTCCAAGGTTCCAAAGGTTGCTGAACTATAGAGTGCATATTGTTGTGAACTAGTAAGTTGACTATCAACTGCTAATAAATCTTGTGTTCCGTTACGAACGAGAGGCAGATAACTTGCCAGATCGTTTATATCACCATTGAGGGCATCATCCATTGTCAAACCTAAGGCTTGAATAATTGCTTGTCCTTGCTCTGAATTAGGATCTATAGCCCCAGATCGGAGTTCTCCCAGGACGTTGGTGATGTAGTTGGAATAGGTAGCATTTATAGAATCTGGATCTGTTCCTACCCATACACACCCATATCCAATTGGACAAAGTTGAACTTGGTTTACGGTATTGCCGTTTTCATCTTTGGCAGCTCGAATTTTTTGGTCATACCAGTTAATACCGATAAGTTCACCACTATTTATTTTTTCGTCAGCTATACCATATTGTGCTTTTGCATCGGCGATAGATAAAGTTCTGCCATTAGGACTGGCATCATCAACGACTGTACAGGTTGTTGTACAAGAAATAATGGTACCGCCACCTTTAACAAATTCTGTCCCATAAAGTCCTGATAGTAAAGACTGTTGTTCTTCAAAGACTGGATTCATCGCTTCTGCTACGTTGGCACTCAAGTTTTGACAGGCTTCAGAAATTGTTCCTGGGGTTTTTCCATTACAGACAGAAGCATTTGCTAAATAATTATTTATGCCTTCTTGGATAACTTTGGCACGATTCTTTTCACAGTCAGTTGTTCCGCCTGCCGTTATCAGTGGGCATTGGGGAGCGTTTTTATAGACACTTACTAAGCCATCCTGAACACTGACAAATTCTGATTGGGCTACTGCTACTTCAGCACTGGCTTTCAAGGTTTGGCATGCTGGGGTACTAAACGTAGTGTTGTTGTAGCTACAGGTTGCGGAAATATTGGCAACACTTAATCGAAGTTCCTGCATTTGAGCTTTTTCTTTATCGGAACATAAGCCTCTCCCACATTTATCGGTTAAGGTGTCAAACTGAGAAATTAATTGTAATGGTGCGGTCAGTTGATTCAGACTTACTGAAAGCTCTGTAACTTCATTTACTGACTTGATTGTCATGTCAGCAATATTTGAACAACGTCCGGCATTGGCACCAGTACAGGCAGCTCCTGGTTTGATTAATTCTTTGATAGGATCTCTGACCGCTTCTTGAGCCTTATCTGCATCAGCTTTTAGGGAAGCACATTGAGTATTTTGTTGAGCAGTTCGTAAACAATCGTAATAGGCTGTTTGCGCATCAATTGCTTTTTGAGTAAGATTTTGGACTGCGATTTGAGCACCAGCGATAGCTAATCTATTCAGGTCATCATTCTTAGCAGCCTCTTGGGCATCGTACAAGTCTTTACAGGTACCCGTTGCCCCTGCGGTACACAAGCCTCCGAGGGAGGAAGAGTAGGTGATAACCGTATTTCCATCTTTGTCTTTGGTTTCTGTTTTGGTTACGACAGCGTCTCTGGCTTGTTCCGCTTTTTTGAGATCATTTTGTTTATCTAAACACCGAGATGCATCAGTTGAGTTCTTGGCTGAATTAGTACATTGATTAAAGGCTAATTGTGCTTGAGTAACATCATTACTTAATTTTTGAATTTGTTCTTTCGCATAGACTAATTCAGCCTGGTTTGCCAAATAGGTTTGATCAGTCCCTTGGCTAGTTGCTTGGGTAATTGCTGAACATTTACTGACATCAACACCGCTACAGGCAGCACCAGGTTGAATTAAATTCTTGAGGGGATTGCGAATATTTTCCGCTGCCTGATTTGCAGCTTCTTTCTTAGCAACACAGCCTTCTGTTGCTTCAACTGGGGTATTAAATGATCGTAAACAGTCTTGATAGTCTTTCTTTGCTAGTATGGCTTGTTGGGTAAGATCTTGGACACGTACCTGTGCTGTCGCAATGGCTAACCGATTTTGATCATCTTGTTTGGCTTGATCAACAGACTTCAATACTTCTTCACAGGTTCCGTTCGTTCCTGAACTACATAGTCCGTTGCCTAAAGCAGCCGAGTAGGTGACTGTCTTGGTACCATCAGGATTGGTAACTTCAGTTTTGACGACAAAGGCATCCCGAGCTTTTTGTGCGTCTTGAACTTTATTCTGAAGATCTACACAGAGTGAAGCACTGGTGGCATCTGTTATTTTAGCTTGACACTGAGTTGCAGCGAGTTGTGCTTGAGTAACATCGCTACTTAATTTTTGGACTTGTTCTTTCGCATAGGCTAATTGTGCTTGATTGGTAACATATTCCGTATTCGTACCTTGTAAGGTTACTTCGGTAATCGTGGAACATTTACTGACATTCGTTCCGGTACATACACCACCAGCTTTGGTTAAATCTTGAATTGGTTTCCTGACGGCTTCCAGAGCGTTTTCAGCGGCTGTTTTTTTATTATTACACAAGTCAGTTTTTTCATTGGCATTTCGTAAACAATCATAATATTCTTTCTGCGCTGCTACTGCTTGGTTAGTAAGATTTTGGACTTGAACCTGAGCATTAGCAATCGTCAGTCTCTCCTGATCTGCCTGTTTGGCTAGATCAATAGTTTTTTGGAGATCTTTACAGGTCCCATTTGGGTCAGAATTGCAGAGACCTGTTTGAGAAACAATTTGATCTCGAGCATCTTGTGCTTGCTTTACTTTATCTTGAAGCCCAGTACAATTAGCTGCAGATGTCGAATCTTTTACATTGCTGATACATTGTTTGGCTGCCAATTGTGCTTGGGTAACATCATTACTTAGTTTTTGTACTTGTTCTGTGGCGTAGGCGAGTTCTGCTTGATTTTTTATATTTTCTTTATTGGTTCCTTCGATGGTTGCGTTGGTGACATTGGAACATTTCCCTAGGTTACTTCCTTCACAAACACCTCCATCACTTATTAAGTTTCGTAAAGGAGTGCGAATTGCTTCTGTAGCCTGATCAGCTGCATCTTTTTTCTGCTGACATTGAGTCACAATGTTTAAGTCTCCATTACCACTACGTAAACAATCGTCATAGGCCTTTTGAGCATCGACAGCTTTTTGAGTAAGTACCTGAACTTGCACTTGAGCATTGGCAATAGTAAGTCGACTTTGATCTTCTTTTTTGGCTTCATTTACACTGGTTAGAATGTCTTCACACGTGCCATTGGTTCCAGAAGTACATAATCCATTTCCTAACGAAGAAGAGTAGGTGACTGTTGTGGTGCCATCCAAATGTTTTACTTCTGTTTTGGTAACTAAGGCATCTCGAGCTGCTTGGGCTTTGGTGAGATCCGTTTGCTTTTGTAAACAGTTAGAAGCATCTGTCGAGTTTCTCACTGAGGCGGTACATTGATCAAAGGCTAGTTGGGCCTGAGTTACTGAATTACTCAAATTTTGGACTTGTTCTTGTGCATAGATGAGTTGAGCCTGACTGGTAAGATAATCGCTATTTGTTCCCTGGAGCGTTGCATTTGTAACCTCATTGCATCGAGATACACTGAGTCCAGTACACGGTCCATTATCCTTAATCAAATTCTGAATAGGTGCTCTGACTGCTTCTTTGGCTTGATCAGCTGTAGCTTTTTTAGCATTACATTGGCTCATGCTCAGTTGGGTGTCACCACCACTTCGTAAACAATCAAGATAATCGTTTTGTGCTTGTACAGCTTGTTGAGTCAATGTTTGAACTTGAACCTGGGCAGTAGCAATCGTTAATCGATTCTGGTCATCTTGTTTAGCAGTTTCAATATTTTCCAGAACTTTGTTACATGTTCCTGTATCTCCTGATGAACAGAGTCCGCTTCCCAGTGAAGAAGTGTAGGTGACTATGTCTTTGCCGGTTGAATCTTTGGTGACAGTCTTGGTTACTAAGGCATCTCGAGCAGCTTGTGCTTGTTTTACTTTATCTTGAAGTCCAGCACAGGTGGATGCAGTTGTTGAATTAGTAACTTTACTAATACATTGATTGGCAGCGAGTTGTGCCTGGGTAAGATCATTGTTTAATTTATCAACTTGTTCTTGAGCATAGGCTAATTGGGCTTGGTCCTGAATGTAGTCTTTATTGGTGACCTGGGTTGTTATCGTCGTGAGGTCTGTACATTTCGTGGTATTTGCTCCAGCACATATGCCTCCATCTTTGGTGAGATTTTGGACGGGTGCATTTATAGCATCCCTGGCTTGATCGGCGACAGCTTTTTTCTGATTACAAACTGTCATGCTACTCAAACTATCGCCGCCAGCTCGTAAACAATCGAGATAATCGTTCTGGGCATCAACAGCCTTTTGAGTAAGCACCTGAACTTGTGATTGAGCATTTGCTAAGGTTAATCGTTCTTGATCTTGTTGTTTTGCCTGATCAACGATTTTTTGTAAATCATTGCAGGTGCCTTCAAATCCTTTGGTACAGAGATTTGTTTGACTTACAAATTGGTCTCTGGCTTGTTGGGCTTTTTTGACTTGATTTGCGAGGTCTAAACATTTTGACGCATTGGCTGAAGCATTTGCTGTATTAAATGAACTTTGACATTGATTTGACGCCAACTGTGCCTGAGTCAAATCATTACTCAATTTTTGTATTTCGGTCTGTGCATCAACAAACCTATCAGCCATCATTTGGGCAGCTGCTTGTTTGGGTCCAATACAACTTGCATAGGTTGGTTTTGTTGGATCACATGATTGGTTTGCAGTTTTATTTAGACTATCAATGCTCGCATTGAGATTGAGACTCTTATAGGAAATAGCAGCTGAGGTGATATTGATGTTCAGCAACAAATCTTTTTGTGCCTGACATTTTCCCTGAGAGGTTGCATCAGCGAGGGCACAGGCAGCGTCAATAGATTTTTGTAATTCTGCCTTACTTGAACTTACTTTGGAGGTAAGTTGGACACATTGGGTATTTAAAAATCCACCGGCACAAGCCTGAGTTTGCTGAGCGGAAAGATCGATAAGGGTATTAAATTGAGCCTGACCACCTGCATAGGCATTGGCATAGGCTTTGTTCTCTGCGACTTTTTGTTCGATACCATTACAATCTTTTTCGGCGAGCGTACAGGTCTTGGTTTTAACCTGAGTTTCAAAGTTGTTGTAGGCTTCGGTAGCCTGGGTAATCTTGTTAAAACACTCAACCGTAGTTTTTCCTGCACACTCAACTCCCACCTGAATTTGATTTTGAGATAGTATATCAAGTTGCTTTTGAACTTGATACGTCTCAACACTACTGGCTTTGAGCTGTCCTAGTTTATAGTCTCCATATTGAGATGTGTTTACGGCTACTGCCGTTCCGGTATTGTCATGAATAACTAATGATGAACAACTTGTCCAACCTTTTTGAAGGTATGCTTGGCAGAGAGCTCCACCTGGTGCTAATTCACTAACGCTGTGTCCGTTCGTGATATTAAAACAATGATTAGGATCTTCTTTGCCTGAAGCATCGAGTGGACAGACATAGGCTGTTTTGGAAGCGTCATAGGAATTGGAGATAAAGGGATCGTTTGGATTTGCAGGTGGTTCTGTCGGTGTTGCTGTTGGTTTGGGTGTCGAACCAATAGCCACACATTGACCAGAAGTGATGTCACATTGTTGTAAGGTAAGTAAACAACTTAGGGCCGTACAGGTTGCCTTAGCAGAAGGGGATGGGGAAGTGCTAGGAATTGTTGAGGTGCTTCCACTCTGACAAACTTTGAAATTTGCTCCTGAAATGAATACACAAGAGTTTGAAGAACATTCAGAATTATCAGCACATTGAGCGCCATTTGTTTTTTTCGCTGTGGGTGAGGTAGACGTAGAGGCTGATTTACAGGTTCCACCACCTACGGTAGGAGTACAGCCATTAATACATTGTTCTAACAAGATATCTGAACAATAGGCTGTTGCCGTTGTTGGCTGGGCTGTAGGTTTGGGTGTAAATGTTGGAATAGGAGTTGAAATTGCTACACAAGATTTTGCACTAGCGTTACAGTTAGCGCTCGTTCCACAATCCTGCTTTAATGCTGGTGGAGCATACTCATTCGTACATTCATATAATTTATTGCTAGAACAGGTAATTGTCCCTAAGGTACAATATTTTGTTTTTACTGTTGGTGCGGCTGTAGCTGGTGCAGCTTGGCAACGAGTACTATTGGGGACACAATTATTCGAACCACACGCCTGTTCCAGTGCAGGTATATTTGCATTGGCACAATAGAAGGATGAATTCCCAGTACACCAGTAAGTTCCCTGAGTACAGTAGGTTGTTTGAGTAGGTGAAGGTTGTCGGCATTGTCCTCCCTGAGAATCAGAAATACAGCCTAAACTTCCACAGGTTTTATCACAATAGGCATTGCAATCAAGCTGTCCATCACCATTCCCATCAACTGATGAACATCCGTTCTGACATTTTCCTGGACAAATGTTTGTAGGTTGAACACTTTGGCAGGTTCCATTACAAAAATTTGAACTACATTGAGCATTTGATGAACATGGTTGTCCATTAGCTAATCGTGGTGTAGGAGTGGGAGGGCGACAGGTGGTTGAACACTCGTTGAGGTTGAGAAATTCCCCATTTGGATCGAGAACACATGAGCCTGCTGTACTACACGAATATCTGGTTACTGGCTTTGGTGTAGCGGTTGGATCGACAATACATTGATAGTTATTTGAAGAAATTTGTACACAAGATTGTCCGGTAGGACATGTTCCGATGGTGGCTCCGCTACAAGCATATACGCCTTGAGCACGATCACGAATTTCTTGCTGATTTTTTATGCCATTACTTATTACTAATGTAGTGACTGCAATAATAGACAAGATGATTAGAGGAATGGTTTCTATAAAACCACGAGAGAGATACGCTTGAGAAAAATGAGGTGAAAAAAACTTCCGGCCAAAGCGGTATATAGTACTGAGTCCTGCGGTAATAAATTCACGTATAAGGGCAAGCATGATTCGGTATATTCCTATCCTATATATAATAAGGATTTAACGTCAATAGCTTGACTTTTTTTGAAGAAAAAGTACGGAAATATTTTTCTAAAATATTTGGATCACTAATATATGTATTGATATACTAAATAGCAAATTGATAGCGCCTATTTTTGCAGGTGACCCTCAAAAATACTGATGAGAATGTTCTCCAAAAATAAATACTATATGACTTGTCTGATAACCTCGTTTCCTAGTAGACTACTTTAGTATGAAACACCGTGTGGCTTTGGGAATTTTTTTATTCTGTTTAATACTCTCCATTATTCTTGCGCCGATGATTTCTGTGTCGTGGGATGAACCAGACAATATTTTTGCAGCCGGAGTATATATTAAGTATTTTCAACAGGGGATGGATCCATCGATTCTAACCTCTCGAGATTCCTCAGCCTCCTATTTCCAAAATAAGATTTTTACTCAGGAACCTTCTCTCAATCGATATCCACCAGTCCCTTTATATATAGGCGGGGTATTGGTACTGATGGCAGAAAAAATATATGGAACATTGTCTGCTACACAAATCATAACCATATTTCATATAGCTAGTGGGTTGTTCTGGTCTATGTTGGCTGTAGGGGTATTTTATTTTGCGGATCTCTTTGGTTTTCCTTTATTTATAGCTTTTTTAAGTGCTTTCTTAGTAACGTTTCATCCAACAATATTCGGTTATGGTTTATCGACCATAAAAGATAGTGCTCAGGTAAGTCTATTTGTTCTCAGTCTTTTGTGCTTAGTAAAGTTCTCCCATCAAGGTAAAAAAAGATATTTCTTCTTTGGCACTCTGGTATGGGGAGCTGCTATGGCAACAAAAATTAATGCAATATATGTACCAATTATCTGGACTGGATGGTGTCTGCTCGAACAATTTTTTCAAAGTCTCCGTACTCATACGTTTCCTGTAGGGAAATTTCTCAAGATTATTAGAAATACCATCCTCCTCGTCACCGGTGGAGGAGTAGTCATGTTTATTCTCTGGCCGTATTTGTGGGCAGCACCAGTACAACGCTTTGGTGAAGTTCTTAGCTATTTTACTACGGTGGGGACAGGCTACAAAGTTTTTTGGAATGGAGATATCTATATGGCTGGGACAGGGATACCACTTCCTTGGTATCCAATTCTTCACATTCTCCTAGGAACACCTATTCCGCTTCTTCTGATGATCTGTATTGGTATTATCACTATAGTTCTCTCATTGCTAATGAGACTAAAAAAAGTTGTTTCGACAAAATGGATTCTATTAGTTTTCCTGTGGATAGCTATTCCACTGATACGAACCTTAAGTCCCCATGCTGCGTTTTATGATGGCATGAGGCATTTTTTGGAAGTTATTCCAGGTTTCCTACTATTAATCCCTTGGGGTATTCATCCCTTAACAAAAATGTTAACTGTTAGGTTAGGAAATGAACAAAAAACAAGATTCCTTATTGGGCTTCCTTTCCTTATATATATACCAATTCTATTGATTCATTTTTTTCCCTATAGTTACGGGTACGTTAATGCATTCGTAAGACATCCAAATACGGTTGTTGAACGAGATTTTGCTTGCTGGGCTATCTATAGCTGAAGCAATTCAAATTGCTCATACCTATCGTCCTCAACCAAGCAGAATATTTGTTCCTATAGGTGGTCATCTATCCTGGTATTATCTAAATCCCGATGATACCTATGTGTATACAATCTATGATTCTGACATTCTCGTATTGTTAAACAAGCCTACACACGTCAGAAAGACCGAATTTGATACACAAGTATCCGGAATGTTTGATTTAAAATCGACTATAAAACGAGGGAATGACGAATTTGCGTGGATATATGTGAAAAGAAATGATTAATCAACACTAAATTTCTAGAAGACTACTGTTGTCCTTCACTTGCATCGTTAAAATCTTTTTATCAACCGAAGAGAGTTCATCCAGCTTTAAGGAAATTAATCGTATTTAATTATATTTCTATATATATTGATATATTTAAATTGGTGAATTGTGAAATTATCAAAGCCTGTAGTTGTATTTCATGGCGAAAGGTATCCGTGCAATATACTAATGTACAAACCTGCGGTAAAAGCAAAAACTGCCTCTTGCATTTTGGTCCTGTAATAGATGCATAATAGAAGATGCGGGAATATTTCCGCGTGTATTCATGAATCAAAAATATCTTGCCCTCGGTTCTGTTGGACTTCTATTCTTTGCTCTTGTGGCATTTTTGGGGGTATTCTTCTTTAGTAAGTTTGAAATTCGTCAAAAGGCTGCAACGACTGCTAGTATTTCGATGAACCCTTCTACTCAGACATATGCTGTTGGCGATCAATTCACTATAGACTTGATGCTGGATGCCAATGGCCTTCCTATTAATTACGCTATTTATGATGTGTCCTTTGATCCAAATTTGTTTGATCTTGTCAGTGTTACCCCAAACACTGCCAGGTTGCCACGGATCATACAGGCTTTACAAGTAAGTAATGGTAGATTTGGTATAGAACTTGCAACGCCAGTAACTGGTCCTGCATTAACTGGTCCTGGAGTTGCCGCTACTGCAACATTTAGAGTAAAGGCACCATCAGCTACGGATGCAGTATTTAGTTATGGACCTTTAAATTATATTGGTACTTTTGACCCGGCTGGTGAAAGTGCTTCAAATCTGTTGGGTACCAAAAGTGGTGCGACTGTTACTATATCGAATGCTACCGGTAATAATTGTTTAATTGAATTTGATTTAACTCTTCCAACACCGACACCAACCAACACGCCTATACCTACTGCTACACCAACCAATACACCAACAGCAACGCCAACGCGTACACCAACACCGACACCAACCAACACGCCAACACCAACCCGTACACCAACACCGACACCAACCAATACGCCTATACCTACAGCGACGCCAACCAATACACCAACTGCTACCCCAACTCGTACGCCGACGCCTACACCGACGAATACACCGATACCAACTAACACGCCAACGCCAACCACGACGCCTGTACCACCAACAGCCACGCCTACAAATACACCTATACCAACTCAGACACCAACGCCGGTACCTACAAATACACCGACACCAACTCGTACACCAACACCGACACCAACCAACACACCTGTGCCATCTGCTACACCAACCAGTACCTTGACGCCGACTCCAGTCATCGGTCCACAGTGTCTGGCGATCAAGATCTATCGTGATGGACAGTATCTACCTGATCCACGAGTAGTCCAGCCAGGTCAAACTATTCAGATCGCTGTAGCAGCCGGTCCATTTGCTGACAAAGCCCGAGTCTGGATCAACAATCAAGGACCATATGAATTTAGTGACAAGAATGCCAACAACGAATTTGTCTATACCTATACTGTTCCGACTACAGCAACATCCTTATCTATCAGGGCTGAAATTTTTGCAAACGGAGTTTGGCAGATTAATCAGTAAGTAATTTATTTAACAGACTTAATACTTCTATATTTCTTAGTTATCTCATCTGTTTGATCATGTAATCCGGGGATAGATGATACATCTGCTAAGACAATTCGGTAGTGAATTTCTTGGTCATGGTGACTGGGAAAATACGCCACTAGGATATCTTTTCCTTTCTTTGGTTCAGCGTTCATTCTGGTGATTTCTCCCAGTACGTCATGAAAGCGGACGTGTCTATAAATTCTCGACACAAGATCGGAATTAATATTCATTTTTTGAAGATATTCATGTTGGGTAATATATAATTTTGAAATGAATGCGTGATCGGTTGATAAAGGGTCGTAGACTTTTCCAACATCATGAAATAAATGAGCGGTCCTGGTAATGATTTTATCTTCTAATGATAGTCCTGTTGTATTCAAACACAGTAAACCCCGTAGGGTATGTTGGGTTGGATCGTACGGCTGATGAACCTCTGCTTGTTGTAGCCCTCGCATCTCACGAAAGACATTTGGTAGGAGAGATAGATTGCAAAACAAAGCGTAATGAAATTCCGAATCACTAAGGTCGTCAGAAAAAAGTAATCCCAGTGAAACTAAATCAACTGTTTCCTGCTGCTTGTCTTTGTTTGATATGTTTCTATATATATTGTCTGGTATTGAGCCGAAAAAGCGCGAATATTCCATGACCCGTATTATTCCCTTTGAACTATGAACCAGTCAAATGGTATAGCACTTGAGGTTGCCTCTGATACCGCTACGGTGAACTTGCCAAACTCTTTCTTTATAACTGAGAGGATTCTATCTGTTTGAATATTAGGTGTAATAAATATTAAGCTACTCGATGAAGCCGCGGTTGTTTCAATATCCATTGATTTGGCATAGGCAGACATAGTAGCTGATCCTGCATTTGATGTGCCTAATACTTTAATCGAGGTTGTCTCAATACCTTGGCTACGTATTGCACCAGAAGCCGTGGTGTTTCCAGCCATATCAACAGCTAATGCTCCATGATTAAACTTGAGTACTCCTGATAGAGCAGTGATACCATCTGAGTTGAGTAAGAGGTCACCATCCAAAACTACTTGGCCAGCTATAGAAACATCAGCCAGAGAGGTCAATCCTGTAACTGTTAAGGTGTCATAGGTCATACCTCCAGATACTGAGGCAGCAAAAGGATCAAATGATAATGCATTTAAGAGTGATGATAAGCTTGCACTTGAAGTAGCTAGATTGCCTGATCCAGAGCCTTCTAATGATCCAAACAGGGTAGAGAAGAGGGTCTCAATCTTATCTAGCCTTTGCGTAGCATTCGCTAATCCTGCAGCAGTTGTTGCTACTTTGTCATCGACTGATGCAGTTGGGGTAGCTTCTTCAGTATAGATATTTAGTTTCTCTGTTAATTGTTTGATTTCATCACTTAATGTAGCCACATTTTTCTGAGTGAGATCAAGTGTATCTAATGTATCGATAGATTGATTGGTGAGAGCCTGGAGAGCCTCGGCCATACTTCCCGTTAAATTACCTTGTGAATCAAAGGTTAACTTTCCTGTTGGATCTGCCCAAACATTAGAAATATACACCATTATCGTTCCTTGACCTTTCCAATCTTCCAAGGCGCGACCGATCATAAAACCAGGAGAATTCGCCCGTCTTGAAAAACCACTATGGTCTGAAAATGTGAGGAAGTCTCCATATTTAATTGGATCTGACGTGCCGTCAATCTTTACAGGTACTTGTCCTAAGAGTCCAACGATTACTTTATTTTTCCCATCAGTTCCACCAAGAACACCTGGATATTCCGAGACAATACCTAAGTATCTGCTCTTATCTACTGATCCATTACAGGCACGTATACCGGTAATTCCCTGACAAACAAGAGTTCCAGGTAAAAGAATGCTATTCGGATCATCTTTTTCAAAATACTCAGCAAAGTCGATACCACTGGTTTGATAGGTGACACCACCTGAGGATGTAGGATTAGCTTTAATTACACCCATCTTTTTCCCTGCACCGTTGAGGAAGGTTACGAATTCGTTTGTTGCTGTACCTACTCCTAGATATCCTAATTTTATTGCTAAACCATCTGCATCTGGACCAGCTGCGATGTTTTCTATCATAGCTGTAGCTGTGGCTGCGGCGAATTCGCTTACACTAAATTTAAGATTCGCACTACCAGTAGACTCGCCGCTAAGTGTATAGCCAGAAATACCATGATTGAGATAAATAATTCCTGAGTTGAAGGTATCAAGTTCCAAATTATTACTTTCGAAAGTCTCACCAGCTTGTATATATAAAGGAGCACTCGATTTAATATAACTGGCTACTTGATTCGTAAATTGCAAATCATAGGCCATCGAAACATCTCCAGCAGCAGTGAAAGCATGGGGGAGAGCGCTGGTAATAGCTGTTTCTGATACTGAGAATAATGATGATCCAGCATCAGTTATATTCAAAATATTTCCAGCATTTCCATTGGCGCCTATATTAATCTTAAAAATATCCCCAGTAGCTGTTGTCGCACTTCCTGGTGACCAATCAATCAAACCTAAGTTACCCGTAGTTAATCCTGTTGAGGTAGAGGAGAGTGATAATCCAGTACCACTGGTCAAATTATTTGCATAAATATTAAATGCATTTGTTGTTGTCGTACCATTACTCGCAAATGAGAAAGAAGTTCTTTGTTGAGCACTGCTAGTTGCTGTTATAGAACCATCAGCTCCGATAGTTACTCTAGAAATTCCCGAGTTAGATGCTGTAAAGATATCTTGATTGCCAGTTTCATTGAATACTGTAAGGGCTTTCCCTTTTTCTTGACCACTAATAGTAAATCCAGATTGGGCAACATTTTGAGTACCATTCAAATGAATAAAGGCACTAGCAGTTGAGGTTCCACCTAAGGCAATACTTCGATCAGCCGCAGGGTAGGGGTAGATAAGATTATTGGTTTGATTAAATAATACTTCGCCACTTGGACTAGAAGCTCCACCATTCCCTGTAGGACCCGTGGCTCCGGTAGGACCGCCATTACCTGTTGCTCCGGTAGTTCCGGTAAATCCAGTTGGACCGGCACTTCCAGTAGCTCCAGTATTCCCGGTAGGACCATTTGTACCAGTAGCACCTGTAGATCCTGTTGGGCCGTTGGTGCCGGTAGCACCTGTAGAACCTGTTGGCCCAGCATTACCTGTCGCGCCTGTTGAACCTGTAAATCCTGTAGGTCCTGCAGAACCAGTCGCACCTGTAGAACCTGTAGGACCATTGGTGCCAGTAGCACCCGTTGAACCTGTAGGCCCATTTGCACCAGTGGCACCAGTTGAACCAGTTCTTCCTGTAGGACCGTTTGCTCCAGTAGCTCCTGTTGTTCCCGTATTTCCTGTAGGACCATTTGCACCAGTAACACCTGTAGAACCTGTAGGTCCTGCAGAACCAGTTGCACCTGTTGACCCGGTAAATCCAGTTGGACCATTTGCACCTGCAGCTCCTGTGCCTCCAGAAGCACCCGTAGCACCAGTTGGACCATTTGCACCTGTTGTACCTGTTGATCCAGTAAATCCAGTCGGACCATTTGCTCCAGTAGCACCTGTCGAACCTGTAGGCCCATTTGTTCCCGTGGCACCGGTTGAACCTGTTCTTCCCGTAGGACCATTTGCTCCGGTGGCACCTGTTGTACCTGTAGAACCTGTCATTCCGGTAGGACCCCCTGAACCTGTTGCTCCAGTATTTCCCGTAGGACCATTGGCTCCAGTAGCCCCGGTTGAACCGGTTGGTCCAGCACTTCCAGTGGCTCCTGTTGACCCGGTATATCCCGTAGGACCATTGGCTCCAGTAGCTCCGGTTGAACCGGTTGGTCCAGCACTTCCAGTGGCTCCTGTAGAACCTGTCGGTCCATTTGAACCGGTTGCACCAGTTCCACCCGTAGGTCCAGCACCACCTGCACCTGCAGTACCTGTACCACCAGTTGCACCTGTAGGACCGTTCGTACCAGTAGTACCCGTCATACCTGTAGGTCCGTTTGCTCCCGTAGCTCCCGTTGATCCCGTAGGGCCGTTCGTACCAGTAGCACCAGTTGAACCAGTAGGACCGTTTGCTCCCGTAGCTCCCGTTGACCCTGTAAATCCAGTTGGACCTGAGGCTCCAGCACTTCCTGTACCACCAGTTGCACCGGTGAAACCTGTTGGTCCAGCAGCTCCCGTTGTTCCTGTAGCTCCGGTGACACCAGCGATGCCCGTAGCACCGGTTGATCCAGTAGGGCCATTTGATCCGGTAGCTCCGGTGGATCCTGTGAATCCGGTAGGACCGTTTGCTCCCGTTGCACCCGTGGATCCGGTAGGGCCGTTAGTTCCAGTGGCCCCGGTAGACCCTGTTGGTCCAGCTGAACCAGTTGCTCCTGTTGAACCGGTAAATCCAGTTGGACCAGAACTACCAGCTGTTCCTGTACCACCTGAAGCACCCGTAGCACCAGTAGGACCAGCTGAACCTGTGGTACCTGTGGCTCCCGTTACACCTGCTGTTCCGGTAGATCCAGTAGAGCCTGTTGGTCCATTTGCTCCGGTAGCACCTGTAGAACCTGTAAACCCTGTTGGACCATTTACACCCGTCGCACCAGTAGAACCTGTAGGACCAACCGTTCCTGTAGCTCCGGTAGATCCAGTAGGACCAGCAGAACCTGTTGTCCCAGTAGCTCCGGTGACACCACCAACCCCAGTTGCTCCAGTAGGACCAGCAGAACCAGTGGCTCCTGTAGAGCCAGTCATACCAGTAGGTCCAGCTGATCCAGTGGATCCTGTGTTTCCTGTAGGACCAGCGCCTCCAGCTCCACCAATTCCCGTTGGACCAGTAGCTCCCGTTGGACCATTTGCTCCTGTTGTTCCTGTCATGCCTGTTGGTCCTGCAATACCTGTAGCTCCTGTAGAACCTGTAGGGCCGTTATCGCCAGTAGCACCAGTTCCTCCGGTTGGACCAGCTCCACCTGCTCCAGCTACACCAGTTCCTCCTGTAGCACCTGTTGGACCAACGGTTCCAGTCGTGCCTGTCATACCCGTAGGACCTTGAGTTCCGGTTGCTCCTGTAGAGCCAGTAGGACCGGCAGTTCCGGTAGCACCAGTTGATCCGGTGTTACCGGTAGGACCTGCAACTCCAGTACCTCCGGTAGGACCGGCAACTCCGGTAGCTCCAGTTGATCCAGTAAATCCAGTAGGTCCAGCATCCCCCGTTGCACCAGTTGAACCTGTTGGTCCAGCATTTCCTGTTGCACCTGTTGATCCAGTAGCCCCGGTTCCTCCGGCTGCTCCGGTTGATCCTGTAGATCCTGAAGATCCCGTAGCACCGGTTCCACCAACTACACCACTGGAGCCTGTTCCACCTGTTGGTCCATTCGCACCAGTAGTACCTGTTGATCCTGTTGGGCCATTCACGCCCGTAGAACCCGTTGGACCTTGTGTTCCTGTGGCACCGGTTGCCCCCGTTGGACCATTATCGCCTGTAGCCCCTGTTGAACCTGTTGGGCCGTTCGAGCCAGTAGCGCCAGTAGAACCCGTCGATCCTGTTGGTCCAGCTGCTCCGGTTGAACCGGTAGATCCAGTTGATCCGGTTGCTCCTGTTCCTCCAATTATTCCCGTAGCTCCGGTGGAAC
>JBGALL010000098.1:0-5287 GCA_044223895.1 Candidatus Woesebacteria bacterium
AGGATGACAGTAGGACATGGTCAGGATGACAAAGGGACTTGGTTAGGATGACAGACTGGCTGACTTTCGCTATCTAGTATGTGTCATCCTGAAAATTATTGTCATCCTGAGTGCAACGAAGGATCTCATGAAATCTTATTACCTATATATCCTTACAAATAAATTCAACAGAGTTCTATACGTTGGAATTACGAATGATATTCACAGAAGATTATATGAACACAAGCAAAAATTAATAGAAGGTTTTACAAAAAAATATAATCTATACAAATTAGTATATATAGAACAATTTAGCGATATAAGATTAGCTATTAGTTCAGAAAAAAAAGTTAAAGGCTGGACAAGAAAAAAGAAAATTTTATTAATTGAAACTTTAAATCCACAGTGGAAAGAATTAACCCTTTGAAGGTTAGTAGTGGGATCCTTCACTACGTTCAGGATGACAGTAGGGACATGGTCAAGATGACAGTAGGACATGGTGAGGATGACAATGGGACATGGTCAGTATGACAGTAGGGACATGGTCAGTATGACAGTAGGGACATGGTCAGTATGACAGTAGGGACATGGTCAGGATGACAATGGGACTTAGTTAGGATGACAGTAGGACATGGTCAGGATGACAAAGGGACTTGGTTAGGATGACAGACTGGCTGACTTTCGCTACCTAGTATGTGTCATCCTGAAAATTATTGTCATCCTGAGTGCAACGAAGGATCTCATCTCTGCATCTATACAAAACAGACTGACTACAGAGAACCTAACTTCTGTTATAATCCCCATCAGTCATGAAACTCGCTCCAAATATTACTCAATTTCTCATTCGTCTGGGAGTGTTTATTATAATTTTTTTACTTGTTACCGGGATTATTGGTCCGTGGGTTGTAGCCAGTAAATTACTCTACGGATTCCATTTCTTCATTTATGGCAACATGGGGAAGTTGCTTATCTTTTCTATCTTAGCGTTCTTTGTCATCGCTCGAGAAAAAATTCATTCGATCCATATCTATCCTTATGATAAGAAGAATCTCTTGTATATTGTCGCAGCCTTTGGGTTGATTCCCGTTTTATTTAGTTCTGCCAGGTTACTTCTGCAATCTGAATCGTTTACTGCTAACCTCGGATTATCATTACTTACCCATGCCATTTTAGTATTAGTTACTATATTACCGGTGTTCGGGGTATTTGGTGTTCGCTGGGTAATCTATTTTCTTACATTTTTCAAAAAAGAATTATTACAGTGTCTGGCAATTGCTATCGTTTTGTATCTGGCGATATTTCAGGTATGGAAATTATGGCCGTATTTGGCAGATATCGTCTTGGTATCAGTCCAAAAGATCTGTCAGCTATTTTTCCCGATCGTGAGAGTGGGGAGTGACCGGAGAATTTTGGTTCAGACCTTTGTAGTTAGAATTGATGAAGCCTGTTCTGGGATAGAGGGGGTTTTCTTATTTAGCTGTCTCTATGCGTTGATTGGATTTATGGATTATCAAAAATTAAATAAGAAAAAATTATTTGGAATGTTTCTTCCTTCGTTATTAGGATTATTTGCTACCAATGTACTTCGGGTGGCTGTTCTTGTGATGATTGGAGTCTTATGGTCTCCGAAAATTGCCTTGGAACTGTTTCATACCTATGCTGGGTTAATGTTTTTTGTCATTTATTTCATTATATTTTGGCGAATTAGTTATAAATGGATGATGAAATAAGTGCCTATATGGGCATGGAACGCCTGATCACCATTGATGTAACTCGGTCTTCTCAGTATGAGCTGGATACTTTTCGGCCGAATCAAACTGTTTCCTATATGGTGGATGGTCCACAGAGAGAGGAATTGCATAAGCTAACAAATGAGATAGTCCAATCGGCAGATCATCCCTTGAAACGTCGTTCTGAAATTGTCTTGGATATCTTACTCAGTCCCCAAGCCCATTCTATAGAAAATACCCTTTCCTTTAATCCAATAAGTGACGAAAGTATTGCCGAGGAGATGCAGCGGGCAGAGTATGAAGGTTTATTTAATTTTTTATTGGATAATCGACAGATGGTTCCGCAACAACTCTATCTATTTGTACATTATGCAAAAAACTCAGCATATCTTGATAAAATTCACAAACAAATTCATCCTCATAGTATCGAGGGCGGGCCATCATTTATATATTCGCATCATAAATGGGAACTATGTTATGAAGCAGAAAGTCTGATGCACAAAGCCAATCTCCAAAAAGCCACGATTGTGTTGACCGATAAGGGGAACGAATTAGGCTTGTTAAAGTTTAAAGGAAGGTTGTCTGCCTTTACTTTTCGAGATTTTGTTAGCAATGGAGAATTTATACCTGCAGGAGTTTGGATATCCCCAATCGACCGATCAGAACGAAAGAGACTAAAGCGTTCATTTGCTTGGAGTAGAACGCAGAAAGAGTTTTCTGAGATCGGCAATCAACCATGGGTTGTGCTTCGAAATTATAATCCGGGAAATTATTATGAGCATCGAAATGGGATAGATCGAGTGCTGACAGATACCTTGGCGGAGCTGCCGACACTTCTAGAAAAAAAGTATCACTATCCACCTTTGAAGCGAATTCTCCATCTGCCAGAACGGATGATTTATAGCAAGATTCGAGGCGAAGAGATGTAAATCAGGTATAATACGTTCACAGTGCAGCGAGCTTTCGTTTTTTTCCAGAGATTCCATAATGATCGGTTAGTCAGTAATTCGTTTTATCTGATAGCGAGTAATTTTGTCATGGCTGGATTGGGATTTTTCTTTTGGATGATTTGTGCTCGTTTGTATCATCCAGAGGATATTGGTATAGCGACAACTTTTATATCTGTGGTTGCTTTGTTAACATCTTTCGGTTTATTGGGAATTAATGTCGCCGTAGTCAAATACTTACCCGATGAAAAAAATAAAAGTAAGTTTATCAATACAGTTATTGCTGTACTGTCAATTGCGATTGCCATTTTATCGGCTATTTATTTATTTGGAATTCATACTTTTTCCCCGTCACTGTCTTTCTTTCTCGACTCGCCATTTTTGATTTCTGTCTTTCTAGTGTTTATGGTGGTGGCGATGATCAATGCTATTACTGACAGTTTTTTCTTGAGTTATCGCAAAACGGAACTGACGTTGGGTATCAATACAATTGCGACGATTATTAAGTTAGCCTTACCGTTTTTGTTTGTTTCTTTAGGATCGTTCGGGATCATCAGCTCGTTTATGATTGCAGTTATGATTGCTATGGTTCTGAGTATACTCGCGTTGAGGTTTTATTTTGGATATGTCGTACGCCCTGAACTCGATGTGGATATTGTAAAAAAGGTTTCAAAATTTTCGGGAATAAATTATTTCTCATCATTATTAGGGACATTACCTGGATCGATTACTCCCATCATTATTACCAATTCTTTAGGACCTTCTATTACTGCTTTTTACTATATGCCTTCAATGATCATTCAGGTGTTATTGTCGATTCCTCGGTCCCAATCTTCGGCGTTCTTTACTGAAAGTGTCCAGGTAAAAGATGTTTCTTCTCGGAGATTATTTTTCCGTTCGTTGAAAACGATGTATGGTGTATTATTGCCGTTGTCTATCGTCCTGATGATTGCTGGTAAATATATTCTTCTCGTTTTTGGGAAACAGTATACTGATGCCGGGTATATGTATCTATTGTTTGTGATTGCCTCGGTAAATATTTCAGCACCAAATTATTTGTTTAGTCAGTTGTTTAATGTTAAACAGAAATTGAAACTTATTGTTTTACAAAGTGTACTCTCGTGCGTCTATTCGTTGACAACATTACTTGTGTTTCTTCCTGGGGGATTATATGGCATTGGAATAGCCGCCGTAGTGTCGTCTTTGTTATTACTGGTTACTAATAGTCTTATTTCTTTTTATACTTTTCGATGAAACACTCTTCTGTCGGTATTATCCTGACCACCTGGAATCATTGGGACGATACCAAAGTGTGTCTGGATTCTCTTGCCAAAAGTTCGTACATGAACGCTACGATTATCGTTGTCGATAATCATTCGACTGATGAAACGGTGAGGATGATTAAGAAAAAGTATACACAGGTTGTACTGATAGAAAACATCTCCGATATTCCCTATGCCGAGAGCGTCAACCAAGGATTACGAAAGTCACTGGCGATGGAGATGACCTATTCTCTGTTATTAAATAATGACACTGCTGTCGATGCAGAATGTATAGCAAGATTAGTTAAACGATTGGATGCTGATAAACAGATCGGGATCGTTGCTCCGAAAATGTATTTTTATGATGATCCGAAGATTATTTGGTATGCGGGGGGAATTGCTGATCTGAAACAGGGTGTCGTGAAACATCGCGGATTTGGAGAGAAAGATCACGGTCAATATGATCATGCAGAGGAGACCAACTGGTGTACTGGTTGTTGCACGCTCTACCGAAATTCAATGCTCACAGAGATTGGTCTTGTAGATGAGGAGTATGAGATGTATGTCAGTGATGTAGAACATTCTATCCGTGCGAAAAAGTATGGCTATCGTTCGTTTTATGATCCTTCGGCGTTTATGTGGCACAAGGTCTCTCGCTCTCGAAGTGCGACCAATCCCTATAAAGAATCTATGAAGTCTCGAGAATTGGTGAGATTTTTCTATAGCGAGTCGAAGATAGGTATGGTTCGATATATGGTTTCTCGTCTTTTCCAAAGTGTGCATTTCATAAGACCATATGGAATCAACTATGCCTGGGCTATATTGAGTGGTTTATTTGATGGACTGATATATGCATTGTCATCCTGAGCGCTAATTCTGTGCGAAGGATCTCACACCTTTAGTTTTTGATACACTTCCATTGTTTTTCTCGCCGACTCTTCCCAGGAAATTGTATCGGTATACTTTTTTATATTCTTGGCAAAATTTTTCAGGTTATCTTTTTCCTTTATCGCTTTCTCCATTGTTTTTCGTAATCCATCAGGATCCAGGGGATCGTAATAGAATCCTGTATTATCAGGGAGTTCTTTTATGTTTCCTAGTTTTGGGCTTATCGCTGGAGTAGAGAAGGCAAGTGACAGTAGAACTGAACTAGATGTGGTTATGTTTTTGAAGGGAAATATACTGACATCCGCACTATGGAAATAGTACTGTATCTCTTCGTCGGGGATGTAATCCTGAATACTTTTTATGTTGTGAGGGTATTTGGCTAGGTATTCAGTGATGATGCGTTGTTGGCTATCGTCATGAATTTTCCCGGCGATGATTAACAATAGATTGTTGTGTGTTATTAATAATCCTTCGAAGGTTT
>JBGALL010000099.1:0-5129 GCA_044223895.1 Candidatus Woesebacteria bacterium
ACATCTTCATAAAATTCTTTGTCTGCTTTGGTTATCGGAATACCCGTTAAGAAGGGGAGGACATCGGTTGTATATTGGGCAACAGAAACTCTTCTAACCCCTCCAACCATATCTATAACCAATAGGCAACAAACAGCCAATAAATTGGCTCATGTTTCCCACTTCAAAACAACGAGAGGAAACTTGAAATCGATCACTAATATATGTTGACTTATCATTCACTGGATATCCTACAAACAGGAAAAACAGCGGACATGGTATCAAGATAATAAGCAAAATTTTCTTAAACATAATATCTTGGTAAAAGTACAAATATTATTATGAAATAGTAGTAAAAGATAGACACATACATTGCTTTTTGCATGACTTTTTCGAAGGTGTTTTTAAAAAAGTATTCAATAGCCGCTATTATTAAAATATTTATATGGGGAAATATCAACAGAATATTTCTACCACCTATACCCCACCCCGGATGAAAATAGAAAATCCTTTGAAAGCCTAACACAAAGAAAAATCCCAAAACACTAATAATAGAAAACAGCATATATCTATCAATTGATCTCTTTGATCGTAAAGATCGGTACAGTCCATACCCTAAGAGCATAGTAAATACTATAGTATAGCTCCAAAAAATTATTGGGAAAGGAAAGACATCATTCCAACCCAAGAAACCAGAGAAATGCATAATCGTATGACGGAAGCCTAAGGAGGTAGCAATAATTGCTTTGGGAATAGAAATTGAATAGCTCGAAGATTCAACAATTCCCAGAGCTACAGTATCAACAACGAATTTGTTATAACGCAGGTAATTTAATAGGAACCAGGGAATTTGAAGAACTAAGGAACTAGTGGAAAATAAAAGACTTTTCTTCAACCATTCCTTCCAGGTTTTAGATGTGACCAATAAAAAGGCAACATATCCCGGGACCATAAATAAACCAGAAATTTTGGATAATGCCGATAAGCCATTTATGAATCCTAGTATTAGCGGGTTTTTATCCAATAAAAGACACCATAAAAATAATGTTGCGAAGAACGTAACGGCGATATCAGGACTAATTCCCACTCCAGATTGGAGAAGTAACGGATTTAGAGAAAAGATAATTATGCCTGCTTTTGTAACAATTTTTCGGGTAAACAACGAATCAAGTATTTTGTAAACCAGATATACTGTTCCAAAATAAAAAATACTTGAAGCAAACCTGGCAAAGTAAAACTGGGATATTAAATTTACCCTAACTAGTTGGGCAATTCGTAAAAAGACAGCAGATACTAGGTAATATAGAGGCGGATTATATGCTTGACCTGTTTCGGGGGTATATTGTTTGTATTCTTCTGGTGAATATGACGTTTTTTGCTGAAGATTTGAATTTTTTATTCGCTCGAAATTTAATATTAAGTTAGGATCTTCATTTCCAAAATTAAATAAATCGTAGATATCTTCCCCATAAAAATGAAGCGGTTTTGTAAATTCCTGGTTCGCGATTGGATATACCAGTCGTGATACCCAAAAAACATTTTCAAAATGTCCGGTTTCATCTGGAGTTTGTGTTGGCTGGATCAGCAGGAAATAGATACTATAAGAAAGGAAAATAAATAAAAATATTTTTTTCATTGCATAGGTAATATCATGAATAGAATCATTCCCACAAGACTTAAGACAATTCCCCCATTAACCACCTGCATCGATTCTTTTTCAAATATGGTTGGAAGCTTTGTAGTTGGGTTTTCATAGATATCAAAATGTTCACTCTCCCATAGCAAAGATAGATGTTCTTTGAGAAAGTTTTTTTCACCCAATTCAGATGTACTTTTTGGGAATAAGATATAGCGAACTCCTAACTGTTGTAGTATATCGGTTGAGCTGTCTGGGATAGACACCCCAGTAGGATCACTGGCTGCTACTCCAAAAAGCTGCTGATATCGGCCATCAATCATTGATGCATACCCATCGACCATAGGAATTTGATAATTCATCAGAAAATTTGGTCTGAAACTTTGGAATTGCCAATGGATTTCATCTTCCATCCACGATGTGCCAAAAACTCTTTTGTATGGAGAAGGATATAACGATGGATGGACATAGGTTAGGTATCTTGGATCTATAATCTTACTCATCTCTGAGACAAGATTCTTTTGTTCATTTTCCCAGCTGGTTACTGTAGATATTGGGACAGTAAGAATAGCTCTCGTACTGAATATAGATAGATCTAAAACAATAATACCTAGGACTAATATCCAAGCTATTTTTCGAGAATATCGCAAACACAAATCAAGAACGAACAATTCTATGCCAATCAACAGAATATTACGACTGATATCACCAAACAAGAGATTTAAACCATTTGTGCCAAACAAGAGGAGTTTTGATTGTAATTTGGAATTGTTTATCTGACGAATTAACTCATGAAGATATTCGCTCCCTCCCAGAATTCCAATTCCCCAGACACAGATAACCAGACAACTACAAATGAATAAAACATGTCCCAGAGATCTTTTTTTTGACTGGGGTAGTGATAAGAAGGACTCAAATCCTCTGCCAGCGAGAATAGAAAAACAAAACGTCGATATCAGTAAAAAATGACTTGGTACACGGAATAAACTAATCCCGGGAATGATGTAATATATCAACGGGAAGATTGGAAGGGTAGATCCAAAAGCTGCCAAAAAAGTTAAACACCCAATGATAATAAAAAAATAATCTTCTTTTTTTCTGTCCACAAAAGCAACTATGGTTAACAGCAAAGGTACCAGACCAATATACCCATTCACTGACCCACCTTGCCACCAGTCAGTCCCCTGTTGGAGATTTCCAACAATACTCGGTACTATGAAGCGAATTAGAGCCCCCAACGGCAGGCCACCAAAACTCGCATAAGCAAACCCCTTTCCTATCCTTGTGGTGTGAATTGCAAATTCTATAAAGGGTACCAATTGAACACTAGCAACTAAGAAAATAATTCCAGTAATTAGCCCTATAGACCATATTTTCTTTTTGAGATTTCCTGAACTAAAAAGGAATCCATAGAGAAAAGAGAATAAAAAAGTATAAAAAGTTAGTTGAATATGTCCCGCAAGTATTTGCAATACAGAGGTCAGAACAATAGTAAAAATCGATGATTTTGATGGCTTTTGACAATACACTATCCATGAGCCAAAAACCCATGGCAACCAGGAGACAACTTGCATCATCGGTAAATTACCGGTATATCCAAGTATCGTTCCAGAAAAAACAAAAACCAGAGTTGTTAACAGCCGTTGATTTTTTTCATAGCCCAACAATTTAGTAATCCAAATCATCCCAATCCCCAGTAGTACGATATGGATAAGCATGAGCAGAGTAACCGCTCGAAAGGGTTGAATGAGTAGGAATAGGATATTGCCTGGATATAATGGACTCAGATTAATATCTGCCAAAAAATGGGTGCCCGAAAATAAGTAGGGGTTATCGATAGGAAATTTGCCAGCCAAGATAGACTGTGCCCAATATATTTTTGCAGGAATATTTATTAAGAGATTATCACAGCAATAGAACACTTCACTCAAGAAAATTTGGCGAAAGAAAAACCCTATAAATACCAAAAAGAAAATAATTAAAAACCAATAATTTTTTAATTTCATATACCAAGAACTTACTAAACTATATTTTTTTGAGGGGTGACAAGCGACGTGGTTCTTGCTGCCTAAGTATAAGACTTTTTGAGCTAAACAGAATGTCTTTCCTTAAAAAAGAGGGACTGCGTACCCCCCAAAAAATATAGTGAGTAAGTTCAAAAAAATTCTTCTAGAATATTAAGATAGAATCTCCCACAATGCTGCGGATATTTTTTTCACTATATTGTTCAGTTTTATAATATCCACAGCTATACCAATTCGTAACACTTATGGCAGTAATTGATGACTGGGTAAATGCAGGATTTTTAACGAGATGAAATTGACAGATTTCATCATTTTTATAACTTCCCCAAGGCAAATCGCTAAAAAAATCATACCAAGCAGCGTTATCTCTTCCAAAATAGGAAAAAGACACTTCACTGGGTTTTTCTTTGAGATAATATTCCTGAAAAGAAATTAATCCCTGTCCCCAATCGAGATTACTATCAACAATATATTTATATTTCTTGTTTGTAGGGATAAATTCATTGGCATAACTAATGAAATGAGGAAATGATGTTACTGTTTCTATACCCACCCATGATAATAGCAAAAGGATAACTACCGTTTTCCATATTGATCGCAGCGACTGTACAGAAGACCCAGCAACAATTGCTAAGAATGGAAATACAGGTAACATATAACGAATTAAAGGGCTAAAACCAGTAAGGATCGAAACTACTACCATAGAAACAATAGGTATGACGAATAAATAGTTCCATTCCTTATCCATTCGCTCATCATACTGAACCCGGATTTTATAGCGTGGAACTTTTTTATATTCATTCATAACTTCGGTTTCTTTTTGTTCTCGTAGTTCTTGTTGTCTCTGACTGTTTCTTAACCGGTCTTCTGTATTTACAAAGTACTTAATAATTTTTTCTGGTAACAATAATAAAGATAAACCTAGTCCTATGAACAACATGAAAGGAATGGTCAGTTTGATAACAGTAATGTTCAGGATCATATACCACTGAACGGGTTGATTAGGAATGCCCATATAAAAGCTTAGCTGTCCTGAGCGGGATCTTAGAACGTTATTTTTTAAAATTCCTATATAGTCTCCCAAAGGAACCGAAGTACCCTGCAGCATACCAATCCCTTGGCTGAGAAGTGTAAGATTATTCATCTTAGCAAAAGCCAAAATTTTGTTTGACACTCGATTGGGATTATCTTGTTTAACCAGTATTGGGGCCATGCGGAAAAAATATGATCCCCAGATAACAAAGGCTGCTACAAAAATAGAAAAGACGCCACTCCCAAAATGATCCATATGCCATTCCAAAGGAAAAGTCTTTCGCTTGATGAGAAATACTATTAATAAACTGACCAATAGAAATGGTAATGCCGATACTTTGGACGCACCAGCTAGACCGAGAAAGATTCCAAAAAAGAAATATCTAGTCATTGTCGGTGAGATTAATATGTTCAGAAAAGCCTTATAAGCCAGAAAACAGAATAAGGTTACCCCAACG
>JBGALL010000100.1:0-5072 GCA_044223895.1 Candidatus Woesebacteria bacterium
GGGTATTGTTGAGGGAGATATATTATGCGGAGGTCAAACCATTATTTTAGAAGGTACTGTTAGTGGTGATATTCGTGTAGCCGGTCAAATTGTAGATATTATTGGCAAAGTAGGTGGTAATGCTACCACGTTGGGACAAACGATGACTCTTCAGGAACAGTCATCGGTAAGTGGAGAAATTGTTTCAGCAGCTCAAGATATGAGAATTCGTGGTCACATTTCAAAAGATTTAAATGGTTGGGCGGAACAAGCTGACATCGATGGCTATGTGGAAAGAGATCTTACTATTCATTCAAATTCTTTAACCCTTGGCAATACAGCCATCATCGGAAGGAATTTCTCTTACCAAACTTCAGTCCCCGCAACTATCGATAAAGAAGCAGTAATTTTGGGAAAGACGACTCGCCTAGAATCTTCCACTAAGGCAAGTCCTGAAAAACCAAACCGTACCATTTCTCGAAATTGGAACGGTGGCTTCTATATTATTATCTCTTTGATTCTCGGTGGGTTGTTACTAGTAACCATGAAACAAAGAATTCTGCGACATATTGATACCTTTCCTGAACGCGGTTTAATTACCTTTGGCTGGGGAGTATTGGCAGTAATTGGCGTACCTATTTTCTTTTTTTTGTTAGTTATTACTCTCATAGGAATTCCTTTCGCCATCATTGGCGTAGCGTTTTTTATTCTTCTGTACTTTGTAGGGAGAGTTATGGTGTCTTTATATATTGGGAAAATACTGGTCGAACGATTTCTTTCTACCCAAAAGAATTCTGAAGGGTGGTGGTTAGTACTGGGTATCTTGGCTACCTGGATAGCATTCTCTATACCAGTGATCGGGAGTTTGCTTTCTTTTTTCACAGGGATATTTGGTATAGGCGCCAGCTTAACTTTTTTGTTCCCTCATAAAAATAAATGATTCAACCTAAAGCTATTCAATCATTTGTCGTACATCCAGTCGGTATCGGAACGTGGCTAATGGGGAGTGGATTGTATCCAGATAAAATCACTCATTACGCTGTTTATGGTAATGAACAAGCAGAGATAGAAGCTATACGTTACGCATTGAAGGTAGGACAAAACCATATCGATACTGCCCAAATATATGGGGTAGGACATACAGAAGAAATAGTTGGTGCTGCTATCAAAGATCACCAGCGTTCTTCACTATTTTTAGCTTCTAAATTATGGAAATCTCACATTAAAAAAGATTCGGTCGTTCCCGCTATTGAAGGGATGCTTGAGCGTTTACAAACCAGCTATCTTGATCTGGTATACATCCATGCATGGTGGGAGGAATATGAGCCTATTATAGCTACACTAGGTGGATTAAATGCTGCAGTTGATAAGGGACTAATCCGTGGTATTGGGGTAAGTAATTTTAGTTTGGAACAATTACAAAAAGCTCAATCGTCCTCGAAACATCCTATTGTTGCTATTCAAAATTATTACAGTCTTGCCAATCGAGCAAAAACATCGCCTGAGTTACTGAAATATTGTCGTGAACAAAAGATTGCCTTTGTTACTGCAAAACCTCTGGAAAGAGGGATGTTGCTTGAAAGGCAGTGGTTAAAAATACTTCAGCCCTTGGCAGAGAAATATAATAAAACACCTGCTCAAATTGCCTTAGCGTGGTTAGTGAATCAAGAAAATGTCCATGTGATACCAAAAGCTAGTACTATAGAACATATTACCTTAAATGCTGAATCTGTTTTTGAATTATCTTCTGAAGATCAATCTCTTCTGAATCAGATAAATACCGTATAATAAGGCACAATGCAGCTTACCTGGGTAGATATTTTATTTGTTGGAGTCTTTATCTATTTTGCCTTCAAAGGATGGAGTCAAGGAATACTTTATCTATCTGCCAGTTTTATTGCCTTCGTTGCTTCATTATTCCTAGCGTTGCGTTATGCTGGGACAGTTTCAGTTTTTTTGTCTGATACCTTTGGTTTGGGGAATAGATGGGCTGGACTGTTAGCCTATTTCCTAATCTCTTTTGCGGCTGAAGCAATTATTTCTGAATTAATGAGTCGGGTATTGAGTAAAGCCCCTGCACAGATGGCTCAGGGCAAGACGAGCCAAATTTTGGGCGCTTTTGTATCGGCAACGAGTGGATTGTTTCTCATTACTTTAATTATCTTTATATTATTATTGGTACCTATTAGAGGTACTATAAAACAAGATATCCGTTCTTCACTTATCGCTCCCAGAATTCTTTCACTCGTTGAGGTGTATGGTGGGCCACTTCCGGGTCTGCTCAAAGATTCAGCCAAAAGTTTAACTCAGTTTATGACTGTTGAGCCAAATTCAAAAGAAAGTCTTTCACTAGAATTAAATGTGACAGAGAAAGATTTACAAATTGATGATTTAACGGAGGAACAAATGGTTACCTTGGTAAATAAAGAACGGACTAGTATTGGAGTTGGGACACTAACCGTTAGTGAATCAGTAACGGAAGTAGCCCGAGCGTATGCAAAGCGGATGATGCTAGAAAAATTTTTTTCACATTATGATAAACAAGGTCATGATGTGGCTTTTCGGTTAGAACAAAGTGACATCAGATTTCAGATTGCCGGAGAAAATTTAGCCTACGCTCCTGATCTGACTTCTGCTCATGATGGATTAATGCATAGTGAAGGACACCGAAGAAATATCCTCGATAATCGTTTTAGTAAAATTGGAATTGGCGTTATAGATGCTGGAATTTGGGGAAAGATGTTTGTTCAAGTATTTACCGACTAATCTATTTCTTTTTACTACGTTACGTAGTAAATTAACAACATATGAGTTCTCTTTGGTTAGCATTTTTAACTGGCTTAACTACTGGTGGATTATCGTGTATTGCTGTACAAGGGGGACTATTAACATCGGCTATGGCAGCTGAAGAGCAGAATGCGCTCGGTGATCCTTCTCTCTCTACCTTTCAGAAACATTGGAAATTCATACTCGTCTTTTTAATTACCAAAGTTATTTCTTATACCTTATTGGGTGCGTTGTTGGGGTTATTAGGGAGTGCTATTGGTATATCACTTCATGCTCAAGGAATACTCCAAATTTTTGTGGGTGTATTTATGTTTATTACTGCGGCACGGCTTTTGGATATTCACCCCTTCTTTCGATATTTCGTTTTAACTCCACCCAAATCAGTCTATAAGTTTTTACGACGGTTTAGCAAAGAAGGCGGGTGGATTACCCCAGCAGTTTTAGGATTTTTTACCTTATTTATTCCTTGTGGAGTTACTCAAGTTATGTTGGCCGGAGCTATTGCAACCGGCAATCCTCTGATGGGCGCTTTACTTCTTTTTGCCTTCACCTTGGGAACTAGTCCAATATTTTTCTTGATAGGTATGACTGTTGGACAATTACTTTCTCGGCCCTTATTTGTGTATATTGCGGTAGTTATTATGCTTTTTTCTGGAGTTACTTCTATAAATGGTGGTCTAACCTTAACTGGTTCTCCCTATACGCTAGAGAATTTTTATAAAGTAGCTACGTCATCTCCGACAAAAAATTCAGCTGTTACTGTTACAAATGGGAAACAAGAGGTAACCATGCTGGTATCTGATAAATATGAAGCCAATGTGTCAACCTTAAAGGCAGGGGTTCCTGTATCACTTCATTTAAAGACTGAACATGCACAAGGATGTATCCGAGCTTTTACTATCCCTAGTATGAACCTCACCAAAATACTTCCAGAAACTGGAGAGGAGCTTTTGGAATTTACACCTACTAAGCCAGGAAGACTTTCGTATTCATGTAATATGGGAATGTACTCAGGAGAGTTTAATGTAGTGATGTGATTCATATCACACAGTTACGAGTTGGAAAAAATCTACAATAGGGCATGGAAAAAAATTCTGCACTCCAAGCGGATATCTATACATTTCTTGCTAACAGAACCAAAAAGCTCTGTGTCTTATCAACCTCTTTTTGTCATTATCCTGAAAGTGCCGTCATGGGGTATGCAGTGAAAGATGATCTAACCATACTATTAAGTACGCATGCTAATACCAGAAAAATCCAAAATATAAGAGCGAATGAAAAAGTTTCTCTGGTTTTCGGTTGGGGTTTTGATGAACCAAACATTCAGTGCAGTGGAAAAGCTACTATTATTGAAGGTGAAGATAGAGAAGAATACGCTACATTCTTTTACAAGATGAATCCTGAGGCAGAGAAATTTAGAAGTAGTGATACCTTATTTATAAGTATTAAGCTAATCTGGATACGTTTCTCAGACTTTACTGTACGTCCACCTCGCATTGAAGAAATTTAACAATTGGTATGCCCTCTACCATATGACAAAGATAAATGCTCAATGGCATTCCGAGCACAAAATGCCCAAAAATCCCTCTTTAGACCAACGTGTTCAGTGGCATCTCGAGCATGCTAATCATTGCCAGTGTCGCCCCTTGGAGGGGAAAATTCTGGAAGAAATAAAAAAAAGAAAATTATTATGAATAATCTCTTAATAATTTCCTTTCTTACCATAGGAAGACCTAAACGCTCTAACAATACTGACTATTTTTTACCTCTGTTATAATTTGGACATGAACATGTTCAAGACAACTTCAGCGTCAACGCCCGAAGAGTACTTAACCTCTATTCTTGAACCGCGTCAGCATGAGGTACGGGTAATACATGAACTGATTCAAAAAAATCTACCTCAATTAACACCACACATTATGTCAGGCATGATTGGGTACGGGACGTATCATTATAGATATCCTAGCGGCAAAGAAGGAGAGTGGTCTCTTATTGCTCTCGCAAGTCAAAAAAACTATATTTCTGTATATATCTGCTGTGTCGATGAAGGTAAATATATTGCTGAAGAATATAAAGAGAAACTACCAAAGGCGAATATCGGCAAAAGTTGTATCCGTTTTGAGAAAATTGAAGATATCGATCTTTCAGTTCTCACAGACATAATTAAGAAAGCAGAAAAAATCGGCGGAGCTGGTCAAGTAAGATAGATTTTCATAGCTAAACCAAAAATAATTCCTATGTCATTTCAAGCCTATCTCGACAATATTGAAGAAAAAACTGGAAAAACCCCTCAACAACTTATTGAT
>JBGALL010000101.1:0-4997 GCA_044223895.1 Candidatus Woesebacteria bacterium
ATATGCCGTCAATGCGCCCCGCAACATAACCGTCAGCACCAACCTTAATACATTTTACAGAGAGCAATACGATGTGATCTTTTTAGGCAACTCTGTAGTTCGAAGATATGAAAACGCGGACCAGGTGAAGACCGTGGGCATAGAAGGTGATGTGGTATTTTCTTATCATAAGAACTGGACTTGGAGAAATAACATTACCTGGCTGCGTAAAACATTCTCTCAGTTAAAAGATCCGAGAAATGCTTTTCTGGAAAACACCACATTCCCCAACAATCCAACCTTCTACGCAAATACAGAATTGTCGTGGCAGAAAACAGGACTTGTAAATAGTGATAATCAGCTCCGCGTTTACACCTATTATCAATACGTTGCTCCTTTCAATCACATCATGATTGGCCAGAGCGATACCTACAAAAATTCGCCTGCATCATTCGTGCCCACACAGCATCGGGTAGATGTTGGGGCTTCTTATCGCTTTTCAGAAAAACGAATGACGGTAGCCGCTAACGTGATCAACTTATTCAATGCTGAATTGTATGACAATTTCCTCGTACCTCGTGCAGGAACCAATTTTAATATGAAACTGATTTTTGAAATTAAAAACCTAAAACAATTATGAAGCGAATATTTCTACTTTTTTTAATGATCTCTTTCTTCATCTCCTGTGATGACGATGATGTAACAGAAGAATCACTCTATACCGATAATGGTTTCCTGATTTCATCAATCAACGAATCAACAACTGGGTATACCTATTATGCCGGGCATTACGCTACTCTTCCCGGTTCAGGAGATATTGATATTACTGCAAAATCCACATACAATTCGCTTTTCATTGGAGCAAGTCATAACGAATTCATGTATGGAACTTCGTTGACCGGTGATAACCTGCTAACAAAAATCGCGGTATCGAAAGAAGGAAAGCTGGTAGAAGTAGCAAGCTTTCCTTTGCTGAACTATCTGGGTGGTGTAACTATTATCAACGATGAACTGGGTGTATACACGCTATGGGGAGGCACACCGGCAGTAAGCTTGTTCAATCCGAAAACAATGGAGAAACTGGGAGATATTGATATGTCTAAAGCAAAAAAAATTGCGAGCAACGAGCGTAACTACTATCGTCAGATGGCTTACCGCCCACAGGACAACCGACTCTTTCTATACCTGATTACAGATGACGATGATACCAGTCAGTTCTATGATGCCACCGATGTATATGTAGAAGTAGTAAACCTGACTACCAAGACCTGGGAGAAGACAGCTGTATTTAAAGGTGCTATGGATCCGGTATCATATGGTAACAATAATCCGTTGGTTGACGAATTCGGGAACATCTACATTGCCACACAAGGTTCGCTTGGACTTGATGGACAAATGGGGCCAGGTGCTGCTGCAAGTTCTCGTCCGAAAATTTTAAAAATTCCCGCGGGTTCTACGGAGTTTGATCAAAGCTATGCGTTTAATCCAGTGAGTGTATTTGGACAGACCAATCTATTGGTGCAATTATTATTGGGTGGAATTTACGATTCAAATGGTATTGCCTATGTATGTATCTCTGCGCAATCTGAATCTCCACGCATCCTTGAACTGGTTCAGAAGTTTGCAATGGGCACTATTACCGAACAGGAATATCTTGAGCTTCGAATGGCCGTATTCTATAGTCAGAATCAACGTTGGGCTAAAGTAGATCTCAGCGCACAAACCGTTTCAGTAATTAATGACATTCCACTGACTGCGGGGTATGCTTATCCCGTTGCTTATAAAGCAGGCGGAAAATTCTATTTACAGTTCAATTTCACTGACCAGCAAACCAGCGGCTTCTATGAATTTGACCCTGTTGCCAATAAGGCACAAAAGGTAGTGAGCATTTCAAAAGGAGGAATGGCAGTTAATATTGTTAAGCTCGATCAATAACATGACACTGCTTGCCATCCTTTCATCGCTGATAGGTTTCTATTTATTATATAATACTTCTGCACGGGCGGATGTAAGAAAAGACAAGGTCAGTCTCTGGTTTCAGAGACGACCTTTACTCTCCAAAATTTCGGGACTGACTATACTCTTTCTGAGTTTCATTTTTTTTGTAATAGCGGAAGGCTTCGGTGTAGGGATGCTGTTTGGATTTGTATCCATTATGACCTGCGGCTGTCTCATTGTTTTATTCTCTCCCCTAATAAACTCTAAACTAAATGCCCGCGAACAGTAAATACCTTACCACCTCTCCCTGGCAACGTTTTGCCAAAATATCGGCTGGAATCCTGGGCGGGTACTTTGTTGCAATGGCTATTCATATGGCCTTTGCCGCCTGGATGAAACACACGAATGTAATCATCACGGCTACGTATTCCGGGTTTATTGTGTGGGTAGGTTTTATGATTGTTGCATTCTACGCAAAAAACGGTTGGAAGATCTGGGGACTTTATTTATTACTCACAGTTCTATTCTCAATCATCACCTGGCTGGGAAAAATTTACAATCCACACTATATGACTTTATGAACAAAAGAATCTACAACATATCCTTCGACCTTCATACTGTTAGTGGTATTGTGATCAGTGTGCTGCTCTTTGTCATTTTCTTTGCCGGTACATTTTCTTTTTTCAGAGATGAGATCATCAATTGGGAAAGAAATCAACCAGTAAGCGTTCACACCAGGCTGAATGTAAATGTAGACGCAGCATTGGATAGCATCGGAAAGAAATTTCCATTGCCAGGACGCGATATTAATATCAGGCGCAGCAGCGAAGAGCGAAACGTAACGGTTTACATCTCTGATTCTAAAAATAAAGCCGACACCATCAAAGGGAAATTCCTCTACATGGATAGCGAAACTTTTGAAACCCGGGATTATGAAACTTCTTATTCATTAGGTGAGTTCCTTTATCGTCTTCATTTCTTTGCACAGATTCCCTATCCGCTTGGCTATTATCTTTCAGGCTTCACCGCATTGTTTTTCTTATTTGCCATAGTCACCGGCATCATTGTGCATTGGGAAAAAATTATTACCAACTTTTATGTGTTTCGGCCCTGGACAAAACTAAAAACCATGTGGACCGATGCCCATACTGTATTGGGAACCATTGGGCTTCCATTTCAATTTATATATGCGGTAACTGGCGCTTATTTCATGATCCGGATCTTCTTGCTCATTCCAACGGTATTATTTCTATACAATGGAGATCAGGAAAAAATATATGAAGAACTCGGTGTGGAACCTGCGCATGGTGAATATGTAGGCGTTCCATTAAAACATCATGTTAATATCAATGCGCTTATCGATCAGACATCAGCTCGCTGGGAAGGTTTCACTATCACACAAGTAGACATTCACAACTATGGTGACAGCGCTATGAATGTTGTGGTAGATGGAGAACTGGATCACTCAGTAAAATTCACCGGTGCCGGGCAGGTTATTTACAACGGTCACGATCTCGGCATTGCCAGTGTAAGAGATCCATTTACCCGTTCCACGTATGTAGAAGGTGTGTTGAATTCCCTCACACGGCTTCACTATGCTGACTATGGTGGATATGCCTTGCGAATTGTCAGCTTTATTCTTGGATTGATCTCCTGCTTCGTTATTCTTTCAGGAGTTTTGATTTGGATCGAAGCCAGAAACAAAAAATCAATTCCTGAATCCAAGAGAAAATTCAACGCCTGGGTAGGACACATCTATCTGGCTTTATGTCTGAGCATGTATCCGGTAACGGCACTGGCATTTATTGTTACTAAACTCGTTCCCTTTGAAATGAACCCGCAACGACAAGCCATTCTATACACTGTTTATTTTGGTGCGTGGTTACTCCTAACCATTTTCTTCAGTCTACGCAAAGACAATTATTTTACCAATCGACTCTCTTTGATTCTTGGGGTGGTGTTTGGATTGCTTGTTCCAGTCGTTAATGGATTTGTTACGCAAACGTGGATCTGGAATTCATTCTTAAACAAACAAAACGACCTATTTGTGGTTGACTTTATGTGGATCACGTTATCGGCCCTTGCCGTCTACTCATTATACAGGATGAGTAAAATGACTGTTGAGGGGTCTATGAATAAAATGCAAAAAGAATTGATCGCTGAAATTGAGGAAGTATAAAAAGTAATCAAGAATCAAATCGCGTAGCCACTCAATCAAATTAGTTGAATTCCTGGCATCGAATTTTTATGGCAAAGTAAGCTTTGTAGAATTGTTGATTTGCTAAAACAATAATCAACTATTCGCGTTACATGTGATGTATTGTTTGGCTTTAATCCTTCAGTACATTTCTAATAATATTTTAATTCATTTAATTTCATGAAACATTTTTTTATTATTCTGTTTTCACTTTGTCTATCATCTGTTTTTGCCCAGGGCTCGCTTGAGAAAGGGAAAGCACAAATCAACGCAGGATTCGGAGTATCCGGCTGGGGTGTTCCTGTTTACGCAGGGGTCGATTTCGCTGTGCATGAATCGATTACTGTAGGAGGAAACATTTCTTATCGCAATAATTCAGAATCATATTCCGGAAATAAATATAGTCAATCGCTAACGGTGATAAATTTCAATGGAAATTATCATTTCAACAAGCTATTAGAGCTTCCTGATCCATGGGACTTATATGCGGGTGCAACACTTGGCTATTACGTATGGTCAGATGTAAAATGGAATAATGGCAATGGTGTCGTATATGGCGGTGAGTCATCTGGTATAGGCGCAGGAATTCAGATCGGTGGTCGCTATTTCTTTACCGACAAGTTTGGGGTCAATCTCGAATTAGGAGGCGGAACCGGAACAGGGGCCAGTCTCGGAGTAACCTTCAAGCTATAAAACGAACTTAACATATAGATAAAATAAAATCATTGTCACATTACAGCAATTCTCTTTTGTTGCTTAGATCTTCATAGGTTTTGTTGTCATCTTTCATACCAAGGTGCATGCCGCTTAATCACTGCGGTATGCACTTTTTTTATTCCAATAGTGAATTATAAATGCGGAGATATATATTCGTTAAAGTATG
>JBGALL010000102.1:0-4962 GCA_044223895.1 Candidatus Woesebacteria bacterium
AGACTGGTATCCGGAGGAAAGATTAATCTCTATTATTATAGAGATGAGAATGACAAAAAGCATTTCTTCGTTAACAAGCAAGGACAGGCGCAGGAGCTCGCGTACGTGAAGTATTATTTACCGGGAAAGGATATGGTGGAGCTACCTTTCTACATAGAAACATTAAAAAATATTACAAGCGATTGTGATGAAGTCGTTATCAGAACACCGTCATATGATGAAAGGTCGCTTAAAACTATTGTAGATAAGTATAACAAGTGCTTTTCGGAAAAAGCTTATGTCAAGCGTAAGGAAAAAGCAAAACTATCAGGCGGAGTCATGTTGGGAGGCACGTTCTCTACCTTTAAATATGATGGAACAGACTATGCAACAAGTGCTTTTGGTTCTGGAGGAGCTTCTACAGCGAAATTCAATACTGCAATAACTGGCTTAGGTGGCATCTATCTCGAATTATTATCGGCTAAAAAATCGAATCCTTTTTCGGTTGCATTTCAGTCACTCTATCAGCAATCCGGATCATATTCTGGTGATTCAGAGAGAACATTCTCTACCTATAGAAAGTACAATATAAAATTCACTTATCTCTCCACAGGCTTTAGTTTCAAATATTTTGTCCTGAAGAAGACGCTTTACCTCAAAGCCGGACTCGGCTATGACAGAATATTAAGCTACGAACAATCGGCAAGCAGCATCAATGTCAACACAAATGTTGTCACTCCAAAAAAATTCCAGGAATTCAAAGACAGTGGTTTAAATTTCCACTTCGGAGCAGGAGCAACAATAGGTAGCAGGCTTTTTGCAGAGCTTCGCTATCAGCAGGACAACTTTTTTGCACCAGGAGCAAATGGAACAATTCCTGGAGCAAACGTACTGCTGGGTTGTAGGGTATTTTAGGATTATTTCCTTCGCTTTTTTAAACTCTATCCTGCTCACTCATCAGGCTCTCTGGCTTAGTGCATTTTTGATACAGGTACTCTGCCGTTTTCAGAGTACCGTGAATTTCTCGATGTGCAGTGCTTATTTGGATCGACCTTAGCTGGCTTTTCATAACCTTAATCTAAAATCGTTATGCCCACAGTTGAGTGATGTGCAGACAATAAAAAAGAACCAGCCCATTAGAGCTGGTTCTTTTTCTATCCTTAATTATGACTTATTAGTCTTATTAATTATGGCTGCACTTTAACTGCAATACGGATAAATCCATCTGATCCGTTTGTGCCATTTACTTCCAATACTTTAATCAAACCTTTCTTACCATAGTTATCAACAAACTCAACCACACTGTTGGCAGTCAATTCAGTAACCACAATGTTAGCATCCGTTTTATCTACTGCTACAAAGCTCAAGTCACCTGATTTTGCAATCGCATCAAATTCAGTAGTTGATTTTGTAGATTTTTTGAAATAGGTTTTATTCAATTCATCGTTTGTTGTTCCCGCTTTGGTAGGAATATCGATCGCAATGGTAGGATAATTGTAAGGAGCGCGAAGAGTTGCTTTTGCGGTAGTTGCTGTTGAATACAGGTATCCGATATCCCAAAGAGACACATATTCAATACCCTGGCTCACGTTATAAGTTTTACCATCCAATAGCGATACAAATGTTTTTGAAGAACCGTCAGCCAAAGGAGCGATCAGTTTTACATCTGCATATGATTTTACTGCTGCTGTTCCTGCATCAGGGTTAGTTGCAGTACCATATTTTAAAGTGATCGTACCAGCACCTAATGCCAAGCGCTGAGTTACATCTCTGAAATCACCATTACCAGTAGTTGTCCAGAATTTGTAAACTACAGTTCCGGTTCCAACTCCTGACGGTACTGGTAAATCAAATTGAAATTCAAAATCCTTTGCGTTCTTCTTTGAAAGGTCGATCGCACCATCAGCCTTTAAATCAACACTTTCTGTTGGTTTGTACAGTGTTTCACCAGCCCCCTTTATGTTTTGAGTGATGTACAATCTGGCCATGTCTTTTGTAGTTGACGTGAAAGACACCTTAGCATCGATTGTGCTTGCAGTATTCGCATCTACGGTAACGTCTACGTTTGGAGTAGCGTTCGCATCGGTTACTGTTAATACCGCATCAAAATCTGCGTTGGGGTCGGTTACAGCGATCTCATCGTTGTCATCGCAGCTTACTCCAACAAGCGTGACCGCAGCAAGAAATAAGCCTATACCGTACTTTCCTAGTTTTCTCATAGTTGTTTTATTTATTTGATTTTAAAGGTTTCCAAATTTTGAATCAAAAAATCATGCCCGCCAAACGCACCGTAAATATTTCTACCAGGCTGCATTAATGCCAAAGTATGATCAATTGTCACCCCATAAATCGAGGAAAATGTTTCAACGCCCGACCGAGCATTTAGTTTCTACAGAAGTTAAGATTTTTTTCATCAACTTTATATCTTCTTGATTAAGAGGCCGATTAAATAATCATTAAAAAATCTAAATCGATTGCTATGTTTTATCATCGTCTGGGTCAGATTCCACCTAAGCGCCATACCCAATTTCGTCAACCCGATGGGAGTTTATATAAAGAGGAATTAGTAAGCTCTGAAGGGTTTTCAGGAATCTATTCTAACCTCTATCATATCAATGCCCCAACACGGATCAAAGAGATAAAATCTCCCGTAAGTTACGGGCCTCAGGTGGTGAAGGATTATGATCTTCGCCAAACGCACCTAAATACTTCCAAAGTAACCGCCACGGGTGCTGATTATCTCGAAGCCCGAAAAGTTTTATTAAAGAATAACGATTGCGCTATTTCTATTTGTTCGCCTACACAACGAAAAATGGACTATTTCTATAAGAATGCAGAAGGCGATGAAGTTCTATTTGTACATGACGGAAACGGAACATTAATATCTCCTTTTGGAAAACTGCCCATTAAAAAAGGAGATTATGTAGTCATCCCGCGAACTGTCATACATAAACTGGAATTTGATGAAGGACCTCTCCGACTCCTTATTATAGAGTCTGCCTCTCCTATCGAAACCGTGAAACGATATCGTAATCAACTAGGTCAGCTGGAAGAGCATTCACCTTACTGTGAGCGGGACATTCATCCTCCTCAGGAATTAATCACGGACACAACTAAAGGCGATTTTTTGATCAAGATCAAAAAGCAGGGCTATCTTCATCAATACGTCTATGATTTCAGTCCACTGGATTTGGTAGGTTGGGATGGATTTCTTTGGCCATATACTTTCTCTATCCATGATTTTGAGCCCGTAACAGGTCGCATTCATTTGCCTCCGCCTGCACATCAAACCTTTCAGGCACGAAACTTTGTAATCTGCTCATTTGTACCGCGCTTGTTTGACTATCACCCACTTGCAATCCCTGCGCCATACAATCATAGTAATATCGACAGTGATGAAGTGCTGTATTATGCTGAAGGAAACTTCATGAGCAGAAGGGGGATTGAACGAGGATCTTTTACACTCCATCCCGGGGGATTACCTCACGGGCCGCATCCAGGCACCGTTGAGAAAAGTATCGGAGCAAAAGAAACACACGAGCTGGCTGTGATGATCGATACTTTTCATCCACTACATCTGACAACCGATTCACTTGAATTTCTGGATGAGAAATATCCGATGAGCTGGACCGATAATCCTTCCGGATCGTTTAACGAAATCAATACACCTTAATTGTCCATACAAATTTCATGAGTACTTTTTCAATGCCTGTTTCTATCCGCTGGGCGGATATTGATGCTAATCGCCACATGCGTCATTCCGTTTATTATGATTTTGGTGCAACCGCACGTATGAAACTATTGAGCGAACGGGGGCTGACCACCAAGAAGTTTGAAGAGTTTCACATGGGACCCATTCTTTTCAGAGAAGAGGCCATATTCAGAAGAGAAATTCTATTGGAAGACCAAATCACTATTACTGTAGAGTTATACAAAGCCACAGAAGATTACAGCCGCTGGAGCTTGCGCCATACTTTTTTGAAAGAAGATGGCTCATTAGCCACCACACTAAATATTGATGGTGCGTGGATCGACCTGAATTTGCGCAAGCTTGCCAAACCAAACGAATTCATCACAAAGATTTTCTCTGAGTTCCCCAAGGCAGCAGACTTTGAATTTACCGTGCCTTCATCCAAATGAAACGACTCATTGACTTGAGCCACGCAATTGAGCATGGCATGATCACCTACAAGGGATTGCCTGCACCGATCATTTGTGATTTCATCAGTCGGGAAAAATCGAAAAGCATTTATGCTGAAGGAACAGAATTTCAAATCGGCAAGATTGAAATGGTGTCAAATACCGGAACGTACATAGATGCACCATTTCACCGATATGAAAATGGAAAAGATTTAAGTGAAATTGTGCTGGAGAAGTTAATTGGGATAGACGCAGTAACCATTCAGGCCGATTATCGAAAAGGAATTGAGATCGGGAAATCATTTTTTGAAGGCAGAAATCTAAAAAGCAAAGCTGTATTGATCAATACCGGATGGAGTACGTTCTGGAGAACAGATCAGTATTTTGAGAACCATTCATTCGTAACCGAAGAGGCAGCCATCTATTTACGTGATCACGGAGTAGCCTTAGTTGGAATTGATTCGCACAACATTGATGATACACGAACTAAATCAAGACCTGTTCACACTATTTTATTAGAAGCTGAAATCCTGATCTGTGAACATCTTTGCAATTTAGATCAGTTGCCGGAAAATGAATTTACATTCACTGCTGTTCCTCCTAAAATTAAAGGCATGGGCACCTTTCCAGTGCGAGCATTCGCTACTTTATAGCAATAGGGTGTTTGAGAATCCATTTCTCAATTACCTCGGGATAATGTTTGTATTCGAGTTGGTTCACCTTTGCAGCAATCTCTTGCGGTGTATCGGTTGGAAGCACTTCACACGAAGCCTGGAATAACATTTCACCCTCATCATAATTCTCATCGATGGAGTGAATTGAGATTCCTGTTTCTTTTTCTTC
>JBGALL010000103.1:0-5036 GCA_044223895.1 Candidatus Woesebacteria bacterium
GATGATTGACACCCCACGATGGAGAAGTGTGCCATTCTATCTGCGAACAGGAAAAAAATTAAAAAATAAAGTTACCGAGATATCCTTACATTACAAAAAACCAGCCTTATGTTATGACGATGTCTGTTTGTTTGATCCAGAGAAAGTGTATCGCAATGTGCTAACCATTCGGGTGCAACCTGATGAACATATATCTCTACGGTTGATGGTCAAGAAACCAGGGTTTGGAATGGAATTAGTCCCGGTTGAAATGAATTACCGGTATTCGAGTACCTTCTCTGAAATTAATACTCCCGATGCCTACGAAAAATTATTAATTGATGCTGTGGTTGGAGATCAGACCTTATTTGCTCGAACCGATGAAATAGCCGCCAGTTGGAAATTCTTTGGACCTCTTTTGGCTGATTGGCAGCAAGACTCATCCTCATTACAGGTATACCCAGGTGGTAAAAACGGCCCAGCGGCAGCAGATCAGTTAATAGAAGCTGACGGACGAACGTGGTATACTAGTATCCTATGAATCTGAATTTTCATGACAACAAACTCTGGCAACATTCGTATGTTGCGCTAATGGATATATACGAAACTCTCGATGAAACTGAAGCTGATGTAAAAGAAAATGAAGAAGAAACTGTTGAAAGTTTAGTCTTATCTTCTCAAAATGTAGCTTCAAAAATTGCTGATGGATTATCCCGTATGGATAAGCGAGTTGGCAAAGAGCTCTTATTTGACGCTATTGGGTTGGTTGCAGTAGTCAGAACTCAACTAGCAATTGCCTGGGGACGGGGTATTGTTGATGATGATACCTTTCGGACCATTGATGGAAAATATCAAGAATTAACTACTGAACTTCAATCGTTCAAATAAGGATAATCTTTATTATCGTTATAAAGGTTATAAACGTTATATTACATGAATACTATTGGGTTTATCGGTCTTGGCAGGATGGGGAAAAACATGATTCTTCACCTCCTGGAACAAGGTATCAATGTAGTAGGATATAATCGAACTTCAAAAGTCACCGATGAGTTTGCTTCAGAAGTAGAAGAACAGCCGTTTAGCTTACATGACCAAGAATCCTCCGGTACCTTCACCGTCGTCTATTCACTTGCAGATTTGATACGTGAGTTACCATCGCCTCGAGTAATTATCCTCATGGTCAAAGCCGGCGAAGCCGTGGACAATGTAATTAAAGAATTACAAGAAAATGGTCTTGCTACCGATGATATTTTGATCGATGGTGGAAACAGTTTCTTTGAAGATAGTAAACGACGGTTCGAAATGTTATCAGAAAAAAAGATTCATTATATTGATTGTGGCACCAGTGGTGGTTTAGAAGGAGCGAGGAATGGAGCATGTTTGATGTTGGGTGGAAATGAATCAATTGTGGAGAGTTTAGATTTCCTTTGGGATGCCTTAGCTGGTATGAAACGAGATAGCCTTACCAAAAGTGGTATGGAGGATAGCCGTAGCCTTGGCGGAGGTTGGACCTATTTTGGACCTTCTGGAGCAGGACATTTTGTAAAAATGGTCCATAACGGAATTGAATATGGTATCGATCAAGCGTTTGGTGATGGTTTTGAACTCTTAGAAAAAAGTCCTTACAATTTAGATTTAGAAAAAGTAGCCAAGAATTGGACGAAGGGAAGTGTCGTCCGAGGATGGTTAGTAGAATTACTCGCCAGAGCATTTAGTAAGGATCCAAAACTAGCTTCCTATGTTGGACGAGTTGGTGGTGGGCAAACTGGTCAATGGACCATTGATACTGCGAAAAAATTGGGAATCACCCAACCAATTCTAGAAGAGGCGATGCGAGCTCGTGAAAAATCACAAGAGACTCCCTCCTTTGCTGGAAAAGTTGTTTCTGCTCTTCGATATGAATACGGTGGACACAAGGAAGAAAGCAAGTGAAGTTTTGTAAATAAATGTTATCCTGAGGGTTAAATTAATGCGAAGGATCTTTTTATAAGAGATTCTTCTCCCAAGTATTCGGGATCAGAATGACAAAAAACAATCGATAGTAAAAAAAAATTATATATGATTTATCTCGGTGCAGATCATGGAGGATTTCCTCTCAAAGAAAAAGTAAAAACCTGGTTAACAGAGTGGAAATATCAGTTTCAGGATCTGGGAGCTGCATCGCTAAACCCAGAAGACGACTTTCCTCAATATGCTCTAGATGTTGCCGAGCAAATAGCCCCAAATCAAGAAAAAAAAGATACTTGGAGTAATCACGACAAAGGAATACTTTTTTGTCGTTCCGCTGGTGGGGTGATTATCGCAGCTAATAAAGTAAAGGGAATTCGTGCTGTGGCTACCTGGGATGAACGATCAGCAATCCATGCCAGGGAACATAATGATGCGAATATTATAGCTCTCCCTGGTGATTGGACAGATGACGAAACTGCCAAGAAAATTATTCAAGCATTCTTAACTACTGCTGTATCGAGTGAACCACGACACCTTCGAAGAATGCGTCAAATAAGTGATTATGAGGAGTTGAGTAGTTGGCTAGGTCAGGCAGGTGGTGGTTGTTGTGGTGGTGGATGTGGGGGAAATTGTAATCATTAAAACTTGCTTGACTCTTCGGAACAAACACTTCATGCTAGATCTATGAGCAAACACTTTTCAATTCGTGAGTCGTTAGCTTTTGGTGTTTCTACCTTTCGGAAGCATCCTTGGTTTTTTATAGCTATCACTTTTTTTGGTATATTTTCTTCGATAATTTTTAGTTATCTAGTAGATCTATTTATCGCTCTCTTTTTGTCGAAAGCAGGAGATTCAGCCATAGCCATCGTTCAAGGTTTAGGTAGTCTTACTGGATCATTGTTAAATATGTTAATTCAGTTAGGAATGACGAGAATTTATCTTTCAGCAGTTGATGGAAAGATCTTACCCTTTGGAACATTATTTCATGCCAAAGGATTATATGTGCCATATATGGTTCTTTCATTTGTAACTGGACTAGCAGTAGTTTTAGGGTATATCTTTTTGATTATTCCAGGAGTAATTCTTTCATTAATGTTTTATTTCTCCCATATAGCGCTAGTTGATGATAATCTAGGGGTTATCGAGTCTTTGCAAACCAGTCGGAAAATTTCCGAGGGTGTGTGGTTGAAACTCATCTTGTTTTCCTTGGTTTCAGCGGGTGTGATCATTCTTGGTTTTCTATTTGTTGGCGTTGGTATCTTTGTAGCAATTCCTGTGGTAACTTTAGCGCAAATATATATCTATCGCAGCCTGAAATCTCAAACGCTCAGTTTGGTACCAACCGAATAATCCGCTACTTGCATTGAGTTGTTTTTATCTCGTAACATACCACTACTATGATTGATATCCTTCCAGCACCCGGAACAGTAAAAACCTTTGAAGAGGTTCGTGATCGTATACATTTAGTTGCCTCTCATGCCTCTTGGATCCATGTAGATATTGCCGATAATACCTTAGTTCCCAATGAAACATTTCGAGATATTGCTCGTTGGAAAGAACTTCCTCAACATCTCTCGTATGAAGCTCATTTGATGGTGGCCAATCCTGAAAAATTTATTAGACCATTAGTCTCCGCGGGATTTAAACGCTTAATTGCTCATGTCGAATGTCAGGAACCACGAAGATTTCTAGAAGCTGCAGAGTTTGAAGAGGTGGAAGTAGGGTTAGCTCTCGATGGTCCAAGTGCCTTGGAAGAAATAGAGCCATTTTTGGAAGAAGTTGATAATGTATTAATCATGGGATATGAAGCTGGATTTTCTGGTCAGGTATTCCAATTGGAAACAGTTGAAAAAATTAAGGCCTTGTTGCATGCCTATCCTCAAACCATTGTCGAAGTTGATGGGGGAATTAACGATGTCAGTGCCAAATTATGTGTTGAAGCTGGAGCTAAGCGATTAGCGGTAACTTCCTATCTTTTTAATATGGGTAATGATGAAGCCATTGCCCAAGCCATCCGCAATCTTTCTATGAATTAGGCTGCCAATTGCTCTTCAGTAAAAGAGATCCGCAATTTTGTTAAACCATAATGAGACGTGTACTTTTTGGATATAATTCGGCGATCCTGTTGGTTGTCGACATGCGTTTGATCTATATCGTGTAGTATTGTCGGATGCTTTTTAACAGACGACGAATACCAGAGTGGTGAAGGCACAGGCCATGTGCTTTGATTGTCCCGAGCATTATTTGGGACTATTTAGGAGTGTGCAGAAATGTTCAAGAAACCGTTTGTAGTTCTTTTATCGTTGTTCGTAACCATTATGTCGGTCATTAGTGTGGCAAACGCTGATGAGAATTTATCAGTCTATCGGATTTTGGACGGAGCAGGTATGACCACCGTTGTGCAATTCTATTCAAATTCAGAAGGGTACAATCTGGGAATCATTCACAACGGCCAAATGCGCCCGCTTCCCAAAACCTTAGATATGGCAGCCGTGTCTAATGATGGCAATACAGTCATTGTTGGTACAAAGTTATTTAAAGATCTATGGGAGATCGATCTAGATCAAGATCCTTGGATCATTAAAAAAATCGTTGATAGTTCAAGATTCCGTAGCGAGTATGCCGGCATTCATGAAGTGGTTAGTACAGTCGACAACAGCGGGGTCTACATTGTGGTGAATGATTTTCATGATGCTTTCATTTATCACTATGACTTTAAGACTGGAAAACTTTCTTCCGTAGTGGAGCAACCATATTCGTATATCGAAAACCTAGAGGTATCGAATGTAGGTTTGATCTACGACTATTCAGTGTCATATCAAGTCTTTCAGACAATGATTTACAACCACGATTTTCATTCGATGAAAATTGGAGCGAGACTCGATGGTGTCTATACGACCCTCGATGCAGTGACTGATTTACCGGTAAGTCATGAGTCTTTGGGAGTACCCGGTAATTCAGAAATTTTCTTTCATGATCATTCCTATCTTGTGTATGCAATTTTTTCCGAAGGTAACCGTGTCATCAAAGCCACTGACGGAGAAAATACGCGAGAACTTTGGACGAGTCCGCAAGCTCATCTTATTTTTGCCATGCACTGGCGGAAT
>JBGALL010000104.1:0-4765 GCA_044223895.1 Candidatus Woesebacteria bacterium
GATCCCCGATCTAAGCCAATACTACAATGATCACTGGCAAGTTTAACAATTAATGGATAGGGAATTTCTTTATAGGGAATTGCAGGATTTGTTTCATCATACTGAATAAGCAAACTTTTGGGTGAAGGTATGTGCTCTTGTTCAAATCTCTTTTTCATTAAGGTTTTTTCTGAGGAGATGTAATATCCCTCCCAGTCTGCACCGGTATAAGGAATTCCCATAGAATCAAGGATTTCATACGCTTTTTTAGCAGCTGAGAGATCTGCTCCCGTCCATTCAATTAAATTGTATACACAATCACCAGTAATGGTTGAAACTTTTTCGGGATTATCTACTGAAAGCGGAAACATCGAAACATTCATTCCCAATTTTTTACACGTCTTGGCGATTATATCCGCAGCTTCAAGAGTGTCATCATCAGTAATTGAGAACTCAGATTCTGATAACCGTTCCGTCGGCAGACTGTATAAAATGGTGATGTTCATAATTTCCTTTCACATGTCACCCTGAATGAAATGAAGGATCCATTTATGTGGGATTCTTCGTTCCTCAGTATGACATCTACTTTCTATGAAACCGCTCATGAATTTCTTTCAATTGCGGGTTAGTAATATGGGTATATATCTGAGTTGTAGAAACATTCTTATGACCTAACATCTCTTGAATAGCTCGTAAGTCAGCCCCTCCTGATAATAAATCAGTAGCAAAGCTATGACGTAATCCGTGAGGGGTAATTTTCACTGGAAGTTTAGCTTTTTTTACATATTTTTCTACCATTCGTTGAACACTCCGTGGTGACAATCGTAAAGATTCTCCATATTTATCATCAGGTTCTGGAGTTGGACCGTTGTAACGTATAAACAGAGCCCTGGAGCTATCTCTGCGGTTCGCTAAATATTTTTGTAACCAATCCACTGCAGAATCTGATAAGAAGACAACTCGTGCCCGTCGACCTTTTCCAATAACCCCAAACTCTTTTCGTTCGAAATTAATCTGGTCTCGATTGAGCGAAACTAGTTCTGAGACACGTAAACCAGTTGAGAATAAGGTTTCCAGAATAGCCTTATCACGTAAGCCTTCTTCATCACTTAACATTGGCATATTCATCAACCTCTCTACTTGTTCACGTTCGAGAAATTTAATACTTCTACTCTCAGCCTTCGGCAGGTCTATCTTTTCTGGTGGAACTGCGGGCATATCCCTCTTCATAAGGTATTTTAAGAACGACCGTAAGGCAATTAAGTGATAATTTTGGGTAACCCTTTTTAAGGTTAGCCCATGTTCATCAGTATAGCGCGACAAATATAAACGATATTCACGAATCCGATCGGCAGTGATGTCTTCAGGTTTTAATTCCTCGAGTGGAGAGGGGAGGGATTCTGATAAGTACCCTTGAAAACGGGTGAGATAGTGAGCATAATTTCGAATTGTTAACTGTGAAACATTCCGCTCTATCTCTAAATATTCTAAAAATTGTTTGACTAGCTCAGATAAATTGGCAGAAGACATGAAATATATTTCTCACCGTTTTCCGATGTATTTATACGTCGCAACAACGGTGATAGATTGTAAGACGTTTCAGATATATTAACGGGGAAACGTCATTACAATCTAGTTTGTACGACGTTTAAGAAGAAGTCAAGTTTTGTTAAAAATGTGCTTTTGACATAGCTTCAGAATTGTTCTCATAATACGGTATGTCGTGGCTCACAGATCCTCATGTTGTCGTGGTCTTTTCTTATGCTCCTGCTGGATTAGGCCATTTACGGGTCAGTCATGCCTTACGACTGGGACTTCCGTCTGGATCTACCCCAATTCTCCTACCTGATCCGGCAGTTTCGGTACAATCATTTCATCGTCTGACGAGCACCAATCCACTCGGTAAGAAAATTATGGAATGGAGTCAATCGGGATGGGCTGAAGAAGTATTTACTCGGGTATATCGATCGCTTTTAGTTCGCGATGCTTGGAAATTAGAACAGAAAATTTTGGATGTACTTAAACAACGTGTGGACCTGCCGACCACTGTTGTTATTGTAGCTACCCATTTTGGTATCGCCCATCAAGTTTCAACCATCAAAAAGTCCTTAGAACGTAAAGGCAATGTGAAGGTGTTATTAATTGTCCAAGTCACCGATGATAGTCCTCAAAAAATGTGGTATGTGCCCAATGCTGATAGTATCTTTGTACCAAGTGAACAAACAAAAAATGAATTGCAAACGTATAAACGATCAGAACATCTTGCACCATCCCATATCGTAGTTACTCCCTATCCAGTAAGCCCACTATTAGCCAAAGCTCTCTCAGGCAATGAATATGACGCCAAACATACCCAGGCAGATCCTCGGTCGAGTCGTAGAATTCATATATCTGTGCCACTCTCAGGGGCTCAGGTCGGAATGACCTATGCTTCTACACTGATGAAAGTACTGCATCATAGTAATGAACGGTTTCACTTTCATATCGTTGGCAAGAGAACTATGTTTAGTGAACTCTATCTCTCTTCCTGGAATGGCAAAAGCTATGCTACTACCTATGAATCTCATTCTGACCGTCAAATAGTTGAGTTATATGAAGAAGCCTTTCTGGAAACTGTTTTTCTGGCAGAAATTACCAAACCCTCAGAACAAACCTTTAAAGCTCTTTTGAATCCAGAAGAGAGGGGAGGGGTAGTACTGCTATTTACGGCTCCAGTCGGCCGTCAGGAATATGACAATCTTGCCTTTCTCCAACGTCATGGATTATTACCAAACGACCAGGAACAATACGCATTGTACGACGTCTATAATCATAATCGTGAGTTCACCCTGAAACAGCTTCATCGGTTTGAAACTTGGCGCGGATTAATTCTCCCTGAAGATCCTAAAAATGCTGCTCAATTTATTTCCTGGCTCCATAAACATAATATTTTCAAATACATGTTGAAATACAAACATTCAAATCAATCTCCAGAAGTAGCCAATACTGGGGTAAAACAATTTTGGAAATGTGTTGCTGAGACAATGCTTTCGGTCTAAATTTGCTATACTAGCGCAATGAAAAACGCAGAAACACTTACCCAAGCACCTTCACTAGCAATTAGTATTGAGAACGATCGACATTTAGCACAATCTTGGAGAGAAGCATTTCAATGCGAAGGGTTACAATTTATCATTTCTCCTCAACATGAAGCTCCTATGATTAACAAATTCTTACCAAGTTTTACTCCAGCTGATATAGCTAGGATACGATTGATTATCGTCGATCAAGGATTTTCGTATAACAAAGTTATGCCTATATTAGGTGAAATGAGAGAGATAAATCCTCGAGTATTTATTCTCGAAACTAGCGGCATTGATGATGATATTTGCTATTTCGGTAACGCAAAAATAGCTAACTATCCAGACCGTTCAATTATTCAACGAATTATACAATCATATCCTAGTCCTGAATTGAAGCTAAAAAAATTAGAATTCTTTTCTTCTATTGCTCGTCGTGAAGCTCAAAAAGCTGATCCTGCTAGTGAATGGCGAAAGTTTGCCGAAGGTCGTGATCATTATGATCCAGATATTAGCTTTAATTATCTTTATAACAACGATGATTTTCCAATTATATGTAGTCAGCTAGACATTGAGGCGAATTATTTCCTTGATACATATAGAAATGCTGATTCTGAACATCGTTTGGAGATACTCCATTATTGCTGGAACATGATTTCTATCGCTAACGAAGAAAATGCCACACAAGAACGAAATGAATTTATAGCGAGAACCAAAAAATTATTCTTATAATAGACTCTATGACCTTAGGTATTAAAGTTGGACCACAAGCAAAAAGTTTCGATGATTTACAGCAAACCAATGCGCCATTTGCAGAGGTCTGGTTTAACATTCTCAAGAAGGATGAATACACGGATTTGTTCGCTGAGATGAGACGTCGCAAGATGACAGTGGGTCTTCATTTCTGGGGTCATTTACCCGATCAGACCTGGGCCAACATCGCCCTTCCCAATAAGACAATTGTCAAAGAATCTCTCAAACTGATGAAAGACACTATCGAGGTTGCGGCCAAACATAATTACCAGTATGTAAATATCCATCCGAGTACCCGGGCTCAAGTCGCTATCGATTTTAGTACAGAATCATTTCGTGTCTTAAGTGAACCAATTGATGAACATACTTCCGAAGAAATATTTTTTGAAAATCTGACTACTCTTAATGACTATGCCAAACGAAAAGGTGTCCTATTAACCATCGAAACAATTCCTTCGAAAGATACCAATGGCTGGCGTGGGACCGAAAACAGAAAATATCCTTTCGATCTGTACAGTCTTCCGAATTCTGTCGTCGTGAAAGCCGCTACAGAGGGTTTCACGGTAGCCAATGATTTTGGGCACACCACTTGTACTGTTCAGTCTGATAACCGCGGATATGTCTGGTCTACATTAGTTCAGATGACAAAGAAATTATTCACCCAGACGAAGCTCTTACACTTAGGATATGTGATACCACCATATAACGGTACTGATTACCATGATCATTTTGATAACCCCATATTTGAGACAGACAAGGCAGTTCCCAATAAGATGGAAATGATTGAACTCTTGCGGATGTTTCAGGACAGATCCGACGTTTATGCCTTGGTCGAACCCGATGGAAGGCATGCAGAAAACTATTTTCTAGCTCAAAAGATGATTCAATTCTAGCCTCAAATTGGCCTCAAAATACCCTCACATTTTCCGCACTATCAGCCTCAAAATAGGTTGTTTTAGCCTCAAAACAAGGTT
>JBGALL010000105.1:0-4724 GCA_044223895.1 Candidatus Woesebacteria bacterium
CCATCCCCACGAAGGTTCAGGAATAGATTGATAATTTTTTTCTAACTTTTCAAATATTTCTGGATGTTTTTCATTAACTACGGCAGCTCCTCCAAAAACACTCGAGATAACTTTATCTCGTCCAAAACTAAAAAAAGCTGCATCTCCCCATGATCCTACTTTTTTCCCTTTATAGGATGCTCCTAACGAATGAGCACAATCTTCTATAAGGATGAGCTTATGTTTTTCAGCCAGTTTAGCTATAGCTTCTACATCCGCGGGAATTCCAAAGGTATGCTGAACAATTATGGCTTTGGTTTTTTTAGTAATTTTTTTCTCAATTTCCGTAACAGAAAGATTAAATGATTCATCAATATCAACGAATACCGGTATCGCACCATTCCACAGAATACTATTCGGTACAGCCACGCAGGTAAAAGCTTGAATAATAACCTCATCACCATTTCCAATACCAAAAGCTTTTAACAATTCAAATTCGGCAGAACGCCCGCTGTTGTAGAGAAGTACCTGAGTGGTTTTAAAAGAAAGATGAAACCACTTTTGAACGAGGTCAAGTGATTCGCCTGATCGCCATTTCCATGGTTGAAGGATCGTTTTCAAAGCCAGGAGAACATCATCCATTTCCGTATTCGGGGATAACGAGATAGTCACCGGTTTCATAGCTTGGCTATAAATGTTTCAACCTTATCGGCAAATTCTTTTGATTTTTTATAAGGAACACCATGATCAGCGCCTTCTATCATTACAAATTCACTATTACGGATTGTGTCTCTCATTTTTACACCTATCCGTACCGGGACAATCATATCCATCTCACCCCATAAAAGAAGGGTTGGGACAGTAACACCTTTCATATCTTCCACTAATAATTCACTAACAATATTTTTGAAAGTTTCCCTCATCGTTCCTTCAGCACGATAAAACTCACGTGCTCCTACAAAATAGTAGTACCACTTACGCATTGACTCAAACAAAAATGAAAGTGTTGGTAAAGATAAGACGCTCTTGCCAATTTTCGCAACAGTTATAAACAGTAATAATTTTTTCCGGGAGACTGGTGTAAACCCTGGCGCACCGGTTAATATAAGTGCTCGAACACTTTTTGGATACAAAGTAGAAAATCTCAAAGCAACCCTTCCCCCAAAAGAATGTCCGATCAAGATTGGGTACTTTATGTTTTCTTTTTCTAAAAAAGAGTATAAAAATTCTGCGTAATCAGATAATTTAAACGGTCTAATAGGCTGCTTCTCTTCACCGAATCCCGGAAAATCCAAAGCGAATACTTTATGTCCCCTATTTTGAAACTCATCAACGAGTCCCTGGAACTTTTTTTTCGATAACCCCCAACCATGAAGTATAACAATCGGTGATTTCATAATTTATTTTTGAACTGTTCTCTATCAGAACCTACTTCTTTAGTATTTTGTTCGACAAATACCTCTTGTTTCCCATAAACGAAACTATTATCAGGAATATCTTTGGCTACAGTAATTCCTGCTCCTATCAAGGAGTTTTTACCTATTTTTATACCTGGCATAATTGATGTGTTTACCCCGATACGAACATTATGGCCAATGATTGCACCTAATTTATTTCTTTGAGCCGATACTTTGGTAGATTTTACCGATGACGATATATCACCTTCATCAAGTCGAAGATTTGCCAAAACACTTCCAGATCCCATGCTAATGTTACCCTCCAAGACACTATCGCCTATATAGTTACTATGAAACCAACAAGAATCGCCAATATATGATCTGGTTATGTCGGTATTAAAACCAGTCACACAATTTGCTCCCAGATAACTGTGACGAATAACATTATTATTTCCAACGATCGTATTATCGCCAATATATACTGGTCCTACTATTTTGGTATTTTCAAAGATGCGGACGTTGTTTCCTATATATACTGGTCCTTCGATAATCACGTTTTGTTTGATCTCGCAGTGTTCACCCTTCAAGGGTACGAGTTTATCAAGAACTGTATTCATGATGTCCAAAACATGCCAGGGGTATTTTAGCGATAGAAACGAACCTTCATATTCATGAACGACAAACTCCTTTTCTTTCATTAACAAACTCAGGGCTTGTTCGTACTGATCATCAGTAGTGGACACTGTATGATCTAAAGCTGCAAATAATAGTGTTTGATCGGCAATAAAATGACCGGAAATATTTACCATTGAACTTGGGACTTGTTCCGGAGAGGGTTTCTCAATAATGGTTTGAATCCGTTTACCTTCTAACTGTAAATACCCACCAGGGAAATATTTATCAACCTTCAATCCTGGGATAACACCAAAGGCGTCAGAACCTTCGGCAGTTTTGATAACCTCATTACCCAGATTCTCATCACAGAGATCATCCCCAATCATTATAAATATCCGTTTAGTATCTATATACGGCTTGGCACAACGAAGCGCATCAGCCATTCCTTTTGCATCTGGTTGTACCACATAACTTACCGGTACTGGAAATGAGAGAGATCGGATAAAGGCATCATTTGTAGGACTGGTAACAATTACTATTTTAGAAGTATCTTTTGGTAACGAAGACAGAACGGAATATTGTATCAATGGTTTACCAGCTATCGGAAATAGTAATTTATTTGTCGATAAAGGCCAAAACCTTTTTCCTTCACCACCTGCTAAAACTACCGCGGTAAGATCGCTCATACTTCGTCCTCCTTTACACGAGTAATTGTAGCTCCGACCATTCGCAATCGCTCCTCTATTTCTTCATACCCCCGATCGACAATATCAGCTTGATATAAATAACTTGTCCCATTGGCAGCAAGGGCTGCGAGAATCAATGTTGCTCCAGCACGGATATCATCCATATCTACAAAAGCATTGTGTAAATAGGTTGGACCAATAATTCGAATAGCCTGATGCTGTCCCTCTATGCGTTGATGCCAATGGAAATTATAAAATGTTTCAGGATCATGAACCTCTGGTGAATAAAAAACGATATCAGCCCCCATTTTGTGTAAGTGTTTAACATAAGAAAATCTATTTTCAAAAACTGTTTCATGAATAGTAGATACACCTTCAGCCTGAGTCATAAATACCGCCCAAGGACCCTGCCAGTCAGTCATAAACCCTGGATGAGGATAGGTGACAACATCTGTGGGGAAGATTACGGGACCAACAGAATACTTAGTGGTATTTTCATTAATCGCTTCAATAATACCTCCAGCTTTTTCGAATACCTCGAGAAACTGTGATAAATATCGACGCTCAGAACCGTGAACAGTAATTTCTCCATGAGTTATCGCAGCTGCAATGGCAAAGGTTACTTCTTCATTTCTATCAGGCATAACGGTATATTCTGCACCATGAAGTTCACTTACCCCTTCTACCACGATAGTACTAATATCAGTTCGAGAAACCTTTGCACCCATTTTGTTTAATAAGGCTATCAGATCATCAATCTCTATCTCTTGGGCAGCATTGGTGATTGTTGTTGTACCTTTAGCCAAGACAGCAGCCAGAATAATTGTTTCTGTCCCTGTATGAGTATTTTTTTCAAAATGAACTTCAGTCCCATGTAACCCATCTGCTTTGGCATGAAAAAACCCATCATCTGAATCGTAATCAATGGTTGCACCCATCTTTTTTAAAGCCTCAATATGTCTATCTATAGGACGAGCCCCCAAACGACAGCCACCTGGATTGGGAACTGTTGCCTGATGAAATCGAGCCAGCAGTGGACCCAAAACGAGAGATGATGTTCGTAATCGTGCCCCTGCTTCTAAAGAAACGTAGGTATTTCCTTTTTGAGTATGTTTCAATATCGCCGTATGATCCTTTAAGGTTGTAGCTACGCCCAATTCCTTTAAGACTTCTATCATCATGAACACATCACGAATATGAGGAACATTGTGAAGAATAATTTCTTCGTCGGTTAACAGCGTGGCAACAAACATTTTCAGAGCAACATTTTTGGCTCCTTGGAGACGTAACTCACCCTTGAGAGGTTTTCCACCGGTAATTATAAATTTATCCATATATTAAAATTCTCCTATTCGGATAATCTCTTCTTTTAAACTTACTCCGAATTTTTGCTTAACGATTTGACGGGTATGTTCTATCAATTTTACGATCTCGGCTGCAGTTGCTCCACCTTGATTCACGATAAAATTTGCATGGATTGGGGAAACTTGAGCCTTTCCAATAGTATACCCTTTCAACCCAGCATGATCGATGAGGTATCCAGCCGACGTAGTATGAAGAGGTGTGGGAATGGTAAAAGCTTCTGATTTGCTTATATTTTGAAAGGTACACCCCATAGTAAATACCCCTTGAGGTTGAGTTGTCCTTCGGTAAGCAATACTTCGATTCGCTATATCCCACAGACTTTCTTTGGTTGATCGTTGAAATTCAAAGGTAGCGGATAAGACTATTTCTTTGGTTTTTTGCAATATACTTTCATCGTAAGCAAAGTGAAAGTATTCACGAGGTACCGTTTTAATCTCTGCTTCGCTTGTAATAATTACTGCACTGTGAAGAACATTCCCTACGTACCCTTCTGGGTTTGTCCATTTAGAATTCATGTACAAGGCACCACCGACACTCCCAGGAAGTCCTAAATGCATTTCTATTCCTTTATAGCCTTCTTCAATTGTGAAACGTACTAAAGAATTAAATATCACTCCTGAATCAGCTTCTACATACACTTCACCGACATGATTTCCATTTTCATACTTTCCTTTAACACCTC
>JBGALL010000106.1:0-4578 GCA_044223895.1 Candidatus Woesebacteria bacterium
TTAGGATTTGATGGTGTGGATATCAACATGGGGTGTCCCGAAAAAGCGGTGGTAAAAAATGGCTGTTGTTCTGCGTTGATTAACAACCGTTCACTGGCTTCAGAAATTATCCGGGCAACTCAGGAAGGAGCGGGGGATTTACCTGTCAGCGTAAAAACGAGAATTGGATACGCAACTATTGTTACTGAAGACTGGATTTCATTTTTACTGGAACATAATCTCCAGGCACTGACTATTCATGGCAGAACTGCTAAAGAGATGTCTCTCGTACCAGCACATTGGGATGAGATCGCCAAAGGAGTAGCCATTCGTAATCAGTTAAAAAAACCAACTATTATAATCGGTAATGGCGATGTGCAATCACGAGCTGAGGCGTTAACAAAAGTTTCTCAGTATGGTGTTGATGGGGTAATGATTGGCAGGGGGATTTTTCATAATCCCTATCTTTTCGCGACGGAGAACAATTGGCAGGATCAATCTCCAGAAGAAAAGATCAGTCTTCTTAAAACCCATGTTCTCTTGTTTGATACTATATGGCAGGGGAAAAAACATTTTCCTATTATGAAAAAGTATGTAAAAATTTATGTATCGGGATTTAATGGCGCCAGTGAACTGCGAGAAAAACTTATGAGGACTCATACCGCTAAGGAAATGGTGGAATATCTTGATAGCCTGTAGCGTTATAGATAGATTTACAGTACAATATAGTAATCCTATGAATCAAAATTTACTCGTTGTAGAAGATGATAAAGATTTACGAGAGATACTTCAAAAAACACTCAACGATCAAGGATATTTAGTCCGGACCGCAGCAGATGGAACCCAAGCCTTACAGATTATTCAAAAGTTCGAACCCGATCTCATTCTTCTTGATCTCGGCCTTCCAACAATGAAAGGCGATGCTGTCTGTCGAGAAGTTAAAAAGAATTATCCTGAGATTCCCATCATAATGTTAACTGGTCATGGAAGTACTGATGATGTCGTAACTGGACTGAATCTGGGAGCAGATGACTATGTAACTAAACCATTTGAAACTGAAGAACTTTTTGCTCGGATCAGAGCTCGCTTACGAAAAAATCAACCAAACGAAGCTAAATACGTTGTTGATGATTTAACACTGAATACCCAAACATTAGAAGTGAAACGTGGAAATCAAAGTATAACGTTAACACCCCAGGAATTTAAAATTCTTGAATATCTCATGAGTAATAAAGGCAGAGTACTTACCCGAGAGATGATATTGAGTCGTCTTTGGAGAAACAACCCTGATATAGAGACACGAGTAGTTGATGTCTATATTGGATACCTTCGTAAAAAAATAGATTCAGACCACGACAAAAAAATTATTCAGTCAGTACGTGGATTTGGATACAAAGTAAGCGACTAACTTCTCAATTCTTTCCTATTTCTTACGAACTCTTGGTTCCCTTTTGATCTTTGTTGAGTATGGTATTTATATAAACAAAGAAAGGAGGTGAGAACACTATGAACGCTAAAAAGAATTCCAGCAATCGAGGATTTGCTTCTATGGATGAAGACAAACAACGTCAGATAGCCAGTAAAGGAGGAAAAGCAGCACACCAAAAAGGAACTGCTCATGAATTTACCTCTGAAGAAGCACGCCGCGCCGGACATTTAGGAGGGCAGGCACGTCATCGAGATGACAATCAAAATACATAACAATAACCGTCCAGCGCGGATAGTGCAGCTATCCGCGTTAGGGAGTACTTATTATTTTGTCAAAAACAAACAAACTTCGTTTCAACGCCTGAGCAAATAAAGGCAAATCATATTTATCTTTGGAAATAAATATTTCAAATTCTTGTGGGGTATCAACATACCACTTCGTCACGCCATCAAAAACTGCAGAAGTAGCACCATGCGATAATTTTTCTTCGCAAAGAAACTCTAGGAGTATATGTTCTAACAGATGACCCAATTCTGTTTGTTGGAGCTCTTGAGAGAAGGGAATATTGGCATCATTAAAACAGCTACAAGAAAAAATCTGTGGCAAATATTGTTCTAAGAGTTGAGAAGTCTGAGGGATTTGGGTAGTTTTGGACAACCCATTAAATAGTCTACCTTTAACTATGAAGTGTGAGTCTGAATAACTCAACAGTAAGCTATAAAATGGGGTTTCGTACAAAGAAGGGGAGAAGGTTTGGGTCATATAATAAATTCCTGACTCTTACAGAACTCTTACAATAGATACAGATTACTTAGTTTATCTTGTCATGTCAAGCTGAACAGTAATTTCCGAAGTCGCAGAAGGGCTATAATTCTTTGGATTGTTCGTACCATTTAAAAAGGTCAGCAGCATTAGCATTTATTTCTTGAATCTCTTTTAAAACTTGATCACGTATTTGCAATGAGGTAAGTGAATTTACTTTTTGATTTTCTGCCCAAATAGCAATTTTTTCCGAGACTAACCGCGCTTCTTCAGGAGTAAGTCCTGTAGCTTGCACAACTTTGGAGATATTTATAATACTAAATTTTTCAATGGCACCATCACGTTTAACAACTTGAGGAAGCATATGCAGGTATTGTAATCTTAAACGGGAATTTCTACAACAAATTCAGAACCTGAATGCAACTTTGAGTTTACTAAAATTCTCCCGCGGTGGGCCCGAACTATTTGACTACTGATGTATAAGCCAATTCCTAAGCCTTTATATTCACTGTTACCAACTGCACGTTCAAACAAATTAAAAATAGCAGCTTTTTTCTCACTGGAGATTCCTATACCATGATCTTTAATACTTATTTTGGCCGTTCTACCGCTCTTACGCACTGATACTTCTACCGGTTTTCCTTTTCCGTACTTCATGGCGTTAGAAATTAAGTTTGTAATAACTTGTTCTAAACGAACTTTGTCACATACCCCTTTTACTTCTTCTTTTGCAACTAATTTCAAATCTATTCCTTCTTTTTCAGCTTTTTCGGTGAATCGATGGACGACATCTCGAGTTATGGCTGCGATATCAATTTCTTCTAACTCTAATTCCAATCTACCCGTTCGTATGATTGAGACATTTAATAAATCATTAATCATTTTTCCTAATCGTTTAGTCTGTAGTTCAGCACCCTCTAACATGTCGAGTAAATTCTGTACAGAAAAGTTGGCGAGGGTTACATGTTGAATATTGTGTAATGCTGTTTGCAATTTGAGAAGCGTAGTTGTCAATGGCGTTTTTAGTTCATGAGAGGCTATAGATATAAATTCTTCACGAACACGAATTTCTTTTTGAGCTTCTATACTTTCTAATTCTAGTTGGTCTATCTTTTTTTGATATTGTATTTCTCTTCGAGAAAACTCATTACCTAAATCCGCACGCTTGCAACGATGGATAATAACACTGATTACTATTCCAGCAATAATAAACGAAAGAATTTCAATTCCGTGTAAAACAGAAGGCACACCAGCCGGGTAATAGATAAGAGCCAAGGTAGAAACTCCAAATCCTGTCAATAAAAAACCTGATTTAAAAGTTCCAACAAAAGAGCTAAGAGAGATCGCTATTAAGAATAAAATATACGAGGCTGTTTTCGCTTGTGGTGATGGAAAAAAAACTATAAATAATACAGTTAGTAATCCCAGGAGGAAGGTAATACCATATCTGAAAATATATCCTTCATGCGTGTTTTGGGGAAACCAGATATGATCGGTACATTGTCGAATTAATTTGGCTATTTCGGATTTAATTTTTTTTCTCATAACATGTGCTCATGTATATTCTCAGTATGTCAGTAGAATCTATTAATCAAAAACAACACGTCCGTGAACGAGCTCTGGCCCGACGTAGACAACTAACTCCACAAAAACGTTTTAGCTCTAGTCAGACTATTATATCGAGTCTTTGCAAACGAAAAGAATTTATAGAGGCTTCCTCTATATGTATCTATGTATCGTTTGAAACCGAAGTAGCCACCCATGATTGTATAAAAGATCTCTTACTCCTAGAGAAAAAGGTTATTGTCCCAAAAATTCATGACAATACACTTTCCCTGTATTATCTTCATCAATGGTCTGATCTACTTCAGGGATCATTTCATATTTTTGAGCCTAATTCAAACTCAACAATAGCGCCTCTCCATTTAGTTGATCTTTTTGTCATTCCGGGAATTGCTTTTGACATACACGGACATCGAATTGGATGGGGAAAAGGCTATTATGACAAGCTGCTACGAGGAATACAGGTTCCCAAAATTGGTTTGGCTTTTTCGGAACAAATTTTCCCTCTTCTACCCTTTGAATCATATGATATAGTGATGGATGCTGTAATTACTGAGAAGGAAATATTTGAAATGTAGAATTATTTAAGAAAGGGGAGTTATGAAAACTAAAAAATCTACTGTCGATCATTCTCATCCAGAATATCAATATTTAGACTTGATGAAAGATATTATGGAAAATGGTACCTGGAAAGAAAGTCATTCTACTGGGGTGAAGTTAAAAAGTGTCTTTGGAAGAATGTGTCGCTATGATTTGTCTCAGGGATTTCCGTTGTTAACAACGAAAAAGGTTTTTACTCGTGGAATTATTCATGAGTTACTGTGGTTTCTGTCTGGCAGTAGCAA
>JBGALL010000010.1:0-33726 GCA_044223895.1 Candidatus Woesebacteria bacterium
ACAAAAAACTGAATCCAATTGAAGAGATCTCGATACCAGACGGATTGAAAAGTGCGCGCGATAATGTCAATGAACAGGTCGATTATCGGGAAAAATTGGTGCATTCTTTTTATGGGAAGGTTCGCCGATCAATGAATAACTTCCCTGAGAAATATAGTATTGCTAACACCTTAAACTATTCAGAGTGTTTTTCCACAATTGCTAATGAACTGAATTATCTGGCAAATAGTAAGGCAAGACAAAAAATTCTATTGATCTTCAGCGACCTACAAGAAAATACTAACGATTTTTCTTGTTATGCTCCCGAGGGCAAAGAGCTATTGCAGACCGATGTCGATAAAGTGATAAATCTGTTTCTAAAAGAAACCCCATTGTCAGACAAATTAAGTGGCATTACTGTGTTTTTCGTCTATCAACCTTTAAGCATTGAACAGGATAGTAATTATGCTCAAATGATAGCGCTTTATAAAAAGTTACTTACTAGTAGAGGTGCCAAAATAGTTGTTCAGGCTACAAACAAAAGCTATACACCATGAACAATGCTAAAAAAAACAGCCTTGGTCCAACGGCAAAGTCGTTGACCACCGCAATTTTTAGATTCATCGGAATTTTTCTTGCTTTCTGTTTAAAGCTGATAGGATTGGTCAGCACTAAACTTGGAGAATTGTTAGAAAAAACTACGGGCCATGACACTCATTAAAACCTTGTTTGACATGGCATGGAGTTTGTTAAGTGCTGTAATCGAAGGATTGTTTGATCTTCTGAAAAGTCTAATTTCTCCAGACCGAAAGACAGAATTGACAGCAAATTTTCTTCCTGAAGCAGAATTATTGTCATCTAACAACACAGGTTTTTGTTTAACTGGGAAGAGATCATTGTCGATAGCGCAGTCTACAAAAAATGCATTAATAATTGGCAGTACCGGAAATTTCAAATCATCGGGAATTCTGATTCCAAGTATACTAAGAATGCGTGGTTATTCTAGTCTGGTTATCACTGATTTTTCCGGTGAGTTACTACAAAAAACAAGTGGAGCACTACTGGCAGATTGCTATACCGTATACCAAGTCAGCCCTGGCAATCCGCATGCATCAGAAGGGTTTAATCCTCTTTTTCGGATAAAAACAACCTCTGACATACAAAAGCTAAGCAAAATGGTTGTAATAAACGCCTTGGGTACGGGCAGTAAAGATCCATTCTGGAACATGAGTGCGGAAAGCTTAATTAGCCTAGTAATAAAATATGTAATTATACACACACCAAAAGAGTATCATTCTCTTTTAAACGTGTATACCATTATTTCAACGCTTGGTTATGCGCCCGACAAGGTGGATAGCCTGATCGTGCGTACAAACGACCAGAGTCTTATTTCAGAATACAAGGCTTTCATTAGTTATGGAGACAAGGTTTTAGCAAGTATCATCGCTACATGCCGTGCAGCTCTTTCGATATTCTCAACAGACCCAAGTGTGGCGCTAACAACTAGTCACGACACATTGGATTTTTCCGGTTTTAGAAAAGAAAAGACTGCGCTTTTTATTACCACGAATACCAAAGACATGCGTTACTATAGCTTGTTTACGTCCTTGTTTTTAGAACAGTTTTTCGGAGAAACGATGAATCGGCTCCCAAATAAGGATGATTTGCCTTTATTCTTTTTAATTGATGAAGCCAGTAGTTTATACTTTAACTCCCTACAAATTACGATAGCAAATATAAGAAAGTATAATGCTGGCATATTGCAGGTTTATCAATCGGCAGCACAGATAGTTGATTTATATGGGACGGCAGTAGCGAAGGCCATAACTGAAAACAGTTTCGCACGAGTATATATGGCAGGCCAACCAATTAGTGTAGCCCAGGAATTAGAAGCTACGTTAGGCAAATTTGAGTATCGTGATGAAAAGGAGGTACGACATGTTCGGTCACTCATGACTGCGGATGAAATACGACAATCTGACGAGAGCATTATTCTATGTGGGAATAAACCAGCTATCAAAACATCAATTACTCCATACTTTAAACAACCAAAGCTAAATAGCTTATCGCAACTACCGCCGTATAAGGCGGTAAATAAAATTCCATTTAACAAACCACCTCTATTGCCATTGGACTAGTTATGAAGCAGAAATTGAAAAAGAAAAGCGGCTTATACGCCTATCTCAACAGCGCCAAAGTACTTGAGAATGGAAGTGATCAGGATATTGCCTTGGCTCGCAAAAAGTACTGGTCAGAATATCGTGCTAAATGGCGACAGCAAAGACGAAAAGAGATTAAAGAACTTCTAACTGAATGGAATCCACGCGAACTGCATATACTTACTGCTGCGGCACGGAAACACAACAAAAGCAGGTCAAGATTTATTAAAGCCTGCTGCTTTTCGTACATAAACAACCGGTATATAGTTCCAGACTCTTTTGCCATTAATACTATAAAACAATACTTGGCAATGAATTATAACGCCCTTAAAAAGTTATTTGATGAAAATAGGATTCCATATCAAACGGGTTCTCAATTAATGCAACAAATTTCGGAATTGGAGCGTAGTGTTTCAATTCAGTTGGAGAATCCAAAGACTTTGGAGCAGTTGATAACGGAGGCAATACAAAGAACACCTGACTATAAAGAAAAGCTCATTGTTTTCCTTCAAAATCTATGATGTGATTATTAAATGTCTTTCACGAAAATCAAATGTAGACCAGCTAATAAAATACATATTGGCGGACAATAAAGTTATACCAGCGAAAGAGCCAGCTAGAATACCGCAGTATATATCCGGCATTAAGCTCACAGACAATGACAGGAAACACTTAGAATCTGAAAGAATAGATGCAAAACTGATGGCAGAACTGAAAGCATTTAAAGGAGATTTAAAAGAGTATGTAAAACAGTTTGTATCTCAAACAAGGAAACCAGAAATAGAGGAAAGAAAGCTATTGCTTATAAAGGAAAATGTTCGCTCAAAAGACACTAAGGGATACATAAAGGAATTTGAAGAAAACGAAAAAATGAGATTGCATATCAGGAAAGATAGTGTTAAGGCATTTCATACCATTATTTCATTTTCCGCTCTTGATAGTAAATACCTAGATCAGGGAGCTTTGGCAAAGATAGCCGACAAATTTATTTCACTGAGAGGTAAGAATTCGCTGCATTTAGGAGCAGTCCACTATGACCGAGAAAATACAATCCATATGCATCTCATTACTTCTGGCACCGCATACTGTACTGGTAAATCAAATCGAATGTCAAAACAAGAATTCCAGGAGCTGAAAAAATCAATGACGGAATTCCAATTAAAGGAATTTCCAAAGATGGTTCATAGCTTACCGGAACATGGCAAATCAAAAAACTTGGGTAGAGGTGAAAAAAATGTAAAAATTCACGAACGAACTGACAAGGTAGCTTTAACTAGGTTGCTCGAAACGACTTACTCGCAGTCGCAATCTACTGAACACTTTCTAGGCCAAATAGAGGCTCAAGGCCATGAAATCTATTATAGAAATGGACGACTACAAGGTATCAAATATAACGGGAGTCGAAAATTCAGACTAGCAAACCTGGGATATGATAAGGATAAACTAGAGGCTTTAGACCTGAAAAAAGCAAAGGGACAAACGACATTGGAAGAACTACAAACCCTTAGAGCCAATAGCCAAACACACAAAATGCTAGAACAAAGTTATTCTAAATTAAATACTGTAATAGATACGGAGTCATCTCCTGTAGGTGACGAAAAACAACGGCAAAAGCAGCAGGAAATACTAGATCAAAACCGAGCATTTGAAGAGAAATATTCACCCTCTATATCTAATACTGATGTGGATAAGAGCATTCAAATTGATGCGCAGTTAGACGAGCTGCGAAGCTTGAGAAATCGGACAAATGAAAGATCCTTAAACGAAACAAAAGACTACGATACACCATCGAGGGTTATAGATGACGACATTGTAGAAATGAAAAACGATACTTCAGAAGAAGAAGACAGTCGAGAATTGAAAGAAAAAGAGGATGATTTAGACGATGATAACACTAGAGGTAATGATAGCGAAGGCGGTGAATAATACCATTATTAATTGGCAATTGTCATAAAACTACAGCATATGGAAATAGAGATACTCACAAAGCATGATTTAGAGCTTTTCAGGCAGAAATTATTGCATGAATTAGCGGAGTTTCTGAATAAACGGTCTAGCCAGACCGAAAAAGAATTCCTGCGATCTAAAGAAGTACGGAAACTCCTTGGAGGCATCTCATCCGGAACATTGCAGAACCTCAGGGTAAAAGGCCTTTTAAAACCCTCAAAGATTGAAGGTGTATTTTATTACAAGCTATCAGAAGTAAAGGCCCTATTAAATGCCGGCACACGGATATGACACATATGAACGGCTTTCAGCCTTCCTGAGCACTGCAGAAAGCGATGCTCGGTTATCATGTGTTCATATAAGTTTGTTTTTTGTACTTTTTAGACTTTGGTTAAAGAACAATTGTAATAGTCCCATTTCCATTACGCGTAGATCAGTAATGAAGTTTGCAAAAATTAAGAGTACGGCTACATATCATAAGTGTATCTCTGAATTACAGGATTTTGGATACTTGATTTACTCGCCTACATATCATCCCGCAAATGGGAGTTTAGTACATATCAGGGATGATAGAAACTGCCTGCAAAAGAATAGTTGAATCACTGAATACAAAAAATAGAGTTTTTGCAAGAGGAGTAATGCCCCATAATGGCTGTTTTATAAGTATGAACTCTATGGTACAAATCTCGACCCGGATTGTGGAAAGTTTGAGGCTATTGTTGTAGTTTCGTTGTAATGCGGATAATCCATAATATGAATTGGTAATGAGATTTGCACTTATTGACAATATCAAAGTAGAAGCTACTAAAGGGGCAAAGGGAGTCTGCCCGAACTGTGGCTCAGAACTAATTGCGAAATGTGGGAACTTCAAAGCAGATCATTGGGCGCATAAAGGTGTACGTAACTGCGACCCATGGTGGGAAAATGAAACCGAATGGCATCGAGCTTGGAAAAATAACTTTCCATCTGACTGGCAGGAAGTAATATTAACTGATGAAGCAAAGGGCGAAAAACATATAGCTGACATTCGTAGTTCGCATGGACTTGTAATTGAATTTCAGCATTCGCATATAGACCCGGCGGAGCGGACAAAAAGAGAGGAATTTTATAAAAAAATGGTGTGGGTAGTTGACGGTGCACGACTTAAAAGAGACTATCCTCGATTTCTTAAAGCGAAAGAGGGTTTCCGCTTAACAAATACACGAGGCATTTTCTTAGTTGACTTTGTAAATGAGTGTTTCCCGTCGGCATGGGTTGGTAGCAGCGTACCAGTTATTTTTGATTTCAGAGGTACTGAACAAATTAACAACCCAAATGACTGGAAAAATCATCTGTATTTGTTATACCCTAAATCAAGTGGAAGAGAATCGATCGTGGCAATAATATCTCGTCAATATCTGGTCGATAAAATAAAAACTGGTGAGTTGTTCAAACCAAAGCAGGAACCAGAAAAGCAAATATCTAATACTGTGAGTTTTAAGTCAAACGCGAACTATGGGGCTTCTCAATATGTACTTCAACGAGGACGATTTGTAAAGCGCAGGCGTTTGTAAGGTTACACCAAGCCAGTTGCTCAAAAAGGTCTTAGAACTCAAAAGCAACTATTGGCAAAGCTTTCAATTTTTAAATCATTATGCATATTGTGGTTTAAAAACAAAGTAAGACTTTTTCAGCTGCCTTTCGAATACGTTATTAAATATCGTATTTTGCTAAAAAGGATATTAGACGTGCTTCTGTTTGCGAGTTATACAAACCTAATGGAGTACTTTACAAACTTTGAACTGACGGCAAGAAATGAATGAGTCAAACAAATCGCCCGCGACTATTTCAGTCCCCAGATTTCTATTTCGCTATCTGCGTGACGATGTAAATTTATCTGAAACCATTACAACTCCTTATTTGTGGTTTTCAAGTCCAGATTCATTAAATGATCCATTTGACCTGACAAATGTATTAGATGCCAACACATCTGATGAGAACTTAAGTTGGTATATGAATAAATACGCAGGAAAGTATTTTCCTGGGCTGGATTTAGAGATAAAAGAAACACTGCAAAACCCCGAGTCAAAAAAACGGATGAATGATGTCATGCAGTTAATATTAAAAGCTACACATGAGGTGTACTTAAAACGAGTCGGTTTATGTTGCTTTTCATTTATTAACAACTCTCCTCTCTTATGGTCACATTATAGTGGAGGACATACTGGAGTGTGCTTGGTAATTGATACTAAAAGATTCGTTAAAGATTTTTCATTAATAAAGGTAGATTATAAACAAGCATTGCCAAAATGGAATGTAGTAGAAAGCAGAAAGCGGTGGGGAGAATCATTGGAGTTTAATTTCAACTTTGATCAAGTGGTTTTAGGGACCAAATATCAAGAATGGGAATACGAACAAGAATATCGTCTTATTTCTCCGAACAGAGGAAAACATGAGCTTTATCCAGAGGCAGTTCTTGGAGTCATTTTCGGTGCAAAAATGTCAAAGGATAGACGGCTTGAATTTAAAGAAAAAATTAAAAATCTACATTCAAGCTTTCAAATTATTGATGCTTCTCTTGATAGGTCCAGTGGACGAGTGGTGGTAAATGGATTTGACAACATTATAGAAAGCATGTCGATTGGTGGCTGGCGTTATCTTTCCGATCGCAAAGACCAGTTTCGAGATTTTAGTGGGAACTTATACAATGATGAAACCGAGACAACTCATATGAGGACTCTATCTAGCCCTTGGTTTTATAAATACAAAATAACTTACGCCGACCCGAGTTATGGAATAGGAGATTTTGAAACGTTAGACGAAAAACTTGACAAAGAAATAAATGATGAATTCCTAGAGAAGGATTTCCTTAATGGAAAATTTATATGCAGTAAATATTCTGACAATATTATTTCTATAAACGAGTACTTTCAGGAACTTTTCGATTTTGCTTATTCTGAGTTAAATGGGAAAAATAAAAAAATGTTCAAAATTAATGAGGAAATGATTTTAAGCTTTTCAGGGGAGCCGCAATATTATGTTGAATGTTCAAAAGGAAAATGGGACATTATTGCAATGGGGTTCAAAGTAATTTTTACAGAATTCATTGACTACTCTATTTTGAAAACGGATGATTAAATGACCCGAACCACCATATTACTGAAACAAGGGCCACTGAATTTCAGCGACTTCATATCAAGTAATCCTATTAGTATTCGAGCCTGAAATTAATCGATGAACATACTATTTTCACTATTAGTTTCTGTTTGATTCTAAGTGAAAATTTGTATCTTTACAGTAGTTCTTTCGCAACATTTTGTTTTAGAGCGAAATTCGAGAGTAGATAGTTTCACGATCTTTCATCTTATTGATATTCAATACTATTGGCCGTTAGGTTCTGTACCCGCCGGCTCCACACTCAGTCCATTTCGGACAATTTAAGCGCCAATGAACAGCATCTTTTTGCTTGTCATTGGCGTTTTGCTTTTTGCCCCCCAGCCCTTGAAAATAGGGCACTTGGGTGTTCCGCGCATTACCTAAGCCAATGCAAGCTAAAAGATAGCTGTTCGGGAGCATTCCGCCATTTTGACTCAAAATTTACCTGCAAATACTGCTACCTACCTGGATCGGTGCGTTCCAGGTTGCACTTTTTTCACATTTTCCTCTGGAAGCCTTTTCTGACAAGGGTTTCAAAAAGCCATTTTTTGTTTTCGCAAAAATATGGACTCGAACCCATGTCCATTCATCTCCTTAAACAATCAATCTATATATGGAATCTCAATTGAAAGTCAGCTTTTTCTTGTTTCACGCCAAAAGGACTAAAAGTCGTCAAACCCCAATTTACATGCGGTTGCGTTACAACTATAACGCGGTGACTATGGCAACTGGCTATGCAATCGCAGCTGCAAGCTGGAATAAGAAAGCAATGCGGGTTAATGGCTCAAATAACGAAGCCAATAGTATTAATGAGGGGTTGAAAGCCCTTGACGTTAAGGTTCGCGGAGCCGTTAACCAGATGATCCTTACGGGGCGACCATTCAGTGTATACACTATTAAAGATGATGTTCTTAGTACATCAAAGAATGCCTACACGCTTCAAGATGCATTTGAAGCATACCTGGGGATGATAAAAAGCCTGATAGGTAGGGATTACTCGCCGATCACCCATACAAAATACCGACAAACGTATGATCGGGTTATGGAGTTCTCGAAGATCAAGTACAACCGTACTATCTTCTATTTGTACGACCTCGATGATAATTTCATGGAAGAATTTGAGATTTACTTGAAGACAGTAGTAAAGAACAATCAAACTACAATCTACAAACACTGGCAGCGGCTTTCCAGAGTGTTGCGTTACGCTATGAAAAAGCGGATGTTGGATCAATACCCCTTTGTCGATTACTCGATAAAACTTCCTAAGAAACCAGTCGAATACCTTACCCAGGAGGAAGTAGACCGCATTGACAATAGAGATTTCGGCACACCCAGGCTGAATACGGTTCGCGATCTGTTCCTATTTTGCGTCTACAGTGGGCTTGCTTACACGGAAATGTTCAACCTTTCCAGCAGCCACCTGGTTCAGGGGGTTGATGGTGAAACCTGGATCGATATGTACCGTCAGAAAACTAAAAAACCCTACAAAGTACCACTACTACCAAAAGCATTGGAGATCATCGACAGTTATAAAGATCATACAGACAGAAAGAAAACAGGCAAACTGCTACCAGTTCCAACTAATCAGCGGTTAAATGCATATCTCAAAGAGATTCAAGACATATGCAAGATCAATACCAAACTAACGGTACACCTGGCTCGAAAGACTTATGCTTGTACGATCATGTTATTGAATGGTGTATCAATCCAGGTACTTTCGGAGTGCCTTGGTCACTCCAATACTAAGGTTACGATTGATGCTTACTCATCGGTACTTCCTGAGATGGTAGTTAAGGAATTTGATATGTTGAGGAAAAAGTTCAAAAAATAGATAGAGTGGAGTAGTTCAATTAACTGTATGCTTTCAGCTGGTATCCAAAGAATCTTAATCCGCTATTCGAGTTTTTGTTAACAAGCGGATACTTATTTGGGTAGGTAAAGCCTAATAATTCATTCATCGATGAAGATCCGAGATTCTTAATTTTATTACAGTTGTTCATTCGAACTGCAAGCGGCTCTTTGCCGTTTACAAGTTCATTGATACCTCTTTTGATATCGCTAAGACTATTGTTCTTTACTATGTTGGTTTTGTTAAACGGATAAGCATTCATACAATTCAGGCGGTTGAGAATTTCATAAACATCACTCTTTTTGATCGAATTGATATTGCTTGGTGCCAACTGCTTTTTGAGGAATTTTGAATTGCGGATGCGCCAATTGATATCATCCTCACCTCGATCGATGCGCCTTGTCAAATTCCATTTCCTATATTCGTTGCCCCATTTCTTAATTTCCGCCAGTTGTTGTTTTTCGGACAATTTTCTTGGTTCTCCAGTAGAGAATTCTTTTGACGGTACGCCAGGGGCATGATGATAGAGGAAGTTAAATAGACCATCAATCTCCAGGTATAGCGGTTTACCAGCCCAGAGTCTTTGAACAGATGAATACTTTTCGCTAAAGTCTTTGTAGTCGGCTAATATTCGATCATAGTTTAGAAATCGCTTCGACGGATTGGACAAAAAATCTCCAGGATCGGTCGGCAACTCCCACAAAGTGTCTAATAAGTTCCCTGAATTGGAATCTTCGTTCGAATCATGATTCTCCGAAACAATTTCGGCGAATGTTTCGGGTTTAATATTCTCAGAAGTTTTCCAAAGATTGTCAAAGACATTCACGACACGTTGCGCTTGATTACCCGTTAAGATGATACCGACCTCATATCTTTTCCTAAAAGCCGTATTGGTGAGATTGGCAGACGTCAAGAGGCAAATATCATCAATGATATAGATTTTAGCATGCAGACCGCTTAATGACTTTACCTCGCCTCGCTGGTGAAATAGATCTATTGTTTCAGTAGCTACATTACTGGCTTCTGCAACATCAGTAATTAGCCTTACAGATACCCCTGGATTCTCAAACCAGGCTTTTCCAAGGATTCGTCGTATAGTTGTTACTCCCCCAATGTATGGAACAGCAATCCATAGACGGTGGGTTACTTTGTCTGAGATCTTACGGAGTCGATCTACCAAGTCTTGATTCGTTAGAATTTTCACGGGGTATTGTTTTCATTTTTGTTGAAAGTAACCGAACTTATGGATCTTTTATCAAGCCTACCTGCTTGGAAATATCTTGAATGAACTTTGCCATTGGTCTTAGATGAATATCACTTTCATCGACATAATTCCCAATAATAAGTCTGTTAGTAATATTTATGTCTGTGAATATTTCGCCAAAGTCTTTAATTAATTTTTCTTTGTAAGATTCAGTATAGACCTCGGATTTAAGAATTAGTTCTTCGACGATATCTATCTGTGTCGCATAGATTCCTGAGATATCAAACGTTTCATCAAAGCCGCTGATACCAGCCGCTCTGGGAGGTTCGATAAATTCAATAGTGATGTCGTCAGGATTACGAGAATCTAAGTAATCGGCTTTTGATTGACTGTCGATCACAAAACTAAAATCTGACTTCGAATTGTTCGAGTAAAGATTAAATGCAACTTCCCTGGTTCCTTTACAGTTATTGCAGGATGCACAAACGGGATAGAGATTAAATAGAGAAATGCTAAAACAAGGGTAGTGTGCCTTCGCAAGGTAATGATCCACTTGGAATTTTGCCTTTACTGCTCCTCTCTTATCAGCTGGATCTACGGCGACCGTTAACTGTGAATTGCAGTAAACACACGCGTTAATTCCTAAATTTCGGAAATATTTGGGATAAAAATTGGTTCTATTGCCAGCATAATTCAATGCCCCAAAAATTTTCTCCCTGAATGTCTTTTTTGCCTTTGAACGCACCGCAGTTGAGATAAGGATAGCATCAAATTCACCTTTAAGCCTATTGAGGATAGTTTTATCTCCTCGAATAATTTCGGGAATGTCCGCAATTACCTTATTCAAATAAGCCATATGGTGAGGATCTCTCACGAATTCTGGATCTACACGTAATAATGTCAATTCCCTGACGGCGTACGCTTCTTGCGCAGCCAATTCAGTATCGAATGTTGCAATTAAATCTTGTACTTTTTTAACGGCAATCCCTAACATAAGTCGGTAATTAAATGAGTGTCTTCTTTTTTTCTTGCAATAAATGAATTTCCTTATCTATTTCAGCTTCCGATGTTAGAAAGGCTGAATTATACATGTCCTTAAGACTTGTTTTTATTAACGGTTCGCCTATCAATTCAATAAAAAGCCTAACGGACTCTTGCGTCCAGTCGGTATCAGATACTTTTCTATTGATTGTGTCCTTTAAATATTCTATTGCCGATCTAATTTTCAGTTTTGCAAATTCCCCTAAATAACCATTGCGGAAAAAGAAACTATCAGCGAGTAAGTCATGAATATTAGCACCAAAAGTTCGCTTATGTATACTATCTAAAATGGGAGAGCCGTCACCTGCCAGAAATAGTATCTTATTTGCGGGAATATCGGAGAGGATAAACGGTGAATGGGTAATCAAAATGAAGTTAATACCTTTGATATTAGGTATCTCAATCCTCGATAAATTTTTGAGAATGTCTCTTACGAAAGTCCTTTGAAACTCTGGATGGTAGTAAAGTTCTATTTCATCAAAAATTACATTAACGCAGTTGTACCTTATTAGATTATTCTCCTTAGAAACTGAATTTATGTTTATCAAATGATAGATTATGGAACTGATCGTATAGACCTTTTGTTTTTCCCCAGAACTCAACTTCTCGAAACTTCCTTTTCCTTTAAACGATATATTTGATTTAAAAAACGAGGGCGGAATAATATCTATCAACCTAAATTTTTCTGTATCTTTTATTTCATTGACTTTCGTACTTAAATCAGCCACAGTAAAAGTTTGCTTTTCCTTGTCTTTACTGAATATATCGAAGTAAAGATAATTGACTGCTTGTCGAACTTTGAACGCTATGTGACTGGGGTCACCAGATAATTTCTTAAGATAGGAGGTTAGTTTTTTATTGTCTGTCTCCTCATGAAATTTTTGAAAAGAAACGTAGGGTTTGTATCTCTCCGTAATGGTGATAAGTTTTCTGATGATGTACTCTTGGGCAAATTTGTTAAGTAGTTTATCCGATGGCTTAAAATTTTCGTTTTTAAGAAACCATTTGTAAACAGCTGGCAACACTTTTTCACCATGCCACTGTGTTAAATCGAAAACTGGATTTTTATCCTTATCAAAATTAAATTTCTCTTTGTCCAGTGAAAATGTAATCCATCCTGCTATCTTTCCGTTTACAATATTTCTTATGCTGTCTTCTTCTTTAACTCCGTCTACTATCGGTTGAAGTATGTTCGAAATTAATCTTGATTTTACTAAGTAATTTTCAGTATTGATTTTGATGTCACCGTCTTCTCTATAAGGGTTAATTACGAGCGGCGTTTGATACGCATCGTTTTTATGAAAGACATTATTTATCCAGGTGCCAATATCTTTTGCATTAAGAGCGTAGTGTGAATAGTTTACAGCTACCGTATAAAACAGCTTTTTCAGGTCGAATTTCTTTTCAATTTTTCCCAGCGGCAGATAATCGTAATAATTTTCGCCTTCATTTTTAACAGCCGCCTTTCGGAATTCAGTTAGATTATAACCAGTATTATTGCATTTCAGTAGATAAATGTTATCTCCCTTCGAGTAAAAAAGATCAATCAATATATGATTAACCTTGCGCTTGGATGCGATTACTCCTTTAAATACGGAAATATTATTCAGTGCGGCATATACTATTTCTATTAGCGAACTTTTGCCCGATCCATTTTCACCGACGATTGCAGAGAAATTTACTTTGAAGTCGGCATTCTGAAGTTGATTTTTGATCTCAAAAAAATTCTCGGAGTTTAGTGAACTCTTTTTTATCTTTTTTGGGGAAACAGCATATGGTTCTATATCATACTCTTTATCTAAATAATAGATTGTGTCTGTCAATAAGTTTTTTTGAAAATCGGGATTAAACTTGTCGTATAGCTTTAAGGCTATTATCTTAAAATCAAAAGCCATATAGTGAGCGTTACAACTTTGATTGTTGCAACCTCTCAAATATAGTGACTTGTTGTTATCTTGTTATATATGCCTTAAGTTATGCGCGGAACACCCAAGTGTAGAATCAAATACGTTGATTTTCGATGAGGATCCAATCAGGGACATTTTGAGCATCGGAAGGGTAACTTTAAAGGATTTGAAAACTGTCAGAAGCTATATGCCAGTGGAGAATCCGATCAGTGACCTCATCCAGCAAATTGAGGGCACCAGGGCTGGAGTCGTCGGAGCGATGGATCTTACTCAGGTTGATCGGACTCTAATTAGTAGCATACTAATGAAGCATCCAGTAAAATCTAATGTAGGTAAACTCATAAATGCATCTGCTTTTATTAAAACTGCCAGCGATAGAGGCACCACCATCTATTTCTTGTTGAAGAGGGATCTACCACAAAACAAGAAGGTGATAATAATGTCCGCTACCCCACAGGTTCACCTTTATAAGAAATTATACCCTGGGAAAGTAGAGGTGATTGATATTTCCAATATCGAATTGACAGGGAAAGTTTACCAGCATACTGATAGATCATATAGTAGGGCTACTTTAGACGGCACATTGATACTCAAAATACTTGATGAAATTGGCTATGTTCCCGCGATAGTCCATAAAAACATGAAAGAATTTTTCTTTCACTATGAAAGCCCTATGCATTTCGGAAACGTTTTGGGTTACAATGAATACAATGGATGGGACATCGCAGTTATTGGCACACCGCACCAAAACGAAATTGTCTACCGTCTAATGGCTCACGCTGTAGGAGTTGATCCAAACTTGGAAAAGGAAATCATGATGCGGCAAGTGGAATATGGGAATTTCCGTTTTTCCTTTCGAACGTTTGCAAACAAAGAAATGCAAGAAATTCAACTTGGATTGATTGAATCGGAATTGCTTCAAGCAGTCGGTCGGGCGAGAACCTTACGCAACGACTGCGTCGTTGAACTCTATTCGAATTTGCCATTGTCTTGTTCCACCTTCGCACAGGCAGCTTAAAAAAGATGTTGATTGAGCGCTTTAGAGGGTAAAAACACATCATTTTACCCTGTTTTATTAATCAAAAGTACCGAGAAATCTATATACCCGCACGAAACGTCAGATGGTAGAAAAACAGCTAACTATGGGCTTTTCGATGTAAAATGTATTAAACACTTTTTCGTGTGAAAGATGCTGTTTTCTGGGCAAAAGCGAAATATTATGATTTTTGCTCCCTTATTGGACAAAAATCAGTAACTCTGCGATGGCAAAGGTTGTACCGTCTTTGCCAATAACATCCGATTTATGGAGATCCTTCTTTCCAAGTCAGATTATAAAATAGCTTGCAGCTGTCCCCAAAAACTGCGGTATAAAAAGAAGGGCTACCCCTCAACAGCTGAGGAAAATGAATTTCAAAAGATGCTGGCAGAAGGGGGATACGTCGTTGGGAAAATAGCCCAACTACTTTATCCTGGTGTATTAATCAATGCAAGGGATCTGCAAGAATCAGCAAAGTTAACGCATGAGTTATTGGGTCGTGAAACTGTAACAATTCACGAAGCCACATTTATAGCGGGGCAAATGATCATCAGAGTTGATATTCTTAAAAAGGTCGGTAATTCATTTCAATTGATAGAGGTCAAGTCTAAATCCTTTAGGTCATCCAATCCTGAAGAATTTAAGAAAAGAGACAAAACGGGTCAGTTGAATGGTAGAACAAGGGATTACATCAAGGACGTGATATACCAGGCAATGGTACTGCAAGAGGTATATCCTGCTGCTACGATACAGGCTTATTTATTACTGCCCGATAAAGACTCTGTTTCAAGTGTCGATGATCTGCCTTCTTGGTTTGCGACTGATATAAAAGAACCAGCCAGATCTGGTGGATTTCGTACGGTGACGGTCACACCAAAGGAAGATGGATTAACATCGGTTGTGAAATCGATGAAGGATGACGGGTTCTTACAGCTTTTGGATGTAACGGAAGAAGTGAAAGTATTTGGTAAAGATGTATTGGCAGAAGCATCTGATTATCTTGAACTGGTGAACAGCAATTTCGATAATTACTTGCCAATTTTGACGAAAGAATGTAAGAAGTGTGAATTTACATCATCCCAGGCGTCGGACAATGGGTTCGATGAATGCTGGGGAGACCTCGCTACAGTTCAACCGAAGATCTGGGATTTATATCAGGCGGGAAGGTTAAAAAATGATTTTGTTAACGTAAAAATTTCTGGAAGACGGGTTGGTTTTGATGAACTCGCCAATGTGGAATTTGGGGCTGGTGCGCTCGATGCTCGTCGAGCGATACAGTATGAAAATACACTGAAAAATACTGAGTATCCATCTGGGAATGCGGATTTGAAATTATTTGCGGCTGAACTCCGTGACCAATTTCAATTTCCTTTACACTTCGTGGACTTCGAAACAATGTCCTCGGCGATTCCGTTTCATAAAGGACTGAACCCGTACAGTATGTTCCCATTCCAATGGAGTGTCCACACCGTTCACGAACCTGGTGCTGAGCCTATCCACTCTGAGTTCCTAAACACAGAGACGGGATATCCTGGCTTCCGTTTCGCTAAGTCGTTGATGAAGGCAATTGGTTCAACTGGTACGCCACTAATGTGGAGTACCCACGAAAATACCGCCTTAAAGAATGTTTTGAAACACATGGGACAACTTGGCTATAATGATGTGGAGTTGCGCGAATGGTTACTGGACATAACAAAAGAGAAAGATCCGAAGGGTAAAGTCATTCGACCAGGCAGGTTTGTCGATATGAATGATTTCGCGTTGAAGAACTATTTCCACCCAGAAATGAAGGGTAGAACATCAATTAAGGTAACTCTTCCAGCTATATGGAAAAACTTCGACTACCTGCATAATATTGCCTGGTTCAAACCTTGGGTGCACAAGGAAGATGGCAAGATTCTTGATCCATATCAAAAGCTAAAACTCGAAGTGTTACCTGAATTATGGGGCTTTCAAATTAATGCTATCGACGAGGAAAGTGAAGAAACATTTGAATTTTCAGATGATTCGTATGAGGTTAAGGACGGAGGAGCTGCAATGAAGGCGTACCAGGATATGATATTTTCTATCGATATAAAACGAAAACAACAACTCGGTCTCCAGCTGCGAAAGTATTGCGAATTGGACACTTTGGCAATGGTTATCATTTACACGCACTGGGAAAATATTACTAACCAGGCTTAAATTTCCGAACTGGAACAACGAGCTATAAACCTTTGTCTGGAAGGAGGTCTCTGGGCGAACAGCCCAATATTTTTGCAATTTCGTTTAAATGATTCAAATTGTATTTTGCACGCGTTCTTCCACTTTCAACCTCACCAATAAAGCTAACAGAAACATCCATCCGATAGGCTAACTCGCGTTGTGATATGCCTTTCTCCCGCCGCATCTTTCTTACGGCATCGATAACGTACTGTTCGATTTTTGTCTTTTCAACGCTACTATTCATATGTGCCCCTCATAGGCACACAAGGAAAGGAAATGGCTAAAACATTTTGCTCATACATGTATGAGTATTATCTTTGCAGAGTTCTTCGGGGCGAAAGGCAAATTTTAGCTCACTAAAACTATGAATGACCAGGAAGTCTATCAGAAATGGCGGAATGCAATAGCACTGTACGACAAGCATACTGCCGAATACAGAAACACTTATAATTCCGATTACCACGTAGATTATACCATTGGACTCGGCTCATTCGGTGGAAATGATCCGTCAAATGGCATTTTATCCCTTGGACTGTTGATATTTGTAGCCTGCACAGCGTTACACCTGATCATATCAATGTCCGTAGAGGATGTTCATTTTTTCTCGAAGAATTGGTTTCTATTCTATCTGGTACTGACGTTATCTGTAACCATTTCTTATGCGGTTTACGCTGACAAAAAATCCAAAGGAAAAGATGCACTAAGGTCGGAAATCAATAAGCAAAAGAACATTCTCCATGCGCTAATAAAGAATCACGAAGACATATTGTTAGCAAGTTTTTCGAAACAAGATATCATAAAGTATACGGATTTTTTGAAGGATACGCAGCGCCATCAGATTCAAAGTGAAGCGATGGGAACAGCCGTCGGGAATTACTTGGAAAATCAAGCAATGAAGACAAACAGGATAGCTCATAACGCATTAGGAAATTACTGCGAAGCTGTTTGCAAGAAGTGCGGTCAACATTATGGCTTCACTAATAGTCGAAGTCAGGCTATAAAGAAGGTGAGCGCAAATTACTGTTCGAAAGGGGGCTATTGTGAGCCTGACTGAATTTTGGAGATAGTTTATAAAACCGTTGGTTATGTTACAAAGGATGTGGATCATCTATATCATCGGTATCTTCCTATTGTACGGCGGATATGGTGGGCATTTTGTGGGGGAACTGCTTGTACTCTCCTGCTTACTTTCTTGGGTGCCACTTGCAACTTCAAAGTTTTTCTTCGCATTTCCGTTGCTGATTCTTGCCTGGTGCTTCTACAAAAATCCAACGCTTGCCATAGGAAGTATAATCTACGCACCAATGTGGTACATAGGTCTTCTAAAGGGAATTGTTGGAATCGTTAAATCAATTGCGTCTATTGACGACGATTGAATCTTTTAAATAATAACGCATGCGGGGGCAGCTAATTATTGACGAATCACATAAGGTAAATCCGAGCGGGGCAATTTCGTGGAACCCAGACTTAAACCCAAGCACTGAATTAATTGAGGTTTCACTTGAACGGCTCACCGCTTGCGGCTTCTCTTGTCGCCTGGATAAAGTGAGTGCACAAGTTCTTTTTCGGTTCAACTTGTTAAAAAGCGATGAAATTAGATCAATGATTGAATCATCATTCTTTTGGCTGGATTTTAAATGGTTTCAACCAAGGCAAAAGTCTGACGATACACCTGAATTTAGACTATATAAATAAACAAGAATTGATCTTGATGACTCAATCCACAACTCTGGACGCAAACAACTCTACATTTCATGGCAAAGAAATACTCAGTGTGAACGAGGCTTGTCGTTACATGGATATTTCGAAATCCTATCTCTACAAATTAACTCATGCAAGATCGATATCATATTCGTGCCCAGCAGGGAAAAAGATATACTTTCAAAAAGTCGATCTTGACAATTGGATGTTGAAGAACCGTAGACTATCGAACGATGAGATCAAAGCCAAGGCAACCGAGTATATTAGAACGCGCCGTCGTTGATATGAAACCGTGGGGACGCAAACTTTAATATATCAATAACAAGATATTTTAACGATTAAATTTGAGCTACTCAAACCGCATAAGGAATTAAGCATTAGGATGCTTCTTACTAATCAATACAAAATGCTATATTACATCATATACGGCAGCCCTCGACCCTATTGGTAGCCAACTTAAAAAATGAATATTACTTTAATGCTTGAACATGAATGAAATTCCTGTCCTGATCGCATTTAATGAGTTTAAAGATATCCCAATTGTCGAGTGTGGCGAGCCTTTAGTGGAACTTGAAGAGAGTAAAAAGCTCAAGATTGAAAATATTTATTATCGTAGAAAAATAAAAGGTTCAACTAAAAGCGTCTTCGTCAGGGCGACGGTTGCCAGAATGTTAAGAACCGCGTCTGAAAAATTGACTGATAAAAATTTACTCCTTGTCAAGGACGGCTGGCGACCTCAAGAACTACAGCTAAGCCTTTATCATCAGATCTTTAGTGAAATAAGGCGGAGTAACCCAGGCTTGTCAGAATATCAGCTACATGAAGAGACGTCGAAATATTGCTCGAATGGACTGGACAATAACTGCCCGTCTTCACATATTACAGGAGGGGCTGTAGATGTCAGTTTATGTGATGCAGATTACCAAGAAGTTGTAATGGGAAATTCATTCGATGACCCATCAATTATTTCTTCAACGAGGTTTTTTGAACAGCGGATTGAAGAGGGCACTATTCTAAATTATGAGCAACAAAAAGCACTTTTAAATCGACGACTCCTTTATTTCTGCATGACAAATAGTGGCTTCACAAACTATGCGCGAGAATGGTGGCATTATGATTACGGAAATCAATTGTGGGGTAAGACAACGGGTAGAATCGCAAAATATGGTGCGGTAAACAAATTGACCAATTGATCAAGTATGCTTCCTACCCTGATTCAAAGTAATAATAATGTAAGCAGTAATAAGTAGAATTCCACCGAATATTTTCGACACGCCTGGAACTTCACCCCAAAAAATCCAAGCGATAAATATTGGTACGATTGATTCTGATGTCTGAAGTATCCCCACAAACTGACTTTTCACCTTAGGCACTCCAGAGTAGATTAACGAAAATGCAAGCGCTGTACATAGCAGACCGAGGCAACAAAAAATTAAAATGTTATGCAAACATATTTGCGTCGGATAAAATACAAGAAATGGCAGCAAAACTGGTATTTGAAACAATGTCTGATAGAAAGTAAGCGAAAGGTTGTCCATTGACATCAGATATTTTTTTGGATAAACAAAATTGAGACCAGTCCAGAGTGCGGCATTTATCGCGGCAATGTATCCAGCAAAACTACCCACATGAGCAATATCCGAGAAATTGACTATAAAAAACATCCCAACAATTGATAAACACAATGACAAAATAGTCGTACGATTAATTCTTTCTTTTAGCAGAAATTTGGAAAAGAGTATGACAAATACTGAATTTAGATTTAATAGAAGGGTCGCTGATGCAATATCAATTAGTTTCAAAGAATAGAAATAAGAAAATATTGCGACTAAGAGAATTATTGACCAAAAAAACAATTTAATAAAGCTATCTCGTATCGGACTAAGTTTTCTATTTTTCGCTTTGATTAAAATAAGTACAAACAAAGCACCAAAAAATGCCCTAAAAAATACCAGGTCAAGCGTACTGATATTTTTGCCCAATCTAACAAATATTGGAATTAGTCCGAATAGAGAGGCACCTAAAAGAATTTGGACGCTTCCAATCCTATTGTTTTTACTAACCATTACGGATGGCTACTTTTCATTACGGGATCGACAACTAAAGTCGGCAGCCCAAAAATCTTATTTGCATCCGTTAGAATGATTTGTATCAATTCAGATTGTTCGTCAATACTTACATTACCAGACGAGTTTTCATTACAATCCCAAAAAAATGGTAAAAACCAGTAAGGAATAGGAAAATTTTTGTGATTCGCCCAAGGAGAGAAAATCAGAGAAGACCAATTGACAACAAACTGAGAAAGATCAAAATTCTTATCCCTACCAGTGAATATTTCCCACGAATTCGAATAATAGTCTGGTTTGATCTTCTTGAACCATCGTAGAATATTGTGCTTAGTAGCTTCATTTTTTACCGACAGCAAATGACCAAAACTTAGGATATCGGAAAGAAGCCTCGCTCTCTGAAAATAGTTTATTTTACTTAGAATTGCTTTTATTTTTGCTTTGTCGGAATAATCCCCAATCATGATACAATTGCTGACTGCCTTTTTAATATTTCTTTTACACATGCCATAAAGAGTACCTGATGGAAAATAATAAGGATGAGCGGTTACTTGCAAATTATCCATGTGACCATATTTATAGTCTTCTAAGTACACACCAATTAGATCGTCGTGCGTAACTTTTGGATTGGAGAGCACCTTGTAGATTTCACGAAACGAGTCATCAAAATCCTTTTCTCTCTTCATTGATATTTTTATAGAACCATTATACCTACTCTGATGGTAATACTGAGTTAGGAAGTATACAAAGGTTTCTTCGTCTACTCGTTTAAAATTGCGCATTACACACTCAATAGTTGTTTTTATTGGTTGAATTTCGTTCCGTAGGATACCTAATTTAGCAAGTTCAAAGATTATATTTGTATCGGATAGCAGTTTTTCAACTTCGTCATCAGTTAATTTTTCTTTTTTTGTTACCTCGTTACCAAACATTTTAATAACTAAATTAACATAATCGTTTGCTTGGGCATGCACGTCTACTTTATAGTCTTTTTCAACATCGTCAATTGATAATACGTCAAGTCCATCGTCGAATAAAGTCTTGTACACGTTGATACGCCATTCTTCATTTTTAGACAAGTTGTTCTTTAATTTCAGATCCATTACAACCCAGTTATACGTCGCCCACTGTTTTCCAGCTAACATGATCTGCAACTTCAATCCGAGACCCTTTGAAAAGCGATATGCTCTGCCGAGGTCACAGTAAAATCCAATTGATTCAGAATAAGGACTTAACGCGTGACAAAGCAGAAGGTGTTTCCTGTCTTTCAATGAAAAGCAGCTTTCTGCATTTTTCAGGATGACCTCCTCTCGGTACTTACCACCTGCCACATAACCGCATATGATCTCAGGTATAACGCCAATCAATTCATTTGAGAAATGAAGCAAATTAAAGGAGTTAGAAAGTAAAACATCAGGTGACAATGCGAAGTGCTTTCGCTCTAATTGCCGAATTATTTCGCTTCCAAACTTATTTTGAATTTCTGCTATGATTTCTTGCATTTGCGGAAGTAATATTCTTAAATTGTTCTATTGTTTCGGCTCTATCCCAAAGTCTGCTAAACATGTCCTCTGCAATTTCAATTTTTGATCTGTTATTTGTAACAACTCCATTTACAATTTCGTAGGCATTGTTCTTATACTGTGTTATGGTTTGCAATAGACAATCGTTATCAAAGATGACGATGTCGAGTGTGCCAAATTTTGAGTACATAGCACTCCCATATGTTGTATTGTCAATAGTGTTTTTATCGATCATTCGTATTTGAAACCGATCCGTTTGAAACTTTTTCTCTGCCGATAGTCTTTTTGCCAATTCAATTTGTTTTTCTGCGAGTTTTAGAGTTCCCAAAATGCTCAACGAATCTTTGCCATCATAGATAAAAAGTCTTTTGAATTTTGTATCTTTTTTTTGAAAGAATTCTTCATGGGCTTCCAAACCCTGGTTAGGGCTAAATTTTTCCCAGTCGTTAATTGATACGACATTTGTGGCGTGTATTTCTGTAGATGAGTATTTTGAAATGAGTGCTTCCCAAACGGGAATCACTTCTTCACGACTCAAGTTCAACTCACCTTTTTCAATTTGCTTTAGCCGTTCTCGTGTTTGTTCCATTTGAGATTGTAGAAGTTTCTGGAATGCACTATGATCCTTAAGGTGCTGAATAGTTTCATATGGTTTGAAAAACTCGAAGGCAGTTGCCTTTTCATTAACACCAACTAATTCCTTTTCGATATTTTCGAGTTTTCGAACATTTGTCATTGTTAAACTGAACAAAAGGGTTAGTCCACCAATAAAAAATGCTCGACCTGCACTTAGCCATTTAGATTTTTTGGAGTCATCTTTTAGGAATCGTTCTATTAAAAACTCAAACAGGAATGCCGCAGCGCCAATAAACAATGCGACAGCAATTTCGTTGGATCCAAAAACTGAAAACATATGTAAATGTTTTGAATAAAGTGATGATTACTATCATATTTGTTGATTAAAGATACAAAAGGTATTTCTAATTTATCGGGAGTATATTTTGATACATTCACGACTGGCTGAGTATTTGCTTTCCGCTGGGTAGCTCCGTATCCCCGCCCATAGTGCCGCCCCCCTTCCCAGGTACTATTAGGATCAAATTCGGACGTCTATGTAAATGTGTTTCTACAAAGACGACCCTATGTTGCGAAATATTGAGGCGGTCAGAAAAATTTCTGAAAAAAATCTGGCTCCTAAAAACATGACCCTTTCTCCTTGAGAAAACCAAATTTCATTTTGGTAGCGGCAGCAATTTTTGAGTTCAGAATAACGACCCTGTTTTGCCTGGGAAGATGATTTTCATTTTTTGGGGCGAAATCAAAATTTCATATGAAAGTTTGAGGATGAGCAATGATCCTATTGAAGAACCCCAGCTGTAAAGTCTTGGCTGAGGCGCGTGATGTTTAATTGGAACTTAGCCGTTTAATTGTTTCCGATACCGCTCAAGCTGCTGGGGTTCGAACGCGAGATCATCCAGAAGTACCATCTCATTTATTACATCAATTAATTGGTTGGCGTACAGATCCACAGAATAGTGCTTGAAGGTTAATCCATCCAAGGATTCTATTAGAACCTCATAGTCAGGCTGATCCTGTTTACCAGACAACTTCAGCATGTTGAATAGCTCTCGTTTTATTAAAGATAGTTCCTGGGGCGTAAGTGATACTGTATTCATAAATTCTTCTTTTAAATAAATAGTGGAGCGGGATACAAAAGAACTCGGAACATCGAAAAGTATTTTTTATTTGGTTCGTTATGGCGCTTTGTCCCACAACGGGTGTTCCTATTGTAATTTCTAATAGTGATACCCGTCCTGGGACAATGGGATTGGTGTAATATTACTTTGAACCAAAAAATTGCGGAAAAGGGGACTCATCAAAATTGAAAGTGATGTTTCAGAAAGAAAGATTCAAAATAATCAATGTTTTTACGCCCCAAGGTTCTGTTCCAGCATCATCCATAACCCAAGGAAAACCTATCTCGTAAATTTGAAAAAGAGCAATAAATTTCGTAATTTTGCATACGCAAAAAAGTTGAGGTAAATCAGAGGTGAAAACCCCAAAAAATGTGAAAAAACTGCTACCTACTCAAATTTTGGACATTAGGAAATTGGCAGGAAATCTCTCGAAAGCATTGAAAAATCAGGCATTTGGTCATATTAAAGTAATGCATAGGTTGGAGAGTAACCAACTCCACAAGGGCAGAAACAGTGCGTAATAGCAGTACGCAGGTTTTTGCCCTTTCCTATTTTAATAAAAAGTAGCTGCCGAAGAAAAAACATTCCAGTAAAACTGTGGTCTTTTCATTTTCTGTCCGGGCCTATACAGGTATAGGTTGCCCGCTTTATCCAGCACCGGTATATGGCAGTTTTGAGATTTGGGCCATAGCGCCGGGCCAAGCAATACATCGTGCAGCGTATGGTTCTGAACGGCATTCCTCACCTGCTGTGCGTCTACACCTATATTGGCCTGCAAGGTTTGCCAATTCCCGATTGCCATTTTAAATTGTCCACTTAACAGGCCATGTGAGTAATTGGCATAAAGACTGTTAACGGTATCCTGGTAACAACTATAGGGAAAGCTCTTATCATCTGTCACGCTGTGCCTCATCTCACCACTCCACAGAGAGCAGTTAATTGCAAATTGGTAGAGGTCCTCATACTGGTACTGAACTAAGAATGCCCCTGTCCTGAACCTGTCTAACCTTGGCCGTGCAAAAATGTCGTTCTCAGAAATAATACTGATCCTGTTAAACTGCAGCGCTACAATGCCCGTTTGCTGTGTTGTCTTTATTTTGTTGAAATAGGCATTGTAGCAGTAGCCTATACTATTGATATATTTTGTCTGGTTAGCAACAGGGGACAAGAACGGGTTACGCTCGTTTCGCTTTTGTCCATACCCCAACAACAGTCCGGTAGAAGTTACCAGCTCGTTATATCGTACAGCAGGTCCCAGATTTTTAAAATTCCGGTATGCGCGCAACTCAGCATTAACCTGTACAAAATCATAATAGTAATATCCTTGAACCGTGGCACCAATACGCTGGAATTTATTACCTATTGCAGCAACTATGCCAAAATTACATCCCCAGCCGCTGCCGTAAAAAAACTGCGTGCTTGCCGGTACTGCGTTTAACATCAGCGCACATATCAATATGCTCATTCTGGAGTTCAACAACCAAAGATAAACCGGGATAAGGTAAAGCCATCCTGTAACTACTGAAACCTAACCGGAGCTGGCCTTCTTGACCTTGCCCCTTCGCTGTGTGATTGAGTTGCGCGCCCTCTCCTGGACATGTTTATTTTAATGCCCACATTAAAACCAAAATTGCTGAATGGTTGAGAGTATGCAGGCTGCGTAGTGCCGGTGCTATCGATAACCCCGCTGCGGGTATAATTTACCGGAGGCGCACCCGATACAGATGACACAGGATAACTTTGCCCGTTTACAGTCACAGCGGTCAGTTCTGAGTGTTTGGTATAAAGCGACAATGAGAGCATACTAAGTTCTGCCCAAAGACTAAATGCCTTGCCTAATTTATATTCAACACCGGCACCAGCTGCAAAACCCACCGAAAAACTATTTTGTATGGTGAACGTATAGTCCTCTTTAGTTTTTGCTCCTGTATTGGGTCCGTTCTCCTGTATCTGGTCATACGTCACATCTTTGCTAAGTGGTAATACCGGGCCGAACCGCGAGAATAAGTTCACCTTGTCTCCGCCACTCTGTATCATAATAGCAGGTGTAATAAAAATGGGCAGCAGTGCTTTTTGTTCTATGGTCACATTACCCTGCACACCACTTCCGAATGTTACATTGTTCGCATGATAGGTATATTTCCTGGGTAGCAGACCAATATTCATGCCTATCTGTGCTCCAACATGTTTGCCGACCATATAACCGAAGTCGGCGTAGGTTTGCACCCCTGCTGAGAAAGAAGCACCCTTGATATTGTAGTTTTTCACAGCATAATTCATAGATCCGTTATACGGTGTACCTGTGCCATCCAAAGTCTGTCCTGCCATAGGTAACGCATAACCAAGGCCGGCCCGGAAATAAAAGCCCTGAGCGAGACATAATGTTGATAGTGCAGTAGTTAGCAGCAAAAGGGACAGCTTCTTCATAAAATCTACTTTATTTCAAAGGTATGATATAAGACAATAGCCGGAATACCCCTTACCGGAAAAATATTGCTATTTTCGGATCACTCTTTTATGGAAAATACCGGCAACACAGTCGTCAGTAAAAACGGGTATACGATCAGCTTTGAACATGCCAGCAAAAGCCAGCGTTTTTTAAATTACATGATCGACTACCTGATATGCTACGGGCTTAATTTCCCAGTCATCTTTGTGTTCGCAGCCATTATGACATCCGCAACAATGAGCTTTGAGTCCGCCGTGGCCTATTTGACCAACTTTGTGTTCCTGATGTTTTTGTCTTTTATCAACTTACTTGTCTACTATTTCCTGTTCGAAGGGCTTACAAAGGGCTTAACCGTGGGCAAGCTGATCACCGGTACACGGGCCGTTACCGAGGATATAACGACCATTACCTGGAGAGATGCCTTTGTACGCACATTATGCCGAATGATACCATTCGATCCTATAAGTGTACTTGCGGGCTTTCCGCTGCATGACAGACTGAGCAGGACCTACGTGGTAAAAAGAGCAAGTATTGCAACTACCTAGCGGCTACTGTCATTTCTTCATTGCAGCTTCTATCTCCTCAACAGTAACAGGGATACCCTTGAACAGGTCGACATGCCCGGTCTTGGTTATCCAGATGTTGTTCTCAATGCGTATACCCATTTGTTCTTCTTCCACATAGATACCGGGCTCTACTGTAAACAGCATACCTTCTTTTACGGCATCGGTATAGGAGCCCACATCATGCACCACGAGGCCGAGGTGGTGTGTAACACCGTGGTAAAAATACTTGCGGTAAGCAGGATTAGCGGGGTCCTGGTTCTTGATATCGTTCTTGCTGATGAGGCCAATCTTCAGCAATTGCTTTTCCATTTCAGCGTTAATGCTCTTCACATATTCCGGAAAGAGCAGGCCGGGTTTCAATATTTTCTTGCCGTGGTTGTGCACTGCCAGGCATGCATTATACACTTCTTTCTGCCGCTTGGTGAATTTGCCACTTACAGGAATGGTACGTGTCAGGTCGGCATTGTAGTTGCCATACTCTGCGCCAAAGTCCATGAGCAGCAATTCGCCTGCCTTGCACTCCTGGTTGTTCTCTTCGTAGTGTAGTGTTCTTGCCCTGTCGCCGCTGGCTATGATACAGCCATATGCATGGCCGGTAGCACGGTTGCGCAAAAATTCGTGCGTGATCTCCGCTTCTATCTCGTACTCCATCACACCCGGTTTCACAAACTTCAGCACACGGTTGTATGCTTTATGTGTGATGTCTACGGCTGTTTTTGTTACCTCTATTTCTTCTTTGGTCTTTATTGCGCGCAGCTCTTTCATGATGCGTGCTGCACGATCGTAATTGTGTATGGGATACTTCTTCATGAACTCCTGCACGAATAGCAGGTCTGTGCGTGGCAGCTCTGTATCCAGCCTGTTGTGCTCATTCGTATTCAGGTACACGGTATCGGCACTGTTCATCATCACCTGTATCATGGCATCAAACCCATCCAGCCACTGCACATTCTTTATGCCTGATATAGCTGTACCCTCATCTTTACGCAGCTTATGGCCTACCCATTTTTCCAGCAACTCATTTGGCTGCAGCAGCACCAGCACCTCGCGCATGTTCTTATCCGGGTTATCGGGGTATAATACTACTATTGTCTTTTCCTGTACTATACCACTCAGCCACATTACGTCAGCATCAGGTTTGTAACCATACAGGCCATCGCCGCTCTTAGGAAAAACCGGGCTTGCGGGGAATATAGCCACTGAATTGGGCTTCATTTTCTTTATGAACCTTTGCCTGTTCTGCTCGTATAGTTTTGGTGTTATTGGTAAGTACTTCATTGTAAGTGTTTTAAAATGGAGTGTGAAGTTAGTGAAGTTGGCTAATGTTGTTTACTACTAAAAGGGTGATTCTTAACGTATATATAAAATATTTTACTGCACATTTTTCAAAAAAATTTTTACGGCTGCCTTATTATTGAACATCAACCGTTTAGTATGTGTTTACTGAACATTTACTGAACAATTTCTAAACAAAACCCGAGCATTGCCTGTGAATCGTGAACAGGTGTTTTTAACTGATACGAGTGTTGAACGCATCCTAATCCTTTTCAATATGCGAAGTATTATGAGTCCCGCAAGGAATCGCCACAACAGCAGGGGAGCTTTGTGATGTAAAGTTCGCAAGAGTTTTTGGGCTGAAAAAATCAATTTTGCATGATGCTACAGTTACTGTACCATGATGGTTTTTGCGTACAGAATTGGTGCAGGTTTCAGGGGATCCTTTGAAGTTATTTCTTCAGGTTTTTATCCAACTCCTTATCGTACCAGTCTTTTTTATTTTTTTCACCTTCTTCCAATTCCTTCAGCAGCTGTGCCTTTGCTTTCTTGAGGTCGTTCTTGTCTTCTCCTTTTACATCAAATTTCACGCCTGTGACCCTGCCTTTGGTTGGTTTTCTTGTACGCATAGCTTTGCTTTGAGCCTGTAAATTTACGGAAATATAGTTTGAATCGCAGACCACACAGAAATCAATGTGCGCCTCAGTCTGCATAATCGAAACCAAATCTTACGGCTTCGTCAAGCACGTCAAGGTTTATGTCTTTCAGTGTCTTGAACTTGATGCAGTACCCTGTGACACTTGCCTTGCCCAGTTTTTTTCCATAGGTTTCTGCCAGGTATTTTTTATCCTTAATGCCCATGATGTAAAGCGATATACCGGTAGTGTTTGCACTTATACCAATGCGATAAAAATCGCGGGTGGTTCCGTTGGCATACTTTATAGTATATGTTCCATAACCTACATTCGGATTGCTGACAATTTTACCTGTACTGTCCTTACCATCTTCGAACCACAGTTTAGCTTTAGGTGATAACTTAAGTATGCGCTTATGCAGCTCCTGCAGCTCGCTGCTCTTAGGCTCAGGCTGGCTGGCTATATAATCTTTGATCTGCTCTTTTACGCTCATAGATAAAAACAATTAGTGTGCGCATAAAGTTAGTGATATAAGTATCGCTTGAATCACGAATCAAACGGATCCATATCTTACAGAAGCTTTGTGCCCTTCGGAGGTGAGTGCCACCATCACACCGCACGCACAAACGGTGGTATCCTGTTTGAGAGGACAGAGATAACAAACCCCAGGAAACCTACTGATAACCCGGCACCAAGTACATCGGCTGCTGCCACATAAATGTTGTTGTAAAAGTTGCTTGACGCCAGCCAATAGGCATCTGCCATAATTGCGACAAGTATGCCAATAACTGCTGCGGTAATGGTGCCTTGCAGAACGCTGCGCATGGCGGTAAGGTTCACGAGCACAAATACTACCAAAGCTGAATAGGCGGCACAGGACAAAACAAGGTACCCTGTAATGAACTGATCTGCTGCCTTTTTAAAACCAGGCAGATGTGTAGTATTATTTTCGGTATACGAGCCTAACAAAAAGTCGAATACAAACCATCCAAATACGAGGTATGAGATAGTGCCTATGATAATAAGTATGATAACTTTCTTTGCCATTTTGCTGTGAGTATATGCAATATAAGAAAATATGGTTGCACCCATTCGTACCAGAGGAGGTGTCTTTTAGTGGCTAAAAAGTAAACTTCTACCATAGTTTCAAAAAAGTCCCAAAAAATATTTGGTTTATTTTATAAACTAGTTTACATTTGTACTCAGTTTATAAAAACACTACTTATGGAAAACACACATCAACAACAACTGGAGCTGATCTCGGAGATGATCAATTCAGCCAAAAAAGAGTTCAATGATGACAGTTTCATATACCTGCTTTGGGGCTGGGCGGTTTGTATTGCCGCACTTGCAGAGTATGCACTGATGCAAATGAATTTCACGCATCACTACATTGTCTGGATCTCGATGCCGGCGGTAGCGGTCATCCAGATGGTGGTCATGTCATCGCGCAAGAAAAAGGAAAAAGTAAAGTCGCACATAGATGAGGTTCTTGGCTATGTGTGGATGGCGGTGGGCATTAGCATTGTAGCAGTGCTCTTCTCGCAGGGCAGCCTGCAAAACAATACGTACCCAGTGCTCATATTATTATACGGCATAGGCACTTTTATATCGGGTGGTATTATGAAGCTGAAGTCAATGATGGCAGGCGCTGCATGTTGCTGGGCAATTGGCTTTGCAGCGTTTTTCGTTTCGTTCGAGTACCAGCTATTGCTTTTATCTTTGTCGGTGATCGTTTCTTACATCATTCCGGGGCACATGCTTAAAAACCGTTTCAAGAAAAATGTTTAAGGACCTGGACCCCATATTGCATTCACAGCTGAGGTTGGCTATAGTATCTATACTGATAACAGTAGAGGAGGCCGAATTCACCTTCCTGAAGGAAAAGACCGGGGCTACATCGGGCAACCTGAGTGTGCAACTGGACAAATTAAAGACCGAAGGATATATAGAAGTCAATAAATCATTCAGGAATAACTACCCGCTCACTGTTTGTAAAATAACCAAGAAAGGGATACACGCTTTTGAGCAATACGTGGAGCACCTGAGATCGTATATTGACCCTAAGAACAAGTAATGACTGTTTCGCCGCCATATTATCCTGATTCGCCGATTTTCGCGCTCTTTTAGCCGAAATAAAGTTTCGTATGAGGCAATAACAGCATAGTTTTGCAGCCATTTCTGACAATAATATGACACAAACTGTACGACCTAAGACAATAAAGACACTGCTATTACTTCCTATTTTATTGATTTTCAGCACTTTAACTTATGCTGATTCTAAAATAAGCGGCAAGGTGGTGAACGAGAAGAATATGCCGGTGAAAGGTGCAAGCGTTTTCCTGGAGAATACCATAGACGGCGGCACAACCGACAGTCTTGGCAACTTTAGCTTTACCACGGCAGAAACGGGTAACCAATCGTTGGTGGCTACGGAAGTTGGCCATGCCACTACAGGCATACCGCTGAATATAACCGGTGATATTGCCGACATAGTACTGGTGCTGAAAAAGAACCGCACGCACGACCTTGATGCCGTGGTGATAACAGCGGGTTCGTTTGATGCATCGAACGATAAGAACAAGACGGTATTAAAGCCGCTGGACATTGTAACCACAGCAGGCTCAGGTGCCGATGTGGTGAAAGCAATGGAAATGCTACCCGGCACCCAAAAAACCAGCACCGATAATGGTATGTTCGTCAGGGGTGGCGATGCGAGCGAAGCAGCAATAGTGGTTGATGAGATGGTGATACAAAATGCTTTTATGAGCGGCCCTCCCGGTGTTACCACACGCAGCAGGTTTGGTGCATTCAACTACCAGGGAGTATCCTTCAGCAGTGGCGGGTATAGTGCCAAGTATGGGCAGGCACTATCGGGCATATTAGAGCTGAATACGCTTGACCTGGCAGAAAAAAGCACCATAAATATGGGGGTGAATATGGCGGGCATCTATGCATCGGGCGTGAAGAGGTGGAAAAACAGCAGCCTTGACTTTGGCGGCAATTACACCAACACATCGCCATTCTTTGCGCTGGCCAGCACCAATATGAAATTCTACAAAGCGCCTGAAGGTGGCAGCGGCAACGTGCGTTATGTATGGAAACCAAATAAGGATGGTATCCTTAAGGCAAGTTTCAATGGCAGCTATAATAAGAGCGGTATAGAAGTGCCTAACTATAATACCGGGGATACGAATACAAATAACCCGATGGGTAAGCTACCCAATATAATCAAATTTGGTACGGATAATCAGTATTACTATGGCAATGTATCGTACAAGCAAATGTTCAAGAGCAAGTTCATGTTGTACACGGCTGCTTCATACAGCCTGGACAAGACAGACAACAGATTTGAAACAATACCGATAAAGGCAGATGAACACAGGGCACAGTACAGGCTGGAGGGCAAACGCTACTTTACCAGTCGTATGAACCTGCTGGTAGGTACTGATGTGCAGAGCTACGGAACAGCAAGACAGATTGTAGATTCTGCCCAAACATATAAAACCGATTTTAGCAGCACTACTGTTTCCGGTTATGCAGAGATGGAGTGGACACCTTTGAACATGATAGCGATAAAACCAGGTGTGCGATATGAGCATACTTCACTTGACTTCCTGAGTGTGAAAGACACCACTTTTAATACTATAGCCCCACGCTTGTCAATGGCGATACGTACCGGCTTGTACAGCCAGGTATCGCTTGCCGGTGGACTGTTTTACCAGAATGCCGACCAGGCCTATCTGATCAATGGCTACCAGCCCGGGCCACAAATGGCCACACACTATATTGCTAACTGGCAATATAGCCACAATGACCGCACGCTGCGCCTGGAAGGGTATTACAAAAAATATGATAAGCTTGTTCTTGCTCTTGACACAAGCGGTGTATATAACTCTAATCCTTACCGCTTTGCTTACCCAACACCAACCAATAATGGTGAAGGCTATGCCGGTGGCTTTGAGCTCTTCTGGCGCGACAAGAAAACTTTTAAATGGGTGGACTACTGGGTGTCGTACAGCTACATCAATACCGAAAGGCAGTACAGCAATTATCCGTTCAAGGCTACGCCGGGTTTTATATCGAACCATAATCTGAACCTGGTGGGCAAGTATTTTGTTGAAAAGTGGAATACCAACTTCAGTCTTACCTATAGCTATGCAAGTGGCAGGCCATATTTTAACCCTACCCAACCGCTAGACAAAGAGCACTTCATGAGTGACCGCACACCTGATTATCATAACCTGGCATTGGCAGTTGCGTACCTGCATACGTTCGGTAAGTGGTTTACGGTGTTCTATGTGAGCATAGACAATGTTACCGACCAGCATAATGTATTCGGCTACCGTTATAATTATGATAATTCTGGAAAAGTTGTGGGTAAACCTACACCAATTGTACCTGCACTATACCGTGCTGTATTTGTGGGGGTGAATATGTCGCTGACGCAGTTTAAAAAAGACGAACTATAAAACACAGATAAAAAAACACAAAACCAATTCAAATGAAAAAGATCATGTTAATGGCCGCAATGGCACTCTCCGTTATCACCACACAAGCGCAGGATTTTACCGCAGTGCTTGAAAAAACATTTACTGCTTTTGATACCACGTGGGACCAAAGCAAGAAAACTGAGCAGAGCAATAAGCTGAGCCTCATAGCCAAAAAATGGGATAACGAATGGATAGCGCACTACTATGCGGCCTACAGTAAAGTGGCACTTACCTGGCAGGAAAAAGACGGGGCAAAAAAAGATGCATTGCTGGATGAGGCAGACAAAGAAAGGGATGATGCTGTGAGCATACTGAAAAAAGAGAATGACGAGACCCACGTGTTGGCTGCTATGATAGCCAATGCACGTATGGGCGTTGACCCTGCTACACGCTGGCAGAAGTATGGCCCCATCTTCAAAGAGAACCTGGAGCATGCAAAGGAGTTGAACCCTGATAACCCACGCATGTATTCGCAGCAGGGTATCAGCAAGTTCTTTACGCCAAAAGCATTTGGCGGTGGTAAGAAAGCGGCTATGCCTTACCTTGAAAAAGCAGATGCATTGTTTGCCAAAGAGGCTAATGTGACTGATATCAAGATACCACATTGGGGAAAGAAAAGCAACGACTACTTCCTCAACCAGTGCAAGCAGGAAGACAAGGAGTAATTGAGGACCAGCAGGTTAGGTGTTGGCACGATTCTTTGAATATAGGTAGCATCAAATGTTAAACTAAATATCGTTTGAATCTTCCTATCTAAATACAATCTTCTTATTATTTCCTACCTCAGGGCCTGAAGCGAGAAAAGCTCCAGGCCCTGAATATTTTAGGCAATTCTACTGCCCGCTTATGGGTTTGGGGC
>JBGALL010000107.1:0-4518 GCA_044223895.1 Candidatus Woesebacteria bacterium
GAAGTTTTATCGTATCTATCAGTGGAACCAGATGCATGGTATGTGGATGGAACGCTTGGCGGCGGAGGGTACAGTGTGGGAATTTTAGGGAACGGCGGAAAGATTATCGGTATTGATCAGGATAAAGATGCCTTGCGATTTGCTAAGAGCACTATCGAAAAAGAATATCCTGATAAACAAGAAGGAAAAGATTGGATTCTCGTTCATGACAATTTTCGCAATGTACAGACTATAGTCACCTCAGTTAACAAGCAAGTTAAAGGAATGGTTCTCGATCTTGGAGTATCAAGTTTTCAACTGGATACTCGTGAACGGGGATTTAGTTATCGATTTGAGGATGCACCCTTAGATATGCGGATGAATCAAGATGAAGGAATACCGGCTTCTTCTATCCTAAATAGTTATTCACAGGAGGAGCTTTATGACATTTTTACAAGGTTTGGTGAAGAAGAGCGTGCTTGGTCAGTTATTAACGCTCTTACAATCGCCCGTCGTGTAAAACCCTTAGAAACAGTAGGAGATGTATTACACGCATTAGAAAACATCTCTGGAGAAAAAGATCGGATAATCGCCAGAATTTTTCAGGCATTACGAATCGAAGTAAATGATGAATTAGGTGCATTAAAGCAAGGGTTACAAGGAGCTGAATCGATCTTACCAACAGGTGGAAAACTGGTTGTCGTAAGTTTTCATTCACTTGAAGATCGATATGTTAAGCGATTTTTTCAGAAACCAACCTGGAAAAAGACGTCCGATGTAGTTACGGCAAGTGAGACTGAACAACAACAAAATTCACGATCACGCAGTGCAAAATTGCGTGCAGCAGAAAGAATTAATACATGAAAGTATTTTTTAGATATTTATATATAGGTATTCCAATCGCTATTGTGGTGTGTGTAATAGCTCAAATGGTTATTTCTAATCAAATGATCGTCTATGGAAATGAGATGGGAAGAATTAGTCGACGAATGAGCGAGTTACAAGAACAGAACGATTTTTTGGAAAAGAAATTAGTCCAGCAGCAGTCTATACAACGCATCTCGGCGATAGCAAAGCGTTCAGGTTTTGTAGAAGCAACTTCATACGTGGCCTTTACCAGTGATAGTTATCCTGTCGCGATTAAGAGATAAGCCTGTTTATGATACGACGTATCTGGTCGGTCTTCATTGTTATCTCCCTGTTGTATGTGGGTATTTTACTCCGCTTGTTCTATTGGCAGGTCGTTTATGGCGAGACTCTGAAAACTCGAGCACTATCCCAATATTCCGAGAAAGTTAAATTACTGCCCAACCGAGGGAGTATTTTATCTTCCGATGGATCGCCCCTCGTTATTAACCAGCCTTCCTTTTTAGCCTTTGCTGAACCTCAACACATTACAGATAAACCTCAATTTGCACGTTCAATTGCGCCCTTAGTAGGAAAAACTGACAGTGAAATATTAGAAAGTATCTCAATTCCGGATCGAAAGTGGGTCCCCTTAGCGAAAAAAATAAATACAGTTCAAAAAAACCAATTAGACAAACTATCCCTCAGGGGGTTAGGTTTTGAGACCTCAACGATGAGATTTTATCCTGAGGCATCCATGGCTGCACAAGTATTAGGTTTTGTCGGACAAGATTCGATGGGGAATGATCACGGATATTTTGGACTCGAAGGGTATTATAATCGAGAGCTTTCAGGTAAAGATGGATCAGTTAAGCAAGAACGTGATGCCAGGGGAGCACCAATACTGATTGGTGATGAAGAAAAAGTTGTTCCCGAAGATGGGAGAACGTTAGTTCTATGGCTTGATAGATCAATTCAGTATATCGCCGAAAAGAGACTTGCTGATGGAATAAGTAAATACGGTGCACTTTCCGGGAGTGTGGTAATTATGGATCCCAAAAGTGGTGGCATTTTAGGAATGGCCTCGTTTCCAAATTATGACCCGGCTCTTTATTCCAGTTTTGAAGAAAGTTTATACAAAAATCCAGCAGTAGCTTCAAGTTATGAGCCAGGATCAACCTTTAAACCACTCATAGTGGCTGCTGGTATTAATGAAAAGTTGATTCATGCTGATACCACCTTTAACGAAACGGGTCCCGTAACTATCGGAGAATATACTATTCGTACTTGGGATGATAATATTGGGAGAGCCGAAAATGCTCAGGTACATCAAAGATTATGGATTTGGGGAAAAAACGAATATTGATTTAGAAGAGGAAAGTTCCCCAGAATTACGTTCCCCAGAATCTTGGACAGAAATTGATTATGCTACTTCTTCGTTTGGACAGGGGATTGCTGTCAGTCCATTACAAGTAGTCAGAGCAGTAGGAGCCTTAGCTAATGGAGGAATGTTAATGGAGCCACATCTGGTGAAAGAATTCCACGACTCTTCAGGTAAAGTTGTCAAACAAAAAAGTAAATCAGTGAAGCAAGTTATTTCTAAAGATAGTGCTAAAGAAATCAAAGAGATGATGATTGCTGCAGTTAAATATGGAGAGGCCAAATGGGCAGCCCCCAAGGGGTATAGAATTGCCGGAAAAACAGGAACAGCTCAGGTACCAGTCTCGGGGCATTATGATCCTGACAAAACCATTGCCTCTTTTGTAGGATTTGCTCCTGCCGATGATCCTAAATTTGTCATGTTAGTCATTATTAACCAGCCAAAGAGTTCAATTTGGGGTTCAGAGACTGCAGCTCCGCTTTTTTTCCAGATAGCTAAGGATATCTTTAGTTATATGGGAATTCCTCCGTCAGACCGCTAAATAATAGAAATCTGCTTCAGTACTGTATAATACGTACATGATTATACCGATAGAAGGCAGCGATTTTTGTATTCAATGTGAATTTTCCAATCGTCATGATGGTGATATGCGTCAGGAACCAGAGTTACAAAAATACCTGATAAAAAAAGAAATCCCTGAACATTCATATATTCTCGCCCAACAAATTCATGATATCGGGGTAAGAACAGTCACTCCTGAGCTTAAAAAAAGAAAGATAACAGAGGTCGATGGGCTGGTAAGTGCAGTATCACTGATTGGTGAAGAGTCTATAACTTTGGCAATACGAACTGCAGATTGTGTTCCAATCCTTTTTTATGATGATCTTCATGGGGTTATTGGTGCAGCACATTCAGGTTGGAAAGGTACCTACGGCAATATTGCGAAAGAGGTAATTCAGGAAATGGTTACCAATGGTGCTCAACCAGCTAACATAAATGTCATGATGGGGCCGCATATCAGATCATGTTGTTATTCTGTTGATACACCCAGAGGTGAATCATTTCTGAAAAAATACGGAGATCAAAGCGTTCATCAAGATGGGAAAATATATTATTTACATCTCGATGAGGTCATTCTTGCTGAACTATTAGCCGAAGGCGTTCCGGCCCAGAATATAGCTATTAGTACCCAATGTACTTCTACGGTAAATGAAACCTATTTTTCTTATAGAAAAGATTCGGTAACCACCTTTGGTGAACAAATAAGCATTATAGCCTTAAAAAAGGTAAAATAAGTGGGTTGTAAAACTAATGAATACTACTATAAAACACATTCATTTCGTCGGTATAAAAGGCGTCGCTATGACGTCTCTAGCAGTCTGGGCCAAAGAAAAAGGATATACTATCTCTGGGTCTGATATCGCAGAAGAGTTTCCTACCGATGAAGTTCTTGCCAAAGCAGGCATAGTTCCCTTAAAAGATTTTAATCCTGAACATGTTCAAGGTGATTTGGTAATTTATACCGGTGCTCATGGAGGACGAGATAACCCTGAGGTCCAAGAAGCACAAAAAAGAAATATCCCCGTACTCCCTCATGGAAAAGCTTTAGGAGAAATTATGTCTGATAAAAGACAAATTTCAATTGCAGGTTGTCATGGTAAAACTACCACGACCGCTATGGTGGCTTTAATATTGAGAAACGCAGGGTTAGACCCTTCGTACACAATTGGATCTGGAGAAATACGTGGATTAGGTCTTCCAGGATATGCTGGAAAAGGCGAATGGTTTATTGCTGAAGCAGATGAATATGTTACTGATCCAGGTCATGATTTGACCCCTCGATTCCTTTGGCAAAAACCAGAAATTCTGGCAGTTACTGCTATTGATTTTGATCATCCTGACGTTTATCCGAATCTTGATGCTGTAGGCAATGCCTACAAATTATTTGCCAGTCAAATGACAAACCAAAAAGTCTTAGTTTTAAATACCAATGACCCAAATTCTCTAAAATATTTACCAAAAAATAATTCTCAACGTTCTTATGGATATGTCAATTCAACGCTTATTATCAGTCAATTTGAACAAAAGCCTCACAGTAATAGTGGCTGTTTTACTATTGATGGTGAAGAAGTCGTGGTCAAGCTAAAAGTTCCTGGAATGCATAATTTATTCAATGCAGCGGCGGCTTTTTTGGTTGCCAGAGAAGTTGGCATTTCTCCTAAAAAAATTATTGAAGGGTTGGAACTATTTGCAGGAGCCTCACGACGGTTTGAATATTTGGGTGATAAGAATGGCATAACCGTTATCGATGA
>JBGALL010000108.1:0-4508 GCA_044223895.1 Candidatus Woesebacteria bacterium
TCAAGCAAGGGTTTCGAAATAACATATTTTAGTTCAAGAGTATCGAGGTCAAAGATCATTGTACACCCACCGTACATTTCGAATTCATTTCTTGGGCGGTTTGAATTATTATCAGGAACGTAATGACCCTGAAATTGGCCATTGCTTATAATGACGCCACTACGTTGAACTAGTGAAAAAACAATCTGGTTTATCTGGTTTCCTTGTGGCCCTACCCTGGAAACCAAGCGGAGGTTTTGAATCTGAAAAGAAGGGCCTTCCATTTGATCTTTATAACTGCGAGAAGTCCTTATGCCTAAATGTTGCCAATAATAACCGAAAACAAGTCCTGTTAGTTCTTCGAATTCCTTTGAGTCGTCAAATTTGAAGAATATTCTGCTGTGTAAGCCTAGAATATTACTTTTTTTATTGTAGTAATTACCGGCAATATACTCTTTCGATTTATTATACAATTTCTCCCTATCCGTTTCGTAAACGACCTCTTCACGATACTCTCTAAGAAACATAACAATTATCTCAAAAAGTTCTCTAGTTGTATTGGATACAAAATTTCCCGGCCTCAGTCCTAAACTTTCTACACTAAAAGTTTTAAGTCCTTTTGGATAAACCCCTCGTCTACGAAACGCCTCAATAAATGCCAAGCGATAATTCTTGCTATCTTCAGGCACAAGATCAGTGTCAGCAGTAATTATTGCGCGCAAGTAGTCTCCAAAAGTAATATCGACAGGAGGACAATAGTCAAGCGCCCGAATGCACATTGAAAGAACATGGCCAGCAGCTTTTGAAGCTTCTTTAGATAACCGATTCACCAAGTCGGGATGCAGTTCACCTTGTGGTAAAATGCCCGTGCCCCCAGTTGCAATTCTCAGTAGGTCCTTAATTCGGTTTTTATAAATCATTATAAACGCCTCAAAGACCGCCGATACTAAAATACTGCCTCTTTCGTGTGGCTCCATTTTTTCGGCATATTCCTTGCCAGTAGGTTCAACTGGTTTCCATTGTTTAGTTTTAGGGTCGATCTGGCCTAATGCATCACGCAAGGAACCATAGTTGCCAATAGCGCTTCCAAATTCCTGAGCAAGTTGTCCAAGAAGATTCTGTGCTGCAAGATCGCCTTGCGTCTTCGATATCTGGTGCTTTAGAACTTCAGGAAAGGTAAAATGTTGGAACAGGGCAACTATGTCCGCAAACGCTTCGTGGAAGGCCAGCACATCCGGATTGGAAGCGTCCGAGTAACCTGGGTACATTCCGTCAAGAATAGCATGGGTTATTTCGTGAGCAATTATGTCGTGGCTTAAGCAAGTGTATACAAATGCATTCGGCATATGGAGTACGCTGTCCACAGGAGTTGATTCGAAGTAGCCAAATAGCAATGATTTTTTTTGTGGACTATAATAAGCGTTCGAATCACGCATAGCGTGCGGGTAAATACGAAGTCGGTGAACATATTTTTCATAGATAGTTTCATCAGCAACTCGTCTAGGAGCCCACTGTACTTTCCGACCTAAGGCGCTTTCAAAATTTTTAATAGTTGTCATCGCTACTGCATATACCATTTGCTGATGGAACTGAGGATTTGTCTCATCAGGCTCCAATCCATCTTGTGCAACCACGTCAATATTGTTAAGGTCAACCGGAAGATAAAATTTACCTGTAGTCGGATCAATGTCAACCACCTCAATATATTCGCCTACCGGACCTTCTTTTAAATCGCATTCCCAAATGACCTTATAGGTGATATTGTTGATGAAAGCCGTATCTACTTTCAAAGAAAGAGATGGGTCAAAGGCGTAGCCTCGCAATTTTCTAAATGGAGGTTTTTTATGTATTAGTTCAGCCATGATTCACTGTTATTAATGCCGGATAAAACACTGGGATTAATTAGGTTTGCTACCAATGCGCCATATCCATCTCTGTTTATGTTTGCGTTTTCTCAAACCTCCTGGATATTTTAATTATACAGTTCCAATAGTGTTATATATTTGGGCTTCATCATTTATTATTATTATATGCTTTTCGCCGCACTCAATTTTTGGTTTCATGTACGTTTTTGGCTTAAGATTCGTTTTTAAAAAATCTAAATAAGATGAAATTAGCTTGTTTCTAATCTTTGTCTTTGAAGTTGCTGCTTTTTTATCGTGATAATCTTTATAACCACCAACATAGTTTGTTGAATGGAGGCTTTTACTATTTAATTCGAAGAATTCAATTACCCGAGAACTAGGGTGCCCATACCCGTCTCCTACAGAAATAAATGTATTAGCACCTTTTAAATCAATAAATGCTTCCCAAAAGCTATTCGAATGATTCTTACCTGAGCCGTGATGTGGAATTTGTGCTACTAATAATTTTCCGTTGGAGAGCTTTCCGAATGATGTGCTGTGAGATAATCTTTCTAAGGTGTCCTTTTCAATATCTGAACACAACAATATGTTCCACTCGTGTTTGTCGTTATGGATATTTATTAATGTAGATAGCAAATTTGCGTGCGGGTTGTTTTCAGGTAACTCCATAAATACCGCATTATCTGTTGTTGTCATATTATAGGTGGAGCGGATATATTTTTCTATTTCATAACTGTCATCGGGAGAAAGAAAACTTAATTTTATATCTTGTGTCAGCATTAAATCTTTACTGCTACTTCTAGCCACATACACTTCTTTAATAACCTTTTTTCCTTTTAATTCTTTGTGTAGAAAAAGAAATAATCTTAGCAATGAACTTTTATGTTTTGACCTGTTAGCCGCCGCAGTAATTGCATTACATAACTCTTTTTTATTCTTTTGTTTATCTACAAGCAAGGATGTAAAATATCGAGGATCATACCCTCCAGTATGTATGAATTTTTCAATCGTGATGTTATTCTCCTTACAGAAATTGAAAAGAAGATGAAACCCTGAAAAATGATCAGAGTGTGGGTGAGACATTATGACAAAATCGAATTTCATGCGTAAGTCCGGGCACAGTTTTTCCAATCTTTTTCTCAAGGGATCAATACCTCCGTTAACCAAATTGCAGTCTATCAAACCATATTTTCTTTCAGCGTCTAGATTTTCCTTCCACGTCAAAAGGAGGGTATCACCCTGCTCGACATTAATAACATGTATTTCTAAACTCATGATAATTACAGTTTATTATTCCAAATTTCAGAAGTAAACAAATCATCCAAATCCTCTTCATCAAAGCCGTCATCCACTATGCCATCGCTTATTAGTTTCTGCAAGTCTTCTAAATTGGAGTCTGCTACTTCATGCACTAATATTTCTATTTTGTTAGGTTTTTCAAATATTCGTATCCGTAACATTACGTCTACTTTGAGCTTGCTTTCAATTGATTTCTGAATAAAATCAAGCGTAAAATATTTTTGGCATATTTGCTCATCTATAAGGCAGTCTATTTTTACATAGTTACTATCTGTATCTATATGTGCTATTTGACCGTAGAATTCAAGAGCCGGCGTAACATCAATAAAATTCAATATTATTTTTTTAATTTTCTCCATGTCATCCTCATAAGTGTCCGGATCTTTGTTTATAAAATGAAAATATTTTAACCCGACTTTTAGACATCTATCATAATAATCATGATGCGCGGTATATACGATTACCAAAGATTCTGGAGAATTTTTTTTTATTTGTCTTAGTACAAATAATCCTTCGTCATCTGCGAACCCAAGATTCATGTCTACCCAAAACACGGATTTCGTATTATCAGGGGAAATTGATTCCAATGCCTGATTAAGTGATGATATATATATAATTTTATCTACATGATCTTCTATTTCCATCTCGCTGGAATAGTTTTGTGCCAGTTTGGGTTTGTCTTCAATAATTGTAAATTTTGTATCCATATTGATTTTTATTTAGAGCTGTTATTGCTTTTTAAGGTAATCTTGAATATTGTGTAGTTTCCTTTATAAGACTCACATTCAATTGTACCGCCATAATTGTTTTTGATACTTTCTTTTACAAAGTACAAACCTATTCCGTGTACCTTCTCATAGTCATCTAAGTCTTTTTCAAACGCTCGCGTTGTAAAACCTGGTTCATATATCCTTTCCAGGTCCTTTTTATCAATTCCTACTCCATTATCGTAAACTTCTAAACAGTATTTTTTTTCTTTTGCTAAATAGAAGCTTGATATTTTTACAACCCCTTTAAAATTAGGATTTTCGTTACCGGCCGGGGCCACAATACTATTTGTTACTTTTTCACCTATCGCTTTAACTGAATTGGAGATCAAATTATATACTACCATTGCTATTTCAGCCTTGCTACAAGTGATATCTTGCATCCCTTCTTTGGTTAGCCCCGATAGATCGATTTCAATTTTATTAGTACTGTTCGTGAATCTATTTTGAAACAGTTTTGAAACATCAATAATTATCTGATTGATATCTTCATCCGTATTGCGGAAACCCAACGGCTTGAATAGTTTAATCAGGTCTCTTGAATTACTGATATTACGTTTAACTGATTCAATATTATTCAATATCGCCTCCTTATCTC
>JBGALL010000011.1:0-33267 GCA_044223895.1 Candidatus Woesebacteria bacterium
CAAGCCGGTTTGGTACAAATAAAAAAAGATGGAAAAGAAATATATTATTCACTTACCAGACAAAAAGTAGCTGAAATAAGTAAATTATTAATAGCTTTAGAAAAGGAGTTTAAATGAATTATTCAAATGTCAAAGTGTATTCAACAACGACATGTCACTACTGTAAGATGGAGACAGCTTGGTTAAAGAGTAAGCAAATAAGATTTGAAGAAGTCAAAGTTGATCAAAACCAAGATGAAGCTAATACTATGATCCAAAAAACCGGTCAAATGGGAGTTCCCGTAACCGAAATTCAATATCCAGATAGAAAAAGTGAGTTTGTCATAGGGTTCAATGAACCACAGTTAAAATATATGTTAGGAGTAAAATAATATGGATAAAAATATACCAGTACCTACAGTTCAAGTCATAGATCTAAAAACGGCAATCGATACTAAAAAGAAATGTGTTATTCTCGATGTCCGTACTCATGAAGAATTTACTCGAGGTCATGTAGAAAATAGTATTAATCTACCTGTTGATGAAATCGCAGAAAAAATTGTTTCTGTTGTGCCAGATAAATCAACGTTAATTTACGTGTATTGTATGAGTGGGTCGAGAAGCGTTGTAGCAGCTGAGCACATGAAATCAATAGGGTATACAAATGTTTTTGATGTTGCCCATGGTATATTAGCATGGAGAATAAGTAGATATCCTATGGTAGTATAAATATATGAAAAACACTTTGATTAGTATTGTTCTAATAATTTTACTAGCTAGTGCTGGGATATTCTTTTTCTGGGGAAAAGATACCAAATCTTCATCCACCCAGACTTTAGAGAATCAATCTTCACAACAAGCTGCAGATCAAAAAAATAATAAAACGTTCAGTAGTGGAGATGTATCGGCTCATAATAGTAAAGACGATTGTTGGTTAATTGTTGAGAATAAAGTCTATAACGTTACCGCTTTTATTCCAGAGCATCCAGGTGGAGATAAGATCCTGCGAGGATGTGGTAAGGATGCAACCCAAATGTTTGAAAGAGAACGAGAACACCAAGAAAATAACGCCTCAAGTTATCTACCCAAGTACTACATAGGCGACCTACACTAGTTGATTATACTTGTCTTGTTTGTCACACTTACTGTGTGAACATTAAACTAGTCAAGCTGCTTACCTTGATAACCTTCCTTCTCATGGTAGGAATTAATGCTGGCGCAAATCTCTTACCTATAAATGGAGTAAGCACTGCTCAAGTATCGGATACATACCCCAATTTATTTGCACCAGCAGGGGTTACTTTTGCTATCTGGGGAATAATTTATTTACTCCTTGGCTTTTATAGTCTGTATCAGTTATTTACGGACCAGAAGACTTCAAAGGTTTTGCTGCCCATCAACACATTCTTTATCATTACCTCAATTGTGAATTCAATATGGATATTTGCGTGGCATCATTACATTATTTGGTTAACTGTGATACTTATCCTCATAATGTTATTTAGCTTGATTCGAATAGCTGATCTGATAAATACCCTCCCGCTATCTCGAAAGGAACGACGTATCACAAAAAGTTCCTTTGGAATATATTTTGGCTGGATTACTATAGCTACGATAGCAAATATTACAACCTTACTAGTAAGTATCCAGTGGAATCGTTTAGGTATATCTGACTCGACGTGGACGATAGTAGTTCTATTCACTGGTGTAATAATTGCATCGTTAAGAACAGTAAAAGATAGCAATATTGCTTATTGGGTAGTACCAGTATGGGCTTACCTAGGAATACTAATTAAACATACTTCAATAAGTGGATTTAACTATAAATATCCGCAAATTATTATTGGTCTGATAATTTGTATAGGAGTACAAATATTTACAAATTTGTTATTGGTTAAAAAGAAAAAAATATTGTAGAAATAAGAAAATGCAAATAAATGAGTTGTCTGATAAAAATAATTTCTTCAGGTGATCTGCAAATATCAAGTAAGGGAAAGATTTAAGGTTTATTGTAACTATAAAACAAGCCATATTGAAGTTATTACTGCTGAGAGAGACAATGGATATGGAGGATGTGTATGAAAAAATTTCTGCCCATATTTTTTTTGGTTGGTATCCTACTCATCGTCTTAGGCGGATTAATACTCAACGGTAAATTTACCTTCTTATTCTCTTCAGACAATAATTCAGCAGTTACTGTGAGACTTGGACTCTCATGGATTCATGAAGCTCAATTCGCGGGAGAGTATTACGCTGACCAACATAGTCTCTATAAAGATAGGCAATTAGAGGTCTCACTCGTTCCCTATGACAGTGAAAATAATCCTGATTTAGTAGAGCAGTTATTGTCGAAAAAGTTAGATTTCGCAATTCTTCAAGCTGACACCTTATTGAAGGCTCGATCTGAAGGGAAACCAATTGTTGGCATTTTTGTGACCTATCGTAAAAGTCCGACAGTTTTTATATCTAAACGGGAATCGAATATTACTACACCAAAAGATTTTAAAAATAAAAAAGTAGCAGTTGCCTATTCAGAAAAAATACCACTCATAACGATAGCTAAGTTAAATACTTTACCTCTGGATTCTTTTACTATTATCGATAGAGAGTTTTCCTACGAGCCTTTGTTAAATAATACCTATGATGTAGAAGCAGGGTGGGTTACAGATCTGGATACTGTAGAGAAATTGGGTATGAGAAACCCTTCAGTAATATATGCAGCAGATTATGGTGCTAACTTATTTGGAGACATCATAGCCACTACAGAAGAAACAATAAATACACGACCAAAGATAGTACATTCTTTGGTACAAGCTACTCAATTAGGATGGATAAAAGCCCTAGAGGATACCGATGCAAGTTCTAAATTAACGATGAAATATCAGCAAAATCTTGATCCTGTTCACCTTAAATATGTGTTGAATGTAAGTCTGCCGCTCATTCAAACCACGCCAGGTTCCAAAATTGGAGATTCTACTTATATAGAGTGGCGAAAAATTTATGAAATCTTAAAAGATCAAAACCTCATCCAGAAAGAATTTGATGTCAATAAAGCCTTTACTCGTCAATTTATTAACTAACGTATGAATTTAACGAAAAAACTTATCTTGGTAGCTGGAGTATTGCTAATCATATATACAGCCTGCATGGGTTTTGTAATCTATCTATCTACCTACAATGGACTATTGCAGTACACCAAAAGTATGTATCAGCAGCAGGCACTATCAACCTTACAAACTGTCGATAGGGTGTTGAGTCATGAATACAAAAATTTACGTGTTCTTTCAAGACAAACTTATATTAATGACATTCTCCAAAATCCGAAACAAGAACTTCAAATTCAAAATGAACTAGATCAGTTTATAAGAGATTCTGGTTCTTGGGATATTGTGAAAATAGCTTCAGTGCAAGGAAATATTATTTTGTCTTCTGATGGTAAAAACGAAATGTTACCCGAAGAACAAAAAGCTATCTCTTCGGCTTCTAAAGGATCTGATTATATTTCTGATATCCAGTTTATTAGTAAAACCTATGGTAGAGAACCAACATTAATTTTTGCTATCCCGGTGAAGGAAAATGGAAGTGTAGAAAATCTACCCATTGGTGTAGTGCTGGGAAGAATTAACTGGCCTATTGTTACCGAAATACTCGCGGAAAATCCAGCATCATTTGTAAATCTGTATACATCTCTCGGTGAAGAAATCGTTGATATAAATGAAAAAAAGGACATCATGAATTATGACCTTAACAAACCCATTCACCTAAATCCGTTGATAAAACTTACAGGAACTGAAAGTGTTACGAGTACTATAAACTCCAGTGAACATGGATCCTTTTCATCACTATTTATAAAAACCCGAGAATCAGGATTTCTCGATTATAAAGGTAATAATTGGACGTTAGTGTTAGAAATTCCAACCAGTGTCGTTTTTGCTGATCTTTTAGGTGTTACTGCCCGTCTCGTTGTTGCCCAAGCTATCGTGGCTTTAATAGCAGTCATCATATTTATACTATTCATTCAACGGGTATTTATAAAACGCGTGCATAAAGTACAAAAAATCATTGACGCCCTCGTAGCTGATCGGAAGGCTGAGGAATTAATTGTTGACTCAACAGACGAGTTAGGTGATTTGTCGTTAAGTTTAAATCGACTAAATAAGAAAATTCAAATGACTAACAATACCCAAGAATCTTTATGAAATTAAATACCAAAATTCCTATTATTTTAGTTCTTATTTGTCTCTCAATTGTTGCAATTAATTACGGCATACTTAATAAATTAGTTCTCCAAAGTTTTTCCTTTCTCGAGACGCAGGAAGCTTTAAAAAGAGGAGCAAAGCTGAATGAACAAATTAATTCAGAGTTGTCATTCCTCTATAGAAAAACTGGAGATTGGGCGTATTGGGATGATTCTTATAACTTCGTAACAGAACCAAATGAAACCTTCATAAAAGATAATATTGGTGACTCTACCTTAGAACAACTAGGAATAAATGTTCTAATTTATATAAATTCATCTGGAAAGATAGTCTTTAATAAATCCTATGACTTGCAGAATAATGTAGAAATACCCCCATCCCCATGGTGGGAACAAACTCCCTTACCCTTGGATTATTCATCTACCTTAGACGCTAGTAAAGATTTGGTCGGTGTGGTTATGGTCGAGGATAAACCAATGTTGGTTTCTTCTAGACAGATTGTTCATACCAATGGCGATGGACCAGCGAGTGGATTTGTTATTTTTGGAAAATATGTCGATAAAGACGTTATAAATGACATTGCTCAAGCTGAAAAAGTACCGGTAGAGTTATTATCTTTCACACAATTTAGTACTTCTGAAGAATACAAAACCGCCCAAATCGAATTAAAGAAATCTCAAATTTATACTCATGCAGAAAATAATGACACCACAGAAGCATATATATTAATAAATGATATTCATGACAACCCTGCATTTGTACTGCGCGAAAGTCTGACGAGAGATATATATAAATATGGTCAAAATAGTGCACAATTATTTACTCTTTTCATAACTGGAATGGTTATATTTGCAGCAGTATTTATGTATTTGTTTTTGTATCTCACTGTAATTAGACGACTAGCCCTCTTAACTTTTGAAGTACGAAGGATTGGTACTAGTAGCTCATTATCAGACAGAGTATCTGGATATGGTTCGGATGAATTAGGAGAACTAGCAAATTCATTTAATAAAACTTTGGTGAACCTCGAACAATTAACTGATGAAAAAGTATATCAAGAGAGTCAATCGCAATCGTTACTTAGCGTCATGGATGAAGCGGTAATATTAACCAATGAGGAGGATAAGATTGTTTTTACCAATCCTGCCTGTGGCAAATTTTTCGGGTATGATTCAAAAGAAATGTTGGAGAATAGAATCTCTGACTTACTAAAGTTTAGTGATCTGCGAGATAAACTATTAAGTTCTAATATATTAGAAAATATTCCTAAAAGTTCGGAACAAAGTCGTAGACTAACGGTAAAAGTAGAAGGGAAAAACAAGAAGTTAGCTGTTTTGATTACCTTTGCAAGAATAAAAGTTAATAAATTTCCACAAGGAATTATTTATGTGTTTCACGATGTTACCAGTGACGTGGAATTGAATCAACAAAAAGATGATTTCTTTTCCATTGCATCACATGAACTTCGTACCCCATTAACAGTTATCTCTGGAAACTTAGATAACATACTTCAGGGATATGGGAAAAGTCAGATTACTGATATTGATAAAAAATCATTAAATGACGCCTTGAGTTCTTCGGATAGACTTACCCGTTTGGTAAATGATTATCTTAATGTATCTAGACTCGACCAGGGGAGAGTTATGCTAAATCCTAAACCAGTAAATATGTGTACGATGATTAAATCAATACAACAAGAAATGACTCCACTATTCAATACAAAGCATATTCAGTTCTCGTTTGAATGCCTGCAAGCACATCCAGAAGTTTTAGCTGATGAAGATAAATTAAAGGAAGTATTAATCAATTTAATAGGAAACAGTGTGAAATTTAGTGAGAACGGTGCAATTAAAGTTATACATGAAGTTAAAGAAAATAAATTATTTACCTATGTAGAAGATACAGGCATTGGTATCGCAAAAGACAAACAACACTTATTGTTTGCTAGGTTCCAACAAGCGATGGATAAAACCTTAGTTCGCCAAGCTCAAGGTACTGGATTAGGGTTGTACATCAGTAGGGAGTTTATCCGCTTGCTGGGTGGGGAATTATGGTTGGAGAGAAGTGAGCCTGGTAAAGGTTCTGTATTTGCCTTTACTTTGCCATTTGTTAAGGTCTAAAATAGGATCATATGAATAACAAAGTTTTAGTTATCGAAGATGATGAACAGATCCGAAGAATCTATGCCCAAGCTTTTGAAGCTCAGGGCTTTGTGTGTATTGCTGAAGAAAACGGAAATGTTGCCCTAAATAATGCTCAAAAAGATAAACCAGATATCATTCTCCTAGATATAATGATGCCGGGCATTGATGGATTAGGAGTTTTGGATAAATTGAAGCAAGATGAAAATTTGTCAAAAATTCCTGTCATTATGTTAACTAATTTGACTGCCCAGGAAGTTATCGATATGGCAATTAAAAAAGGTGCCAAAGAATTTATAAATAAAAGTTCTGTGAAACCACGTGAGGTTGTTGAAAAGGTCAGAGTAATGCTGTCACAAAATCCTCAACCCTAAAAAATCTTAGCAGCTCATTCTTAACTGTTCTTTTGATTGTATTCAGATCATATTCAGATCATATTCAACTATTATCGATACGTGTGCCACAGTCCTAGTATTTATTTTCTTAAAATCTTTTCCATTGTTTTTCCATGAGCTAGTTCGTCGATTAGTTTATCTAGATAACGGATCTCTCTCATGATTGGATCTTCGATTTCTTCAACTCTTACACCACAAATTAATCCAGTGATTAATGTCCGTGACGGATTCATAGCCGGAGATTTAGTAAAAAAGTTTTCAAAATCGGTTTGCATTGCAATATGTGATTCTAGTTGCTTTTGACTATAGCCAGTCAACCAGCGAACAATTTCGTCTACCTCTGCTTTGGTGCGGCCTTTCTTTTCTGCTTTCGCAATATACATTGGATAGACACTACCAAAACTCATTGTATAAATACGTTGTTTTTTCTTTTCATCCATTGCTTTCATATTTCTATTCTATCATGGGGAATAATCATTTTATGATTTATAATCCATGAATGACACCATTTGAAGAAAAAGTATTAAAAGTCGTTCGCATGATCCCTAAAGGAAAGGTAATGAGTTATGGACAAATTGCTGGTTACATTGGCTCACCAAAATCTTCACGAGAAGTTGGTTGGGCAATGCATAGTTTGGGGGGTACTGATGATTTCCCTTGGTGGCGGGTAATTGGAGGGAAAGGAGCTATAACTTTAAAAGAAGATTGGGAAGATAGTCCACACAATCAAAAAAAACTATTAGAAGCAGAAGGGATAGTATTTATCACCGATTTAACTATCGATATAGAGTTATATCGGTACCATCCCGATGACACTACGTATCAACCAGCGTTGTTATCGTGAAGAGACTATTTTGTAACTCTGGTATATCGGTGGTATGTATGATTTAGTATCTATTGATTAAATCAGTTAAAAACCGAAAAGCCAGGCGATCTTTAAATTCTTCACGAAGTTTGGATCCTTTCCATACATAATTCACTGCATCTCTTCTAGGATGACGTAATTCGAAATAGGTGACTAACGCGTCAAAGGACAATGCAGCCCTAATAATAGGATGCCCTACAATTCCAATTTCTTTCGCAAAGGTTTTTCCAGTTTGGGGGATAGGAAGTCCTAAGTTTGGATATGCAGGAGCTTCAGTTTGTACATGTGGAATGATGATATCCTGGGAATATTTTCCGGTTTTGGTATCAAACGAAAGTGTCGGCCTCGCTACAGAATTCGCTGCCCGTTGTGTTTGAAGTCGGAAATTTTCATTAGCTGCCTGTATTTCTTTTTTAGTATTGGCTATATGTTCTCGTTGGAGGTTTACCCGTGATAGATTAAAAATCCTCTCTAAATATTTCAAGGCTACTAAATCATCAAATTTTGCATCAAAGAGTGATCGTTCCATACGACTACGGAGATAAGAGTCGGTTGGATGTTCTCGAACTGATCTATTTAATTCATCCTCAATCGATTTGGCGATGTAATATTCAATTTGGTCTGAAGAATAATGGGGACCGATAAGATATCCTTCGAAACCCGAAGCACTTGTAGTTCTTTGCATGACGAGCGGCCCTCTATCTTTTCTAACAATTTCCCATCGTTGCATTGGTATGACATGCATTTGGGCTGTTTTGGTTATGAGCTCTGGTGCTTCAGGAAATAATTCTCCTAATGTTAGCAATAAGGTTTCAACATTTTTTTCAACATTTCGATGTTGCTCAACTGATGATTTACTATCTCGTGACTCGATCATAATTATTCCTCCTTGTAGATATATAGCTCTCTATAACAACCTAATGCGGTATTACTTAGATAAACCAAACGAGGAATTTTGTCTGTGATGTACATCACAGTTTCAGGCTAGAAGATTATTTGTTCTTCTGGAGATGGGCTATTAGGAGAAGGTTAATAACTTTTCGGATTATTTCTATAGGTAACGGTTTGTTTAAAGGAAATTGTACGGTAGCTTTTCCGGAAATTCTGAAGGCTGACTGATCTTCAAATTCAGATAGTAATGTCTTAGAAACAGGATAGAGTGATAGGTAATTCTTATATCCTGCGAAATAGACTACATATTTCTCATTACGTTTGTAGGTTGGTATGCCATAACTTATAGTTTCCTCAGCATCTGTTATTTTTTCTTTAATAATCTTCCGAATTAGTTGAAGCTTTTGTTGTACGTCTTCTGGAAAGGTGGAAATATAATCATCAACGGTAGTGAAAGTATATTTCATAGGCATTACTTTATATTGTAATGTAAGACATTACAACTATTACTCAACACTGTTTTTTCTCAAGCACAAAAAAGCCTCAAATTGCATCCTTGTCTAAAGTATCTCTATAACCTATAATATAGGTTATAAATTGCATCAGTCAAATCCCTTTTTCAATGAATTGATAGGGATTTTTTTTATCGGGAATTATTATGGATATGTTGAAAGACAAAAATGGCAAAACAGTTCGGAAACGTCAGTGGGGTACAGAAAAAAATACGACACCGCTGCCAATGATTCATGATCAGCCATCTACCCTTAAACTTACCCTCAGTCGTTTATCTATAGTTTTAACAATATTTTTTTGGATTGCTTACATTTTTTCAACTATTATTCGTCAGCTTATCGATAATCCTCAGAGTTATGGGTTTACAATGGAGGCGTTTAGTTATTCTTTTGTCGTCTCTACACTTATTTTTTCATCCTTAATGTACCTCATTGCTAGACACGGAGCTCTTGAACGTTTTAGTAAACACGCGAGAGTTCCAAGAGCTGTTTTAGACAAATTTTTTGCGAAAAAACACCCTGCAATCACGGTACTAATTCCGTCATATGATGAGGAAACTTCTGTTATCAGAAAAACGTTACTCTCGGCTGCACTCCAGGAATATCCCAATTTGCGCATAGTGTTACTCGTGGATGATAATCCTAACCCGACAAATACTGAATCATTACATCGCTTGCAACAAACGAGAGCCGTAGGGAAAACTATTTCGACTATTCTCGATGTGCCATATAAACGTTTTAGTAAGGCAGCTGAACAATTTGAAAAAATATATGCCAAAAATACAACTATTTCAGCATTCGAAATCAGTAAATTGGTAACTGAATATGAGTGGGCAGTGAATTGGCTACAAGACATGGCAAAAGAAGAAATACTGGAAGATCATGTGGATATCTTTTTTAGAGATCAGGTCCTTCTGGGATTAGCAAATGATTTAAGTTTAATAAAAGAAGCCCTAACTATGTCTTTGCGTGAAGGTGGTAAACTTTCAAAAGACCGTATACACCAACTCTATCTTCGTCTTGTTTGGACGTTTCGGGCTGAATTTGAAGTGTTTGAAAGAAAGCAATACGCCTCTTTATCTCATGAAGCCAATAAAGCAATGAATTTAAATTCTTATATTGGTCTTATGGGTGGACAGTATCTAAAGGAAGAAACTCCTGATGGGTTCATTTTAATTCCAACTACAAGTAAGACCTCTAAAAGCGTCAGTGTTCCTGACAGTGAATTCGTGATTACCTTAGATGCCGATTCAATTTTACTGAGAGAGTACTGCTTACGGTTAGTCTATTTCCTAGAACAACCTATGAATGCTGATGTTGCGGTTACCCAAACTCCATATTCCTCATTCAGGGGAGCTTATTCTCGTATAGAAAGACTGGCAGGTGCCACCACAGATATTCAACATATACTCCATCAGGGTATGACACAATATGGAGCTACCTTTTGGGTAGGAGCGAATGCTGTTATCCGGAAACGTGCGTTGGAAGATATCGTTGAAAAAGAATGGATAGGGAACGTAGAGGTAAAAAGATATATTCAAGATAGAACAGTTATTGAAGACACGGAATCGAGTGTGGATTTAGGAAAATTCGGGTGGAAATTAGTTAATTATCCGGAACGACTTAGTTACAGTGCTACCCCACCAGACTTTGGTTCTCTTATCGTTCAACGACGTCGCTGGGCAAATGGGGGACTATTAATACTTCCCAAACTATTTGCTCAGATACGAGCACGTAAAAGTCGTAACCAGATGATATCGCGAAGGGAATTATTTCTGCGTCTCAATTACATGGCCTCAATTGCCTGGGCAACTTTTGGTCTGATGTTTCTCCTGGCATATCCTTATGATGGAAGATTGTTAAGTCCTTTAGTGCTGCTAGCAGCATTTCCCTATTTTTTGGCAATGGCTAATGATTTGAAATATAACGGATACAGTCCTTGGGATATTTTTAGTATCTATGGATTTAATTTAATTATGCTTCCAGTGAATCTTGCTGGGGTTTTAAAATCTATCGAACAGGCGTTGAGTGGGAAGAAGATTCCTTTTGCTCGTACACCAAAAGTTAAAAACAGAACCAGAGCTTCGATTTTATATCTAGTAGTTCCGCTTTTAATTGTTGGATTTTCTCTCTTTACAGTATGGAGAAATATCCTAGTTGCTAATTACCCAAATGCGGCATTTGCAGCTTTTAATGCTATTGTTTCTTCATGGGCAATTTTTTCATATATAGGGATTGGAAATTTATTGACAGATTCATGGTTTGGGTTGACTGATTGGTTGTATGTTGAAGATACGCCGAAAAATACGAAAAGACAAAGTGAACAAAAAAATATTATGGATTGGAAAGTGATTCTCTATCACGGAGAAACTAAAGGTGTTATTCCTCATAGTTCACTGTACGAGAAAATAATCTAGTTATGAAACAAGAAAGAAAAAAACGATTATCTATCTGGAGAGTACTACTTGCCGTAGTCCTGTTGATGGGAATCATATATGGAGGCTTTCTTGGATTTCAACAAGTTAAAAGTGATAAAGCAGCTGAACAGCTAAAACCATGGTATGCTCCGTATGTTGATGTAACAGCAACACCATTATTTGCTTTTGAGCAGGTAGATAGTAACACTAGTCCTCACAATTTAGTGCTTTCGTTTATTGTGGCTTCTTCTGACAACGTCTGTACTCCAAGTTGGGGAAATGCATATACTCTCGATGATGCGAATGCAAAACTAGATTTTGATAGACGAGTAGCCCGTTTCAAGCAACAAGAAGGGACCATTGCTATCTCCTTTGGTGGAGCACTTAATTCTGAATTAGCCATTACCTGTACAGATACAGAGAAATTAAAAAATGCTTACGAAGAAGTTATCCGTAGATATTCTGTTGATACTCTTGATTTTGATATTGAAGGGGATGCATTAAAACAAACTGAGTCAATAAAGCGAAGAGCTATTGTCATTTCTGAACTTCAAAAATCTCTACGTGCACAAAATAAAAAATTAGCTGTGTGGGTTACCTTACCAGTTACACCTCAAGGACTTTCAGAAGATGGAACCCGTGCGGTAGCTGAAATGCTCACCAATAAGGTAGATCTAGCTGGTGTAAATGTTATGACTATGGACTACGGGAATAGTCGTGACAAAAAATATACAATGCAGCTAGCCTCTGAACAGGCACTTAACGAAACACATCGACAACTAGGAATTATCTTTAAACAAGCTGGTATAAATCTGAATGAAGCATCTATCTGGGCGAAAATTGGAGCAACGCCTATGATAGGCCAAAACGACATTGCAGATGAAATATTCACCTTGCAGGATGCTAAAGGATTGAATGAATTTGTTATATCTAAACGCATTGCGAGACTATCTATATGGTCTGCAAACAGAGATATTCAGTGCGGTGAGAATTATGTAAATACGTCCATAGTTTCTGATTCCTGTAGTGGTATCAAACAAGAAAAAAACCATTTCAGCACTCTTCTTTCGGTAAATTTCACCGGTACCATACAACAAAATGCTGCTTTATTAACCAAGGAAGATCCAGAAATAGAACAAAAACCTGATAATCCTGAGGAAAGTCCCTATCAGATCTGGACCCAATCCGGTACCTATTTAGAAGGTACCAAAGTGGTCTGGCATCATAACGTTTATCAAGCCAAATGGTGGACAAATGGCGATCTTCCCGATAACCCTGTGCTTCAGTCTTGGCAAACGCCTTGGCAACTTGTCGGCCCTGTTTTGCCGGGAGAAAAACCTATTAAACAATTTACTCTGCCACCGGGAACATATCCAATTTGGTCAGGAACGGAGATCTATGATGCAGGTCAAAGAATTTTATTTAACGGCATACCCTATCAAGCAAAATGGTGGACACAAGGAGATAGTCCAGCTGCTTCGACTGCCAATCCAGATAGTTCACCCTGGATAATTCTTACTGAGGAACAGATCAATCAAAAGACGAGTACAACTTCAGGAATTAACAAGTAAGCATCATAGAGTAAATTAGTATGTTCATTGAAGTTCAGTTTCAAGTTTGTGCACATCAATAATTCTAAAGGTATGTTTATCATGAATAAGTATATCTTTCTCAAAAAGTTTTTTTATTTCTCTCGTCACTGTCTCCCTAGAAAGACCGGTCAATGATGCTATCTGAGCATGGGTAAGTTTTATATCTTCACCAAAGCGTCTGTACTGAATAATCAATTGGATTACAATTCTAAAATAGGCATTATTAGTTAATAGAGATTCCATTCTTAAAAAATACCCTCCTAATCCCTTATAAATTCTTTGTAGCAAATCCATAAGAATATCACTGTTTTCTTCAAGAAATGTTTTCATATCTTCTTTCGGAACTAAGGCATAGGTAGAGTCTATAAGTGTTTCGTAGTGATATTTATTTGTCGTATCATTTAAAACCCATTCCATCGGGAAAAAAGATACTGGTTTATACAGATTTAAAGAAAGATCTATTCCATCTTTTGATATGGTGAACATGCGGACAGCCCCCTCAAGGAGAATGAAAACCCCTTCAGTTGATTTTTCTGGTCCCAACAATTTCTCATTTTTTTTAGAAAATTTATGAGGATATTTCTGGCAGAAGGCGAGTATTTTTTCTTTTATAGCTGATTCCATAGCTGAATTATAGCTCCTCATGTGATTTAAATCACATGGGATATATACTGAGATAGTTATAATTCACCTATGAAAGCCCGTATATTCATCTATTTGGCTTGGGTACAAAGTATCCTAGCTACTTCTGGAAGCCTCTATTATAGCGAAATAAAGCACTATACACCTTGTATCTTGTGCTGGTATCAACGAATATTTATGTATCCTTTAGTATTGTTACTGGCAATTGGTATTCTCAGAAAAGATAAAAAAATTTATTCCTACATTCTTCCAATGAGTGTAATTGGATGGTTTCTGGCTTTGTATCATGCTTTGCTTCAAAATGGCGTTCTTCCAGAATCAATAGCTCCATGTATTCTCGGTGCCTCATGTACAACGAAGCATGTTGGTTATTTTGGATTCATAACAATACCGGTTATGTCTCTTACTGCATTTAGTGTCATAATTATAAGTATGTATCTGTATAAAAGACTTGAACAGAAAAAGAGATAATATGGAATCAATAATTTTTTTTGAAATTGAAGAATGGGAACAAACATATTTAGAGAAGTCCTTTGAAGGGCAAAACAGTATTTTTAAGAAAGAGAAAATACAAGACATTAGTGATGAAGAAATATATTCAGCTTCGATAATTTCACCTTTCATATATTCCACACTAAATAAAGAAATCCTTGAAAAATTTCCAAATTTAAAACTAATTGCCACCAGATCAACTGGGTATGATCATATAGATCTCAACTATTGTAAAGAACGAGGTATAACTATTGTCCACGTGCCATCCTATGGGGCCCATACTGTGGCTGAACATACCTTCGCACTTTTATTGGCCATCAGTAGAAAATTAATACCCACAGTGGAGCGAAGTAGACATGGAAATTTTCATCTAAATAGCTTAAAGGGATTTGATTTATTTGGAAAGACGATTGGAATTATTGGAGAAGGGGAAATTGGGAAAAAAGTTATAGAGTTATCTATCTGTTTTGGAATGAAGGTATTAGTATTTACCCGTCACCCAGGCGAAAATACTCAACATATAACTTATGTTGGTTTAAACGATTTACTTTCTCAGTCTGATGTTATCTCTCTGCATGTGCCTTCTACAAAAGATACCTTTCATTTAATTAATAAAGAAAACATTAATCTTTTCAAAAAGGGGAGCATTCTCATAAATACTTCTCGAGGCCAATTAGTAGAAACACATGCCATACTAGAGGGTTTAAAAACGGGAATATTAGCTGGCGCTGGATTGGATGTCTTGGAAGAAGAAGGTGCTTTAAAGGAAGAACGAGAGTTACTAACTGAAGAATTCTTACAAAAAGGAAATTTGGAAATACAATTACTCAACCATGTGTTGTTAAATAGAGAAGATGTTATTTTTACTTCACACAATGCTTTTAACAGTGAAGAAGCCCTTAAAGAAATACTCGATGTGACTATTAAAAATATTAATCAATATATATTAGGAATAAAACAAAATATTGTTTTATAAAGGAGGTTTATGGATATGTTATCTAATGCTCAATTGCTAAATTTATCGGATAAAACAGCTATTGTTACTGGTGCGGTGGGAATTGGTTATGGAATAGCTTACCGGTTGGCAGAGGCAGGAGCAAAAGTAGTGATAGCCAGTCGGAATGAAACTGAAGTGAATAATAGTGTAAGTCAACTAACTGTAAAGGGGTGGAATGTTAAAGGTATAAAAGCTGATGTCTCAAAAGAAGAAGACGTTAAGCATTTGGTAGAAGAAACAGTATCTCAATTTGGAACCGTTGATATTTTGGTTAATAACGCAGGCATATTCCCAAATACTCCCATTATGAAAATGAGTGCAAGTGATTTTGAATCCGTTATAACAATAAATCTTAGAGGAGTTTTTCTCTGTACCAAATATTCTGCAGAACAGATGATTAAGCAAGGTAAAGGCGGAAAAATTATAAATATCACATCAATAGATGCGCTCCATCCTTCTATGGTAGGGCTCGCACATTATGATGCTTCTAAACACGGCGTTTGGGGGTTTACCAAAAATTCTGCACTAGAACTTTCAGCTCATAACATTTGGGTGAATGCAATTGCACCAGGTGGAGTAGCTACCCCAGGTGTCCAAAAAATGCAGCAGCCAATGCCAGATGGGGTAGATATGAATAAAGTTATGGATGCTTTCTTAAGTAAAATCCCTATGAAACGAATGGGTGAGTCAGATGAAATCGGTAAAGTTGCTTTGTTCTTGGCATCCGATATGTCGTCATATATGACGGGAACACAAATAGTTGTAGATGGAGGGGCATTATTGTCATAAAAATATGAAAACATCAAAATATTTTTTATATATCAAAATACTTTCTATTTGCGGGATATTATTGTCAGTTTTCCTTTTATGGGAACAGATATTTCGTCCCTCATTTCAACCGTGTAGCATAAATAGTACGATCAATTGTGATGCAATAATTTCTGGAGAAGTATCTAAAACTTTTGGAATACCAACACCAATATTTGGATTGGTTGGTTATATCGTTATTCTTGCTTCTTCGATATTGTATAAAAAGAAGTTGCTTTTAGGGATGTCCTCATTTGGGTTGTTGTTCTGTCTCTGGATAGGTTTTATAGAAATTTTTCAGTTACATGTTTTGTGTCCCGTATGTATTGGATGTCAACTAATTATGATTGCTGTCTTTGGTCTGGGATTAAAAGTTAATTTTTCTCAACAAGAGTAAGAAGTTTTTTGACAGTATTATAATTTCTCATAGTAATTTCCTTATAGATTTTCGTGGCGATTAGCTTTGTAAATTTGGTCTTGGTTATTCCTTCCATTTTGGTGCTCATGTATACAACTCCAGGGCCTTTTTCGATGAAATCAATACCGTCTTTGAGTTCGGCTTCTTTTATCACATCTTCGGGTGTAAACGGCTCTCTTACGAAGGCTATATATTTTCTAATATCCTCATCTTTCCAAGTGAGAGGAATTTGATCAGCAATATGGTGTAATTGTGTGGCTGTTAATACAACTGTTTTTTTTAAAGAAAATTTTTCGAGTAGTAGAGTATCAATTTTTTTGAGAAGTTTTGTTTTATCGTGTTCAGCTGATTCGAAAATAACATTACCACTATTTATATAAGTAGAAACATTTGTGAATCCTTCTGCAACTAACAAATCTTTAAGATCTGACATTTTTACAATGGAATTTCCTCCAACATTTACCCCTCGAAGCAAAGCGATATATTTCATGTTGACAGTGTATCATGAAATATTTGTTTATTGTCCTGGGTGATGATGGTGTAATTTGTGTTGTTTCAATACTGTTCGGGCAGCAACTTCTGCAGCACGTTTCCCATATCTATCTGATTTTTCTGCAGAATCTTTGATGTGTTCATATTCCCTTTGTTCTTTTGCTCCAACTCCTCTGAGATGTTTTCCTTGTAGCATATTTCCTCCTTTGAATTAATACTACATGCCTAGGATAAGAAGAAAAAATTATCTGGGGAAGAATTGCGTAAAGAAGAGAATTAATAAAAATGGGTATAGAGTCTGGTGAATGTCTGAGTAGTAACGGTAAACCAGTACGAATATCCAGGTTCTCCTTCTTTTGTTTTTGTATTTACCAGTAAAAGGTTGTCTCCTGCCCATCCAGTGACATCTTCTATAACCAAATCAGGATATTTTTCTTGGAAATATTCAGTGACGTTAACAAATTTCTTATCAGCTGAAAATTCCTTACCATTAGAATTAAATACAAAATAATTAGTCACAGGTCCAGCTGTTTGTCTCAAAAAGAAATGTGCATCATTTGGAGACCAAGCATTAAAAGGTACTGATAAACTTGTGTCTTTTGATTCATCTTTTGTAAACACTAGTTGTTTTTCGGGGTTTTCAATAGTTGATACAGAAAACATATATGAGTCTATTGTGTTTTTTTCTAGCTTTTCCATGGTCAGGTTTTTCTTACCATCGGAAGCTGGAAATTCGCTTATATCTGCAGGCTTAGGCGTGACTAATGGTGTCGGTACTACTGGAGCAAAGGGAAGTACGACAGAATTCTCTGATTGAAATGGGTTCTTGAATGTCCTGACTGCATATGTAAACACCACAGCACAGGCAGCAATCAAAAAAATAAACAACGTGAAGTGTTCGTTTTTGGTTGTAAACATAGAATTATAATGGTGCTTGGCCATAGATTGTTACCACAGTACCTGGGTTTTCATTACTGGCATAGGTTGTGTTACTTTTCGTTTCTGGAGATGCCCACTCATAGAGTTTTTTTGCATCTATTGTTCTCATATTTACACATCCATGACTCATAGGATGTCCAAAGTTATTATGCCAATAGGCACCATGTAAACTAAATCCTGCAGCTTTGGAAACCTCACTGTTCGAAAAAAACATTGTGTATGGAACATTTGGCAAATTGTAATAATCATCTCCTGTGCCTCCGGACATACGCGTGGATTTTAGTTTAACCCAGATAGTAAAGTCTCCTGTCGGGGTTGGATGCCATTTTCCTGATGAAATCAATGTTTTCATATACATGGTACTACCTTGATATGCAGTTAATGTCTGGGTAGATAAATCAACATAAATGTGTTTGTCGCCGACCGCAGTCTCTGCACCCAAAACAGGTGCTGGAGGATCTATACTATTGTCTATATTCGGTACATTTATAGGTTGATTATTAAAAATACCAAGAGCTCCATTCTCAATCATACCTGATAAATCATTTGCACAGCTTATACTATTCCCACACACTAACGGTTGATATTTCGGAATAGTGATAAATAAGAAACTTGCGAGAAAAAATACAGCGGTAGCACCTTTCATCCAAAGAAATATATTCTTTAACGGATTTTGAGGCTTAATTCCTTTATGAGAGGTTTTTTTTACTTTGAGGGGCTTTTTTTTCTTCACCTATCTAGCGTATGTGAAAATTTCTCTGATGTAAAGGCAATAAATTAGGGAATTTTAGTGACTGATATAGTAAGTAATGAATTGTTGTATTCAAAAAGAAAAGCAATAGGTTGAGAAACTGAATCCGTTATATATAAATTGTGGAGACTACTGGTTAGCTCACTTTTTGGAGTGTAGTAAATAGACACACCATCAGCTTTTGGTATATCTGCTATGGCGGCAAAGTTGTGATTGGAGGGTACATGTACCTCTAGACCTGCGTCTTCTGCAGCAACCTTCAAAAATGAGGCTAAGTGGCAAACTCCATCACCTACGAGCCAGCCATCTGATTTAAATCCTTCGTCTGCGATAAAGTGGGCGTTTGTGGTTTGCTTTAGAGATTTTCTATATTTATCAGATACACTGTCATGAAAAGCAAACGTCTCTCCTGGTTGTAATACGAACCCGTACGAAAAAGGAGCGCGTACTGCGTCCCAAGAAATGGGATGACCTTTTTGAACAATTCCTCTCATATAAGCAAGGGTAAGTAGAATATTGTCAGCGAAGACTGTATTAATCTGAATATTTTTATTTCTATTTAACAAAGAGTAATTTTTTTGCGTCAGGAAATTATGGTCACCAGGAATTGACGATGTAGAGAGAAGAAAGACAAGTGCAGCGATAGATAGTCCTGATTCCAACATATATATACATTGGCAGGAGAGGTGAGTATATCTTTTTTTAAAGGAGTATACTAGTCTATATGTCAACAGAAGAGCTGTTAGAACAGGTAAATTTGCGTTATTCTTCTGATAAAAAGCCGGGTTATACTCGTAAAGTTCATGGTAACAGTTTCGATTATTTTGACTTTTCGGGACAACGTATCACCGATATAAAAACTATAGAACGGATTAATGGTTTAGCTATTCCCCCTGCCTATACGAATGTGTGGATTTGTCCCTATAAAAATGGACATTTACAAGCAGTTGGCTACGATGCAAAGAAACGGAAACAATACAGATATCATCCTTTATGGAATCAAATTAGTCAGGAAAGTAAATTTGAACATTTGATAGCGTTTGCCAACCAATTGCCGATTATTCGTAAACAAATTCAACAGGATTTATCAACAAGTGGATTACCTCGAAAGAAAGTTATTGCAGCAATAGTATGGTTACTTGAAAACACGTTGATAAGAGTAGGCAATGAAGAATATGAGAAGGAAAATAAATCGTATGGTTTAACTACCCTAAAAAACAAACATGCAACTATCGTTGACACCCAAAATATTATTTTTCAGTTTAAAGGAAAAAGTGGGGTTTATCACAAAGTAAAATTTTCTAATAAAAAAATAGCTGCAATAATTAGACAATGTAAGGAGCTTCCAGGACAGGATCTTTTTGAATATGTTGATGCGGATGGAAAAATAGAATCGATTTCTTCTTATGATGTGAATGAATATTTAAAGGAGTTAACATCTGCAGATGTTACTGCTAAAGATTTTCGTACGTGGGCAGGCTCACTATTAGCTGCAGTAATGTTTGATAAATTGGGAATACCTGAAGATGAAAAGACTATAAAAGAAAATATAGTTGAAACTATTAAAAATGTTGCCTCACATTTGCGAAATAAGCCGAATACGAGTAAGAAATACTATATTCATCCGCTTGTTGTCCAAGCTTATTATCAAGGGTATATTCTCTCTAATATTTTAGAGATTTCCAAAGTATCTTTTGAGGAAATTTCAGGATTACACAAGCAAGAAAATAATATGATTTTTCTACTAGAATTCATGACAAAAAAGGCTAATTGATAAGTATACTAATTCCAGGAAGTAATTTCTTAATCGTATTCTCGTTGGGTTTTGAGGTTGATTCTTCGGCTCTGCCGAGTGGCAAGAGTAGCGGGATTTTTCTTATTTGATGAGCTGCCATTACTTCCGGCTCTCATCGTTTATTGATAAAACATGTGTTAGAGAGCTCATAAAATATTTTCGACTCAATTATTTAATTTATTTTTAATAGTCATTTATTTATACTGTTACAGTTGAGTTTATTATAAAGTTTTTATGAAAATTCTTCTAATAGAAGACAATAAAGAAACTGCCTTCACTATAAAACACGTTCTGAAAGATTATTATCTTGTGGAACTAGCCTTTACTGGGACGGAGGGTGAGTATCTTGCTCAAACAAATATATATGACTGCATTATTATTGATTACATCCTTCCAGATATTGATGGCATAGAAGTTTGTAGAAAGATAAGAGCAAATAATCCTGATATTCCATTACTAATATTAACTAGTAATTTAGAAATTCGTAATAAAGTAAAAGCACTCAATAGTGGTGCTGATGATTATGTTACTAAACCATTTGACATAGAGGAATTAAGGGCACGAATTGAAGCTTTAAATAGAAGATTTTCTAAATCTTTGAGTGAAACAGTCTTAACCGTAGGAGATCTTTCTCTAGATTTATCAAAAAGGAAAGCTTCAAGGAAAGGACTCACAGTCGTTTTGAAGCGTAAAGAAATGGATTTATTAGAATATTTGATGAGAAATGCTGGGAGAGTCGTTACTAGATCAATGATTTTAGATCATATTTGGGACAGTGCAAACGATTCAGTAACTAATATAGTGGATGTGCATATTAAATATTTAAGAGACCATATAGATAGACATTTTGAAAAGAAATTAATAAAAACAATCCACGGTTATGGATATAAAATTGAAGAATAAAAAAACATTTTACTTCATGTTAATTTTTTATCAATCTTATAAATATTTAAAAATAAAAAAAAATTTCATTAAATTCCTTAATATTTTAGTTAATCTATTCTTTAGGTTAATAAGTCCATCTTCACTTAATAAAGAATCTCAACGTAGAGAATATATTCTCAATATATTATTAGTATCTTCAATATTCCTGTCTCTAACCGCTTTCATAATAACTTTTTTGTTTGATTTTTTTGTTAAAACTTCAAGAGATGGAAATTCTTCATTAACTATCTTGTGCACGTTGTTTTTTTATGTAATTTGTTTAATTTTTTCTAAAAAAGGTAAAGCCTATATTGTCTCGTTGGTCTGGTTAGGTTTTTATTTTGTATTAATTACTAAAGCTGTCTATACATGGGGACCTGATATGCCTGTTGCTTTACTAATTTATGCATTAATTGTCGTAATGTCAGGAATACTTTTAAGTTCAAAAACTGCAATTCTTGTTACCATCACAACAATTTTTATTTTGAATATATTAACAATTTTAAATAAACAAAATATTATCTTTTTTCGACAATCTTGGAAAAATCATCCTGTTTCAATAGTAGATATCATCATATTTAGCGTTATATTTATAATAATTGCAGTTGTATCTTGGCTTTTTAACAGAGAGAGTGAAAAAGCCCTAGAAAGAGCACGCATATCTGAGTCTGAGCTGGAAAAAGAAAGAAATTTATTGGAAATAAAAGTGCAAGAACGCACTAGTGAGCTACGTAAGTTACAGTTAGAAGAAACTACACAACTGTACCGATTTGCTGAGTTAGGTAAGATGGCTTCAGGGTTTTTTCATGACTTTTCTAATTCTGTCCAGCTTGTTTCGTTAAATTTACAAGAATTAAACAAGCAAAATATTTCAAAACTATCAGAGACAAGAGAGCTGTTGGAAAGAGCGCAGGTCGGTCTAAACCATATGGAAGAGTTTATCTCTGCTGCAGGAAAACATATTAATAATCAGGATATATGCGAAGAATTTATACTTGAAGAAGAAATTAATCAAGTCATAAATATATTGTCTTACAAGGCGAGAAAAGCACATGTTTATCTTAAATTTATACCAGACAAGAAAACAAAAATTTTTAATAATCCTATTAAATTTCATCAACTAGTCAGTAATATAGTGTCAAACGCAATAGATTCCTATCTTGAATATACTGAAAAAGAAAAGATTGTGACAATTTCAGTTTACAGTTCTAACAATACTGTTGAACTAAAAGTTACTGATAATGGTAAAGGCATTTCAAGTTTTAACCTAAGGCATGTTTTTGAACCATTTTTTTCAACTAAAAAATATAATAAAAGCACGGGATTAGGGTTATCTATAAGCAAATCGATAGTAACAAAAGAGTTGAAAGGGGAGATAGTTATAAATAGTAAAGAAAATAAGGGTACAACGGTTACAATTAATTTCCCTGAAAAAACTATTTAGTTACATTATTATCAACTACAGATATAAACTGATTTTTAAAAAAACTAATATAGTTTATCCATTTAAAGTAGTTATGCTAACAGCTGAATAAATAATTTGTACAAGATATAAATATGCTAGAAGTAATATTCCTAATTGTGTATCTGTAGTTGAATTCTGGGGCGTCATTTTTATCTGATTCCCATCTTCCTCAGGAGTTAATTCATTTTCTTCATGGATTGGGAGATATTTTTTCAGGCGTTTGGCGATGATTTTTTTGACTTCTGATTCGGCAATTATTTCTATCTGATTATCTTTATCTACTACGATGCTAAAAATATATGTGTGATCGTCTTCAACTATTTCATAAATTTCTTTGTGTTCTTCTAACATCGGTTTTTCTAACCCAAAGTTAATACTCCCACGAGTCTCTGCTAATTCACTCTCTGCAGCAATCAAAAATTGTTTAACCACCTGAGGAGGTATTTCGGGTACTTTTATTATCTGGATACATTCTTGGTTAGGTGGTGAATAATTCTCAGTTGAGATGTCTGCGAAATGCTGGCGAAGTAGTGATGATTCAGTTACAAACGTGCGCTCAGGTTCATGAGATGGTTTTTCCGAAAGAATGACTACGAAATCAAATAATTTTTTCCTGGCTTCTGTATGAGTCTTAATGACTTCGACAAAAACCTCATGAAGATTCATTGGTGACGAAGATTCCGAAACAGCAGTTTGGCTATCTATCTGATTTGAACGCTGCTGTCCTTGCAGGTAACTTTCTCCAGTGTCAGGGACGATAAAGGGAAAGAATTCGACATCATTCGTTGTATTGTCACTTACATACTGTTCCCATGCTATTGTCTCTTCTTCTGTAAGTAGTATCGAGGGGTTCTCGCGTTGGATATGTTTAGTACTAGCTTCACCCCGGATTTCTGTTGCCATTTGATTTGGTTCAAAAAAAGTTGCAGAAAATTCTTCAGAAGTCTCTAAAAGGGGAATAGCTGTCTCAGCTTTTAAACTGTCTACTTGTGTTGATTTGGTTAAATCTATAATTTGAGGTATATCAGTCACTGCATACATATCTGTCGATATGTTTGGAGAGGGAGTTTCATTGTTCGTATCCACTGCTGGTCTTATGAACTCAACCTGTTGAATATTTCCATTTTGCACCATTGGCTCTTTAGGCGGAAGGGGAATATCTGAAGATTGTTGTACCAATTCTGTTTGAATAAAAGATATGTATTGAGGTCCGATAATAATTGGATTATGAATTGTGTCTTCTTGAATCTGGGTTCTTACCGTAGATTTATCGTTTATCGTTGATATATACAATTTTTTGTCGAGCAGATTTGGTCTTGATTCATAAAAAAGTTGGGTAGATGCTTCCGGAGAAATTTGTGAGCTTACTGCTAAACTAGGTTGCTCTGCTGTCAGCCCAATGGGTTCAGGTTGGTAAGCTTCAATAGTAGGAGGTTCTGTTACCACTCCTACCACAGGTTCTGGATACACCATCTGCCTCATCTCTGGCTCCTTGGTGGGTGAATGAATAGAAGGTTCTTGGGGGAAAACTGTTGGAACAGGCTGAGCCGTTTCTAAGGTGGGAACTGCTGCAAGTTGGGTTTGGATATCTGTCCCAGAAGGAGGCGTTGTTACTGCAGTGAATGCAATATCGCCATTTTTACCCAGGGTTCCTTCAAATGTTCTTCCAAACCGTTGAAACGAAAAATTTCCCGTAGCTTCCACTGAATCCCAATTTTTTACTTTCTTTTCAAACCCAGCCATTTTAAATAACATTTGAACCTGAGTCTGTTGGTCCTCAGGAACATGGGAGAGATCGAAAATATTCCCCTCAAACCTCATTCCTGAACTATGAAAATCACAACATGTACCAGGGCAAAAGGTTTTACAATCAGGAACAGCTCTAGAAATAGCCTCAGGAGTAGGTTGGTTCATATGCTATCCTTGGCGGGTGTGTGGAGAGTCGTGCGGGAGTTACACGTAGGAAAATATACTCCCCTAGAGTAAAAACATAGGAAATATGCTATCTACTGTAAATCAAAGTTTGATAAATCACAATAGGATAAGGTAAAATAAGCCTATTCTCTTTTCACCTGTTTCGTTCATTCGTATTCCCCCGAACAGAATATGACTGAGGTTACGGTACAAAAAGGAGATAAAATTAGGGAGGTGAAATTTAATCATGTCAAACAAGTTATTCGTCGGGGGACTTTCCTGGGGTACTACCGATCAAAGTCTACACGCATTCTTTTCTCAAATTGGCAATGTTGTTTCAGCATCTGTCATTATGGATAAGTTTTCTGGCAAATCCAAAGGTTTTGGATTCGTAGAAATGTCATCTCCAGAAGAAGCTCAAAAAGCTATTGATCAATTGAATGGCCAAAGTCTTGATGGCCGTGCTATTAACGTAAGTGAAGCACGTCCACAAGCTCCAAGAGAAAATCGAGGAGGCGGTGGCAGATCATTCGGTGGAGGCGGTTTTAACAGAGGTGGAGGCGGTCGTGGCCGGGATAGAGACGATAGAGGTGGAAGAAATTGGTAAGTTTTTAGAAAAAAGAGACTATTTGTTCTGAGGAATGGATAGTCTCTTTTTCTATTCTTCAAAGTATTTATATATTCTTTTTGATAGGTTAGAAATAGTTTCTTCAGCATTCGTAGGTATATCATTATCAGCAAGTATTACCAGTATATAATCTGTTTTTGGGCCATAAATGATACCTGCATCATGAGTATAAGTTCCTAACTCTCCCGTTTTGTGAGCAATTTTTATCCCTGAAGGAATGTATTTAGGAATTTTGTTGTTCAGCTTTTGTCGTGTTAATAAATCTATCATTTGGAGAGATGATTGTTTATTTACTAACTGATTGGTGTATAGTTTTTCATAAAATTCAGCTATATCTGAAGCCGTTGCTTCAGGAGGTTCTCCTAACTTAGATTCTATAAAGCCATTTTCATCCAAGAAATTTTGGACCGTTTTGAGACGTACGGTTTGCCCTAATAACAGAGCAGCATAATTATGAGAAATAGTAATCATCTGTTCTAATGCATCCTCAACTGTAAAGCTCACAGTTCCTTCAGTTAATTCAGCCAGCTCAGGATCTATATTGAAGGTTGTATTTAAACTTTGAACACTATCGCTAATACGTTGATCAAATGATAGGGTTTTTTTATCAACTTGATCCATAACGGTAGCCATAACCCATAACTTATATAAACTTGCTGGTTCGAAAACTTTATGTTCATTTAGCTTGTACTGCTCGTGTGTTTTAAGATTTTGTATTACAATACCAAACACACCATCACTGTCATTCAGTTCGTTTGTTACCAGGTTAGCTAAAGCCGATTGAGCCTTCTGAGTTGGGGATGGTGTTAGAGAAGGCAAAGATTTAGCTTCTGCTAAAGGAGAAATAATAGTGGATTGACGTACCTGTTGTATTTCAAAAAACAGAAGGTAACATATAGAAATACTCAAAATACTGAAAAAAAATTTGGTTTTCTTTCCCATTGCTATTTCATCCTATCATGAATAATTTGTAAAATATTTCAGCTTATTTTAAGCTACTACTTTTACAAGTTAAATACGTCAATGAAAAAAATATTTCTTGAAAAACTGCAACAATTTAAAGATAAATGTGAAGATAATCTTATAGTCATTTTTCCGATAGTTTATATAATTGCAATAAGTTGTTACATGATTTATCACCGTGCGTGGTTTTCCCCAGATCAATTTTTTGCATTTGCAATTATAGCTATCATCCTCATTGGTAAAACAAAACAATTTTTATGGGACTGGGTGCCAGTACTACTTTTTTTGTTTGGATACGAATATCTCAGAGGAATTATCCCTGATTTAACCATCAGAGCTCATACTATGCCTATGATCGTCGCTGACAAGTTTATTTTTGGATATATCCCTTCAGTAAAATTCCAAGAAGTCCTTTTTAACTCTCAATCACTCCAATGGTATGACTATTTATCAGTAATTTTATACTCATCACATTTTATTATCCCAATGTTTATTGCCTTTGTTTTTTGGCTAAATGACAGGAAACATTTCAAATCCTATACCTCGGGTTTTCTTATCTTGTCATATTTAGCGTTCTTTACATATATAATTTTCCCTGCAACACCACCATGGATGGCCAGTAATCAAGGATACCTGCCTCCATTGAGTAAAATTATGGATCAGGTGTATGCGTCATTTGCTCACCCTATATCCGTTCCTTCTATATATAAATTTTTTGGTGCTAATTTGGTGGCAGCTTTTCCGTCACTGCATGCAGCATACCCGTGGATTATTTTCCTATTTATACGTAAAAAATCTAAAATATTATCCTATGTTTCTCTTCTCTATGTTTTTGGTGTGTGGTTCTCTGTCATTTATTTAGGTGAACATTATTTCGTTGATGTTTTGGCAGGAATTATTTATGCAACTACTGCCTATATAATTGTTCAACGGTATGAGAAAAGAATATTTAACAAAAGAGCTGTACAATTATCCTTAGCTGGAAGATATGAAACGAAAACTTAAAAAAGGCACATATCAGCACTTTAAGGGGAATTACTATGCTGTAATCGGAATTGCCAGAGAAAGTGAAAGTCTAGAAGAATTTGTGCTCTTTAAAGCCTTATTTACCAGTAAAAAGTTTGGGTCAGAATCATTATGGATTAAACCCGTAAAAATGTTTTTTGAAACAATAGAAGTAGACGGTAAAAAAATTCCTTGTTTCCGATATATAGGTCCAACTATATTTGAACAGAAATAATACTATATGAAAAAAATCTTTGTAAAAAAAGAAACGACAATTCCTTTTACCCGTGAAGGTTATGAAAATGTCTTGCAAGAACAAAAAAAATATTTGGAAGAACGACCAAGTGCAGTTGAAAATTTAAGAAAAGCCAGAGAAATGGGCGATTTGTCAGAAAATGGATATTATAAAGCTTCTCGAGCACGGTTATCATTTATTGATGCCCAGTTACGACGCTTGGATCGTTTACGCAAGTTAGGGCGGATCGTGTCATCATCAGGTACAGATCATGTAGATATCGGAAATACAGTTCGTATATCGGATGGAGGCAGAGAAGAAACCTATATGATTGTTGGCGGTTATGAATCTGATCCATCAAAAAAGACTATTTCTCATCTTTCACCCATCGGGAAAGCCTTAATGAATAGACATGTTGGGCAAACGGTAACTGTAGTCGTTCCGGTGGGCATAAAAACGTATACTATCCTCTCCATAGAATAAATTTACCTTCTATTCTTATCTAATTCTTACAAAAAATATACTTATTTTCAGCTTAATCAAAGCTATAGTAGGTAAAGTAAGACTAATTAATGAAGGAGGATACATGGACAACGTAACAAATGAATACACAGATCAATTAGATGAAGTAATCAAACAAGAAGCTGGAACTATTTCTTTGGATGAATTGACAAAGACGCTAGAACATATTGTGATGTCAATGATTGAAGGTAATCAACTGGCTATATAATGTTTATAAATTATAAGTAGATAATGGAACATTGCCTACTCTTGTACGATGTAAGTCAAAGATCGTAGATTCACAGTGAGTCGTCCCATTCTCTGTAGAAATAGCCGCAACATATCCTAATTGTTGGATAACTGTCGTTACTGATCCATTGTAATTCCCATAAGGATAGATAAGAATTTTGGGAATTATACCAAATCGTTGTTCAAGTTGGTTCTGAGCCGTAGTTACTTCGGAAATAACTTTGTCGATAGGGTCAGATGGTAGAGAAGCATGTGACCAGGTGTGATTATATACTTTAGCTTGACCGGATGAGACCATCGTTTGGATTTGAGACCACTGCAAATATCCAGCATTCTCCATCAAACCAGTAGGAATCATCAAATTTAATAAAACCCCGTATTTCTTGGCTATAGGAAAGGCATATTCATAGGCATCGTCATACCCATCATCTAAGGTAACAGCTATTGATTTACCAGGAATTGTTTGTTTATTTCGAATGGCGTTCACCAGAGTTTCAACACTTATGAACTTGTATCCTTGGTCAACAAGATATTTCATCTGTTGGTCAAAAATAGCTGAGTCAACGGTTAATTGTTCATGATGTTCTCGAGCGGCCTGAGCGAGATTCTCAATATGGTGATACATCAGCACAGGTACCTGTATACAAAAACCAGTTAAGGGTATCTGGGGTGGGGGTGTTGGTGTAACTGAAGGCATAGGCCGGATTGTAAAAAGCGGGAATGGACGAAAGGTGGGAGTCGGCCTTGCTGGTGTCACTTGCGACACAATTTGTTCACCATGTGTAGTGGAGACAATAAAGAAACTTAATATGCCTACCACAAATAGTAAGACTATACGTATAAAAACCCTCATTATAGTAGAAGAAAATTAATTTTGTGTATATCTATGAACATATGCAGCGACAAATGCTGCACATACTGGACCGATAGTATAGAGGAAAAAGAGTGAGGGATCAACCGGACGACCATTCAAAAAAATATTTGCTAGTAGTGGCGCAATACCCACGGCTGGATTAAAGGCACCGCCTGATAATACTCCAACTGATTTTGCTCCCGCAAATACGGTAATTCCAATGGCCAAACCAAAATAATTATTCCCCTGGGTCTTTTTACTGGCAGCAACATGGAGAATTACGGAAAGTAATAAAAAGGTGTATAAAAATTCAGCAATTAGTGCACTTAGCCATGATATACTTGCCCCTGGTTGCACTTGCAAGGTTGTATGAAAAATAACAGTACTTACTGTTACGGCAGCTAACGCACCTAAACTCTGAGAAATAATATAACCTTTTAATTTTTCCAAAGTTAATATATTTCTGAGATAAAGTGTAAAGCTAACGGCAGGATTATAGTGAGCACCCGAAACACTTGCCCCAGCATAGACTAAACATGTAAGAACTAGTCCGATTGCCAGAGGGTCTTTGCTTAAGGCAATTGTTAACACGAGAAAAAATGTTCCTATACATTCAAAAATATATGCTTTCATAATATGTGTATTATACATTATTGAAAAAATTGCAGAAAATTGTTATATACAATGATTAATATCTTTTATGATTACTCTTCAAGGAGTCACTAAATCATTCGGAAATGTTAAAGCTGTGGATAATATATCCTTTACCATACAAGATGGTGAAATTGTTGGATTTTTAGGACCAAATGGTGCAGGAAAAACCACAACCATGCGTATGATGACTGGATTTTATACTCCTGATTCAGGATCAATAGATATTCTCGGAACTTCAATTCTAGAAGATCCAACCAAAGTTCAGAGTTCAATTGGGTATCTTCCTGAAAATAATCCCTTATACAAAGATATGCTTGTCTCAGAACAATTATCTTTCTCTGCAGATCTCAAAAATTTATCTGGATATGAACGGCAACAAGCAATAGATTTTGCAGTGCATAGTGTGTCAATTGAAGATGTCTATTATGCACCCATTCGAGAATTATCTAAAGGATACCGTCAGCGAGTTGGCATTGCGCAAGCTCTACTTCATAAACCTAAAATTCTTATTTTAGATGAGCCGTCTGAAGGCTTAGATCCAAATCAAAGAACGGAGATCCGTTCGCTGATAAAAGATCTATCCAAAAATCACACGATAATTATGAGCACTCATGTAATGCAAGAAGTCGAGGCAGTCTGTAATCGAATGCTAATTATTAGTAAAGGATCACTGGTAGCCGATGGAACACCGAAAGAATTATTAAAAAAAGCAGGTGGAAAACGACAAATTATAGTAGAACTAGAAGGAAAGAAAATAGAAGAGACATTACAAAAAATTGAAGGTGTTGAAGATGTGGAAGTAAAGAAATATAAAGATGGAAAATCTCAAGCTATTATAACAGTTACCAAGACAAGTAAGATTCAGCCACAATTATCCCAAAAAGCTGCAAAATTAGGGTGGATTATTTGGAAACTTACGGAAGAAGAAAAACAGCTTGAAGATGTTTTCCATGTATTAACTGAATCTGTTAGTAAAAATAATTAATATATGTTTAGATTTAAAACCTTTTTGTCATTAACTAAAAAAGAGATTCTTAGTCACATAGATACACCGGCTACTTCCATAGCCCTTATTGTGTTCATAGTAATTTGGCAGTTTATCTTTTTTAGAAATGTCTTTCTGATTGGAGAAACTTCTTTACGGACTCTTTACGATTATTTGCCGTGGCTTCTTTTATTGTTTTCATCTGCTGTTACCATGGGAGTATTTTCTCAAGAAAAAAATGAAGGAACTCTGGAACTCCTTTTGACTCATCCAGTGACTGAATTAGAAGTTGTTATTTCGAAATTTTTTGGATCATGGTTTTTAGTTTTTGTCCCACTTATTTTTTCCATACCGATTGCCATAAGTTTTAGTCAGTTCGGCACTCTAGACTGGGGTGCGTTTGTAGGTCAATTTTTATCGGGAATATTTCTATCGGGGAGTCTAGTAGCCTTAGGATTATATTTATCCAGTTTACTTACTAGTCCGATTGCCTCGATGTTAGCTACTGCAGGTGTTTCATTTTTCTTGATTCTTTGTGGATCAGATTTTGTGACTGCAAATTTACCACTGGTGATTATTCCTGTGATGGAGCGGCTGTCACTGTTGTCACATGTAACCTCATTAACCAGAGGAGTAATTGATAGTCGGGATATTTGGTATTTTGTTTCTTTCATGGTGATCTTTTTATCATTGGCGTATCTGATGCTTCTCAAAAGAAAATTTGGAAACAGAAAAGATTATTACATACGCTACCAATTAGGAATATTTTTATTTATTGGAATTGCAGTTGTTAGTAACGTTCTTGGATCAAGAATTCCCGGAAGAGTAGATTTGACGAAAAACCAGTCCTACAGTATTTCCAATTCAACAAAAAACATTATTGGAAATCTATCTGATATCGTTACCATTACTTTTTATGCATCTAGTCGTTTACCGAGTCAATTAACTCCAGTAGTTCGTGATATACGAGATTTATTACGAGATTATCAACAATATAGTAAAGGGAATATTTCAGTTATCCAAAAAGACCCTTCAAATCACCCTGAAATTTCTTCAGAAGCAACATCACAAGGTGTGAGAGAAGTGCAATTTAATGTTATCGGTCAGGAAGAGTTTCAATTAAAGACCGGTTTTGTTGGAATGGTAATTTCTTATGGAGATAAACATGAGGCTATTCCACTTATCCAACAAACGGGAGATTTAGAATATCAATTAACCGGATTGATAGCAAAATTAACTACAAAAAGTAAAAAGAAAATAGTTTTTCTTTCAGGACATGGAGAAAAAAATCTTGCTAGCGATTACCAAACCTTAAATCAGGAACTTCAAAAACAATTTATTACTGAGACAGTCACTCTTGATAGTACTTCTTCACAAATAGCTTCCGATGCTGCTGAATTGGTTATAGCCGGACCAACTCAAGCTATAGATCAGACAACCAGAACTGCTATCAATAATTTTCTTCAGAGTGGTAAGTCTGTTTTCTTTATGGTTGATATGTATACCTTTAATCCACAAACATTGACAGCCACTCTCAATCAAAATAATTTTTCTGATTTTATAGCAAACTATGGAGTCTCTGTTTCGGCTAATGCTGTATATGATCTGCGGTCCAGTGAAACAATCAGAGTAGGACAGAACGATGTCAGTGTTTTAGTCCCATACCCATTTTGGATTCGAGGGCTTCCTGCCAAAACAGACTCACCAATTACTCAACGATTAACCTACGTCACCTTTCCTTGGGCGGCATCTTTAGCTACTGATACCACGGTCTTAGGGAAACATGGGTTAACTGCTCAGACTTTGATAGCCACAAGTCCTTATGCTTCAAGTCAGAAAGATACGATAAATATATCGCCGAATGCTGCTACCTTTAGTAAGGAAGGTTTAAGTTCACAACAAATAGTCATTTCTGCTTCTGGTCCCCAGCAGTCTACATCAAATAATACTGGAAAATTTATTGTGATAGGTGATTCAGATTTTATGATCGATCAGTTCGTTCAAAACAACCCGCAAAATTTAGCATTTGGATTGGGTGTGATATCATACTTAGCCCAACAAAATTCGTTTGCGGATGTCCGTATAAAACAAGATGTTTCATCAAAATTAGTCTTCAGGAGTTCTGTAGAACCTTCTGTCATAAAATATGGCAACATGCTAGTAGCTATTGTATTACCAGCTGGGGTAGTTTTATTTCGATGGTTTAAACGCCGTAATTTAAGAAATCGTAAATATTAATTCTATGAAAAGTAAAACTCTTGTTATATTATCTGTTATTTTCCTGGTCCTTATCGTAGTCTCAATATATCCCCAAATACAATCTAAAATACATCCATCAACTCCTGAAATAAATACTGAGCTGCCATTTCCATCTATCACAGAAAATTCAACAACGAAAATTTCTATCAAGAGCAATAAAGAAAATTTTGAACTACTAAAAGAACCAAATACTTGGAAAGTTTCTAGTTTCTCAGCGTCACAGAAAAATGTAGAAGATTTTTTTAGTGCGCTAAAAGCTAGTTCAGTAGAAAATCTTGTATCAAAAAACAGTGAGAATAGTATTGAGT
>JBGALL010000109.1:0-4447 GCA_044223895.1 Candidatus Woesebacteria bacterium
AGATATTGTTTATGAAACAGTAGCCGAAGGTGGTATTACTAGATTTATGGGAATATTTTACTGTGGCGCAGCAGCAGAGAATCTTGTTCTCGCCCCTGTTCGCAGTGCACGTATCTATTACCTTCCTTGGGTATTAGAATATGACGCGTTGTACAATCACGTCGGAGGTGCGGGTAATTGTGATGATCCTACCGTAGATGATAGAGCGAAAGCATTATGTCGCATTGAGCAGTGGAAGATCAAAGATATGGATCAATTTGGGTTACCCTATAAGCAACAGGCAGACGATGGATCTAAATATTCAGTTTGTTATCGAAACACAGAACGATTAGGTCATGATGTGGCCTGGGAACATACTATGGTATGTGAAACCAGTGGCTTATATAAATTTGCAGAACAGAAAAGAAATTGGACTAACGTTGATGAAAAAGGTGTGGCTTGGGATAAGAAATTCCAACAGTGGAAGTTTAAAGATGACGGTAAAGATAAAGGTACAAATACGACCATTGCTTATAATTCGTGGGAATCAATGGCTTCTGGATATGGTGTGAAATGGGAGTATGATTCTACTGGGAACGTATATAAAAGATTTACTGGTGGTGTTGCGCACAAGGATTTAGAGACAGATGAACAACTTTCACCAAAGGTTGTCATTTTGATGTTTGCAAAGTATACTCCCTCCATGGATGAGCATGCTCACCTGTTTTTTGAAAATATAGGAACTGGTGATGCCTTGGTATTTCAGGATGGTAATGTAACCAAAGCAAAATGGACAAAAATTGATAAAAGCGCACGAACGAAGTTCGTAGATACCAAAGGAAAAGAGATTGAACTAAACAGAGGTCAAATCTGGATTGATATGTTAGCGGTAGGAACGAATGTAAATTATTAATAACTTCTGCCTCTGCCCCATGTAAACTATGATACTTGAAGATATTATTATTTCCCGTGTGAGAATAAAAATATTGGAATTATTCTTGTTAAATCCCAAGAAGATTTTTCATGTGCGGGAAATTGTGAGACAGGTAGATGAAGAAATTAATGCAGTTAGAAGAGAATTATCTCACATGGAAAAAGCAGGAATGGTAAGTAAAGAACAACGGGCAAATCGTTTATTCTATTCGTTTAGAAAAGATTATCCTTTGTACGAGGAACTAATCTATCTGATCGGAAAGACCGCAGGATTAGGTGGCGACATCTTGAAACAAAAAGTTAAGTTAGGAAAATTAAAATTTGTTATGATATCAGGAAGATATCTGAAAGGACTTCCCAAAAAAAGCTCTACTGACATAGATTTACTACTGGTAGGTACGGTAGTTCTTCCAGAACTAGGTGTGATAATTAAAACCGAAGAAGCTCGCCGTGATGTCGAACTTGGATACACAGTAATGACAGAGGAGGAGTTTCAATTCCGAAAAAGTAGGAGAGACCCGTTTGTTGTATCTATTCTCCACGGTTCCCGTGTTATGATTGTGGGAAGCGAAGAAGATCTTATTAATTAGTATGAAATACCAATCCAAGCGATTATTTATTGCTCTCTTATTTCTCATTGGTGTGCTTATAACCATTAGTCTTCCTGAAAATTATCATCTCAAATTTTCTGCCGGACCACTTCACATAGATAGAGTGATTAATCCACTTTCGATTAATGTCAACCTTTTCGGATTTCAAATTCAACGCAATTTTACGACTCAATTTGGCCTCGATCTTTCTGGAGGAACACACGTTACTCTTGAGGCTGATATGAAAAATGTCGAATCAAAAGATCGAATCAGCGCATTAGAATCAGCGAAAAGTGTTATCGAACGGCGAGTAAACTTTTTAGGGGTATCTGAGCCTTTAGTCCAAACAGCTGTAGCACGAGATAGTTATCGCATAATTGTAGAGCTTCCAGGTATAACGCAAACAGAACGGGCGATGTCAGTCATAGGTCAAACTGCCGAATTGGAATTTCGTGAATTCCGTGATGATATAGCCTCTAATTCTGCAACTCCAAGTTCCGTATTTGAAATGACAAAGCCGACTAATTTAACTGGCAAAGATTTAAAGCGAGCTCAAGTTGTCTATAGTAGTACCGATGGAAAGCCTCAGGTCGCTGTGGAATTTACTGAAGAAGGTGGTAAAAAATTTGCAGACCTAACTAAACGATTAATTGGTAAGTTCCTTCCTATTTTCCTGGATGGGCAACTAGTATCTAGTCCGACTGTACAGCAAGAAATTACTGGGGGAAATGGCGTGATTAATGGAGGGTTTACCCCTGAAGCTGCCAAGCAACTCGCTGTTCAATTAAATGCTGGGGCGTTACCCGTTCCAATTCACCCTGTCGAACAACGCGTAGTTGAAGCTAGTTTGGGACAGGATTCAGTTACTAAGAGTGTTATGGCTGGGGTGATAGGGTTATTATTAGTCGCAGGATTTATGATTGCTCAATACGGAGTCTTGGGATTAATTGCCGTTTTTGGATTATTAACCTATGGATTAGTAACCTTTGCTTCTTTTAGAGCTATCCCAGTAACCTTAACCTTACCGGGTATTGCTGGATTCATTCTCTCTATGGGTATGGCTGTAGACAGTAATATTCTTATTTTTGAACGATATAAAGAAGAAAAAAGAGCAGGAAAGCCTTGGAAAATTGCTATGGAACACGCATTTCAAAAAGCCTGGGAAAGTATTCGTGACGCAAACATAACCACGATGATTACCTGTTTAATTTTATTTAATCCCTTTAACTGGCAATTTCTCCCTACATCAGGGTTGGTACGTGGATTTGCGGTGACCCTATTCTTAGGAGTTATTGTAGGACTGTTTACTGGGATTATCGTGACCCGTACATTTATTCGTGTACTATATCGAGAAAGGGAAACAAAATGATTCGTTTTTCTAAATACATCTGGGTATATTTCTTTATTTCAGGACTGGTTATCGTTCCTGGGCTCATCTCTTTAGCGCGTTTTGGGCTTAAGCAGTCTGTAGATTTTACGGGTGGAACCCTAATTGAATTATCTGCTCCTAGCTCGATGACTAAACAAGTTCTTGAACAAGAAGCACAAAAAGCATCTTTGCCATTAGTGGGAGTTCAACAATCTGGTGGTGGTACCTATATACTAAGAGTTAAACCAGAAATTGAAGATAAATCAAAGTCCTTTTTAGACACACTCCAAAAGGATAGTAATAGTCAAATAAAATTATTACGAAATGAAACAGTCGGACCTGTATTAGGTAAAGAATTATTACAAAAGGCCTTGATAGCTGCATTAGTAGCTATTACCGGAATTTTAGTATATGTTGCTTATGCTTTTAAAAATGTAACTTATGGAATTTCCGCGATAGTTGCGTTAATCCATGATCTTTTAGTTGTTATTGGAATATTTTCTATTCTGGGAGCTTGGAAGGGAATAGAGGTTGATACATTATTTGTTACGGCTGTTTTGACTACGATGAGTTTTTCCGTTCACGATACTATTGTTGTTTTTGATCGTATTCGAGAAATGAAACGCCGAGGTACTAAAGGAACGGTAGAAGAAATAACTGATCGTGCTTTGACCCAAACAATCTCTCGCTCATTAGCTAATTCAACTACTATTATTATTATGTTGTTGGCCCTAGTGCTCTTGGGCGGAGAGAGTATTCATTGGTTTACTGTGGCTTTGCTTATTGGGACTATTTCTGGAGCGTATTCTTCACCGTTTATCGCTGCTCCAGTGTTTATCCTTCTTAAAAGATTTCAAAAGGAATAGTCTTGAATTGAAACGTTGTCATCCTCAGGTCTTTATTAATACGAAGGATCCCACAGTAGAAGATCCTTATTTTATGCTGAGTGAAATTGAATAGCTCAAACAAAATTCAAAGATTATTGAATCTGAGTATCCTTATACATCTCTTTCATCCTAGTTAACTGGGCTTCGCGTTCGTTCAGTAATGTTTCGGCTTCTACTTCTGCAAATAAAGCATTTAATAATTGACCAATAATTGGACCTGGTTTTACTTGTAGTTCTGTCATAATATCATTGCCGTTAACCTTTAAATCAGTAATCGAAAATGGTTGGAGTTGTACTTCTTCAAGTCGTCGTTTAAATAAATCTAATCTCCAAGAAGTTTCTAGAGCGCCACCACCTAAGCGATCGCCTGTCCTTAAGGCAAGCATTGCCTCAAGGTTTTCTTTTCCTACTCTGCGGATGAAACGTCTAATCGCGCTGTCTGTTTGGTCAGGTTCGACGGTAAACTGATGCCAGCGAACAAGAGTAAACAACATGTCACTTTGTTTTTTCGAAAGTCGCAAACGGTACGCAATCTGTTTGGCTATCCTAGCGCCTACAACTTCATGATTAAAAAAAGTTATCAACCCACTTTGATCTTTTTTAAAGGTTGCTGGTTTTCCAATATCATGAATAAGGGTTGCGAGTCTCACTAAAGGATCGTTATCGGGACAATGTCGGAGAGCTTCAAC
>JBGALL010000110.1:0-4662 GCA_044223895.1 Candidatus Woesebacteria bacterium
GTTCAGTTTGATTTTTCTTGGTAACAGTACTCGGTAAGTATTTATCTCCCAAAAATAAATCTCCACTTTGATAGTGTACTTCTAGCATTTTTTGTTCTGATTCTTACCTAGTGTAGAAATGAGTCTATAGAAAACTTCGTTTATTATTTGCTATTCATCTAGTGATTTGTGGAATTCATGCAGAATTTCGAAGCACTCATGCAACTTACCACTTTCGGGTATTTTTTGTTTGAAGTTTTTGAAGCAAGTTTATCCCCGGATTGAACAAAGGTAGAACCTCAGGCTTTTCGAGCAAAAGGAATTTTTCTACAGAACTATTTAAGATTATTAAATCTTCAATTGGATGATCAATTTGCCTTTGATATTAGTACATGCCTATTATTGAGTATTAAGACCTATGTTAAAATATATTTACTCCCCTTTAATCGCATTCAAAGAATTCTTGTTTAAGATGAACATAGTCAAGTTTCGTTTATATGTACTTATATATTTTGTTACAATTAGTGGGTCAGCCACGGCACAGGAAGATAGTATTAATCAAGAGTCGAAACAGATAAACGGAAATTACATACTGCAAGTATCACGCAAAATTTCGGACGCAGACGAAAAATTGACCAGGAGAACAAAAAAGGTATTGCGGCAATTTGAAAGGGAAGAGGAAAGAATATTGAGAATTCTACAGAGCAAAGATTCAAGCATTTCTGGCGACTTTCTACGAGCAGGTGCTGCCAAGATTGACCAATTGGAGACTGAGTTCCTGAACATACCTGACAAAGTGGTGGCTAAGCTTACCAGTGAATACAATGCATATCTAGATACCCTTAAAACAACCTTTAAGTATCTCCAGCAAAAGGGACAAATCTTGGTATCTCAAACAAAACAGTTGAAAGGTAAATTGGAGCAGGTTACCGGTAAAATCAATGTGCTTGAAGGAAAATTTCAGAAAACCGCCGAGATCAAGAATTACTTGCGGGAACGAAAACAGTTCCTGCGTCAATACTTGGAGAAATACGGGATTAGTAAAGAAATTAAAAAACTCGATAAGGTCACATACTACTACAGCGAATATATTAAGGAATATAAGGAAATACTTAGCGACCGAAGAAGGCTAGAACGGAAAGCAATGGGACTCCTATATTCTATTCCGGTTTTCAAGAAATTCATCAGCGAGAACAACTTGTTGGCATCCCTTTTCAAATTCCCAGGTAGTGCACAACCGGATGGAGTAGCGATTCCAACACTGACTGGTTTGCAAACAAGGGCAAGCGTGAACGAGATGATACAAACAGCAATAAGTGCCGGAGGCCCGAATGCATATAATCAAGTACGCCAACAAATTCAAGATGGGCAGGCTCAATTAAGTGTACTCAAGAATAAAATTGCTCAATACGGATCAGCAGACGCCGAAATCCCCACATTCAAACCAAACTCGCAAAAAACAAAGAGTTTTCTAAAGCGTCTTGAGTATGGGGCTAATATTCAGTTTGGGAAATCCAATCAATTCATGCCCACGACCAGTGATATTGCTTTGTCTTTGGGTTATAAGATCAATGATAAAAGTTCAATAGGAATTGGGGCTTCCTATAAACTGGGACTTGGTAGTGGGTGGAATAATATCAGGTTGACAAATGAAGGACTTGGATTGCGAAGCTACATTGACTGGAAAATAAAAGGTGGTTTTTACTTGAGTGGTGGGTATGAGCAGAACTATAATAGCCAGTTTAAGAATATTGGTCAATTGAAGCAGTATTCTTCTTGGCAAGCAGCTGGTTTAGTCGGGCTCACCAAAAAGACAAAATTGAAGGGAAATAAAAGTGCAAAACTGCAGATAATGTACGACTTCTTAAGCTACTCTCATGTACCTGCTACACAGCCATTTATTTTTAGAACTGGATTTAGTTTAAAATAACAAATTGACCTATTTATGAAAAAAAATCTCTTGTCCTTTTTGTTTATACTGAGTTGCTCAATTCTTAAAGCACAAGTTAATATGGCAAACGGCACAATGAGCCTTTCAATACCAGTATATAGCTACATCGATAAACTAAGTAAACTTAATTTTTCAACTGGCTTTGTCTATAATTCAGGTAATGGACTGATTGTTGATCAGATTTCAAATAATATTGGAACAAATTGGAACTTGACTGGAATACCGATTGTTACAAGATCAATTAATGGCCTACCAGATGATCAACTTGAAAAGAGTGGGGATGTTTTTGACCTAACAAAGTATCCGCCAGGATATCTATACAATAGTAAGCCAATATCATCCGGATGTCCCACAGCATTAACGAAGTACCCAATATTTACGGGACAAGGAATGTGGGTAGATGCAAGCAATACTACCCAAGCTGACAGAGAGTTGGATGAATTCCAGTTTTCTTTGAATACTACAAGCGGCACTTTTGTTATTGACAAGAATTTTAATGCAGTACAACTTGGGGATACCCGTGTTAGAATCGAGATTTTTACAGAAAATCAAACTGCGTCAAAGAACATACGCACATCTATTAAAGAGTTTCATATAACAGATGTTGATGGATTAAAATATATTTTTTCAGAGCAAGAAACCAATAAGGTCTTCAGGATAAGCGAGCATAACCCAAACGGCTCATGGGTTCCCGGGGAGATATTTTCAAAATCGTATGATCTCGCATTAACAGAGAATCCGTTTGTTACCTCAGCGTGGCACATTTCAAAGATTATAGACACTAAAACAAACAGGTTTATACTGTTCACATATACTACGGAAACTAATCAATATGAAATAAGAGGGCAATTGCAAGCCGAGGTCTTTAATCAAGAACCTCCTTCACAAGTTTATATATATGGGTCCGGATTAAATGCAATTCAGGGCACAACTCCGGGTAATCAGGCATATACTGTATGGGCTTATAATATTAAGGGTACAATTTTGAAAAAAGAGATTCAAAAAAAGCAAATTAGTTCTGTTGTTTTTCCGGATGGTGGGTATATTTCTTTTAACTATCAAACAAATCGAAAAGATCTTTCTGGAACTAAAATGCTTGATTACATTGATATCTATGGCATAAATCAAACAAGGATATTAAAATTCAATTTAAGCCATAGCTACTTTGTAAAAAACGAGATTAAAGATCCTTTAACAACAGAAGAAAATAAATGGGCAAGGTTGTGTTTAAAAGAAATTATGAAAATCGGCTCAAGTGCTGATATAGTCGAAAATCCCTGGAAATTTGATTATTATACGGGAACCAATAGTACAGAGAATTTTGTGCCTCCTTATTTCTTTCATGCGAGAGATCCATGGGGATATTACAATGGCAGCTATTGTGGAGTCTCTACAACAAATATTCTAGATGACCACGATAAAGTTTCTTGGACGAAAGTTTGTATTTATAACCAGCCACACGGATATCCAGGCGGAATAGACATATTTTATAACTCAAAAAACGGGTATGCAAAAAATGGATTACTAAAATCGGTAATAAACCCATTTGGAGGAGTAACAGAGTATCAGTATGAGCAAAACTATGCTAAGCAAACTTCAGCTAATTATTTTCTTTCATACGACCACAATATGTGCCGAGAAGCTTTTGTGGGGGTGTTCACGTATCCAAAGTAATTGAAAAACCTGATAATATTCCTTACAACGAATTAACAACTGAATATATTTATACAGGTGATGATGGATATTCAACACTTTGGGGACATGAGGCTTTGAAATTTAATATTACACAAAGATCGTTTTGGCAGGCTGAAGACCAATATTTCAATGGTATAGAATGTCGATATCATTATTTATATCCCGGAAGGACTTTTTCACAAGTAATGCAGGGGATGATTTTAAACTGTTTTTATGGATTAGCAAAACAAGGTTATAGTCTTTATAAGCAGGCTAATAATGCAATTAGTATAGCAAGGACATATGCCAAAATAAGTAAAATGCCTAGCGAACTTAGAAAAGCCTATCAATATCAACTTAATGTCTCGATGGTTAACGCTGGCCTGAATTTATTACTCGAATACGCTATAGGCGTTATTGTTTCATGTTCAAATACCCCCCAAAGATTAAATATTCGAATATTGACTCATCAAAATAGTATTAATACAAATTTACTCCCGAACCTTTATAAGAAAATAACTCAAAAAAAGTACTCAGCGGGAGGGCTACAAGCCGGTAAAACTGTTTATGAATTTACTTCTCCCGATGATTTCCCTCTAATTCTACCCAATGAAGCAGCAGGCTTTGATCAAAAGGTAAGGGCCTATGAATGGATGTATGGACTCCCTAAATCTGCAAAATACTATGATAATGCGTCGGTTCTATTAAAATCAACAGAAAGTGAATACGAATTAAAAAAAGTGGATGTCACTAGTTTAAATACACGGTCTTGCAATTGTGAAACATTTTGGCAGCAATCGTTAAGGTCCGATCAATGGAATACTGCATCAACATTTGATGAGTTTACTGATATAAATACTACCAACTCATATGGGATTAAACAAAAGGTAGATTTCTACAATATAGTAACCGGCCATTCCGAACTAAAAAAAACGATCGATAAGATTTATAATCAGGCGAATGTGCCACTGACTACGACAACAAGCTATTATTATGATCCTGTTAACAATTTTTTATCATCGCAAGTTTCTTCTGATAGTAAGGGCAATACTATTGAA
>JBGALL010000111.1:0-4344 GCA_044223895.1 Candidatus Woesebacteria bacterium
CGTGGGGTTTTTTGGCGGCTTCCATACTATTCCAAGCTTCCTGACACTTTTGGATTTTAGATTTACATTCATCGGCATTTTTGCACGAAGAATCACACTCTTGAGCAAGAATTTTTATGGGAGAAACAAATATCGAAGCAAAAATTAGACAACTAACAATCAACCATCTCATTTATTACATTGTACCATTTTAAAACAATCCCTTGGTTCTATTTAGTAATAGTATATACTTTATGATAAGAGGTTTATTGTTGTGAAATTTTTTAATAAACATACAGCATATATTTTTAGTTTTTTTGTAGCCTTTTTCATATTCTTTGTAATTCCTTCTAAGGCGTATGCCTTTTGTGGTACGGCAAGCTTAACACCGTCATCTCCCCCAGCTCGAACACAAAACACAACCTATACCATAGTATTAAATGGCTGTGATTTTGGCGGAATTGGCGGAGCAGGTTTATATGTTGATGTTGTGGTTAAGCCGCACGGAACAACCACAGAAATTTATCGCAAGTTAGTTATGGGAGCTACCGAAGCCCAACCACACACGACAATGATTAGTAACTTCGTAAATCAATCAATTGTCGATCAGTTTGGGCAAGATCCTGGTCAGGGACAATTTTATGATGTTTATCTGGAATTAAAGGGAATAGGAGGAATTCTTTTTGATACCCAACAGACTAATCCCCCAACAATGCAAATTCTATATACAGGTCAACAACCCCAATGTGATGATATTATTCCCAATGGATCAGGCTTAACCTGTCCCACACAGTGTCCGGCAGTTGATAAAGGGAATGGGACATCTCAATGTACTGTTCCCCCGACCCAGGCAGCGCCAGCTCAATGTAGCATGACAGAATTTACAGTCCATCGTCTCTCAGATACCCGCTGGCTGATGGATTGGAAAGTGAATTCGGTAGGTCTACGAGCTGCAGCAGCTAATGGGGATCAGTTTCGAACTGCGGTGATACGGAATAATATAGATATTTTGAATGCTCGGTACGTTGATTGTGGAGGGATTTTACAAAGTAATATTGATTTAGGTCTGGCTGCTGGACAATGCGATGGCCCATTCCAAGGTGGAGATAATATTACCTTCGTTGTCGAAAAGACCTGCAATAATGGAGTCGGTAAATGTGGACCTCCGTATCTCTGTGAAACAGCAGCTCAGCAATTATTACTTACCCAACCAATAGAAACTACCATTACCCCAGGAGCAACAATTGTGGTCACTCCCGTACCTACTCCGTATTGTAGTGATGTACTATTGGAGCAATGTTTATATGGATGTACCCCAACAATTGGCGGGGGGACTTGTAAACCGGCACCCGGAAATACAGGAACGATTTCCCCGCCTCAGTCAAAACCAGGACCAATACAAACCTGTATGATTGGAGGAGGAGCTGGAATTGAAACCGGTATTGGATGTATTCCCAGCAACCCGGCAGCTTTATTCAAAACCCTGTTAACCATAGCCATTGGTATAGCTGGTGGAATAGCCTTTTTATTGATTATCTTAGGGGGTATGAGAATCCTAACCAGTTCAGGAAACCCAGAATCCATGAACGAAGGGAGAGAGATTGTCACCTCGGCGATAACAGGATTACTACTTATTATCTTTTCTATCTTCCTCCTCCGCCTTATAGGAGTAGATATCTTAGCAATTCCGGGATTTTCTTGATTTTTGAAGCTAAATCGACCCTTTTAGCCTCACTTTGAGGCTGATTATATCTTGATTCTTTCAAAATTGGCGGTTTCATGATAAAATAATGGCTCAATGAAAAAGTCTATAGGTTATCTACTAGCCGTGATAGTATTTTTTAGCAGCAGTTTCATTGCCCCAGCTTTTGCGGCAAGTTTTAAGCCTGATTATTGTAATCCACCACAGAATACTCAAATCCGTACGGCCATCGGTTGTATTGATACTACCCCACAAGGAGTAATTCAAAAGTTATTCACCTTGAGTCTGGGAATAGCTGGTGGTATCGCTTTTTTAATGATTATCCTAGGAGCTCTCCAGATTCAGGCCAGTTCAGGGAATCCTGAACGGGTGAACCAAGGAAGAGAGATTGTCGAAGGAGCAATCACCGGTTTGTTGCTAATCGTTTTTGCTATCTTTATACTACGAATAATAGGAGTAGATATATTAGCTATTCCGGGATTTAGTTAATGGAACACACAAAACAATTAGCTCAAATACTTCATCTTCCTGGAGGCTCTGGAACCGGGGGCGTCACCCTTGATGGACCTGCAGATTTTAATACCTCGATCACAAGTCTCGGAGCGTTGATCGGGATACTTATCCCCTATTTCTTTGTTTTTTCGGGTATAGGTCTTTTGATCATGCTCATCATGGGAGGATTTTCGTTGTTAACAGGTGGAAGCGATCCTAAGAAAATAGAATCTGGGAAACAACGGATCACCTACGCTATCGTAGGATTTTTGATAGTCTTTTTAGCCTATTGGGCCGTGCAACTGGTAGCTATTATGTTTAATATCTGCGAATTTAAAATGGTATTTATCTCTGGTTCACAAGGTTGTCAATAATATTTATTTTCCGAAGTTTCTTTTTCTTTGTTGATATTCTTCGAGCGCTTCATCAAATTTTTCAGGGGTAAATTCAGGCATTGTCCATGATGGGAAATACAACTCACTATATTCACTTTGCCATAATAGAAATCCTGATAAACGTTGTTCTCCTCCGGTTCGGATAATAAGATCTGGATCAGGAATTCCTGAGGTATCCAAAAAAGTATTAAAGACCTCTGGCGTCAAATCCTTAATATCGTCTTTGTTACCTTGATGCCAAGCATTTATAGCTCTGATAATTTCATCTCTGCCACCATAGTTCAGGGCGAAAATAGCAGTAATTTTTGAGTTGTTCTTCGTTTGTTCAACCACAGCTTTTAAGGCATCTTGAATATCCTGATCAAAGTCACGAACTTTCCCAATGACTTTAATACAGACACCATTTTCATGAAGTTTTTGCCATTTTCTTTGGATGACATGGCGAAACACTCCCATAATGCCAGACACTTCTTCTTCGTTCCGTTTCCAATTTTCCGTAGACCATGCCCAAAAAGTAAGATATTTTATTCCCCGGTTAGAGGCATGCTCAACCAAAGTTTCTAAGATACCATCAGCAACTCGCCTATGACCTTCGATAACTGGGAAATGACGTTGCTTCGCCCATCGTCGATTTCCGTCCATAATTATAGCTACATGGGTAGGAAGAGGAATTTCACCATTGTTAGTGTTCATAGGCTTTAAAACAGGTGTTCATTGATTAGTTCGGCACCCTCAGTTGGATAGTTAATAATTGTATCATGAACATAAGGTAACGCCTTTAATTTTTCTTCCAAAATTGGAAGTGTAGCGGTTTCACATAATACATGGACATCTTGACCAGTATTAATCGTGAAATAAACGGGGATCGATTCTTGCTCTCTCCAGCGTTGGATTTGTTTCATTAGTTGCAAGGTACCCTCTGTCCAATAAATAAGGGGTGGCCAGGAAGTTAACATAATACTGTGCATTTCTAAGGCTTCTCTTTCGGCAATCATGCCCAAATCATGAAAGTTTTTCTTTTTAAGTGCTTTTTTACAAACCACAATCTTTTCCTTTAAATGAAGTTTTCTGGTTTCAAAGAATGGACTTGTATTTGTCCTGGTTTGCCCTTCTGACGTTGAGATAGGTTTTTTCTCCTTACTGACTAAGGCAACCACATCACAAATCTCCCAATGATTTGAAGGGTATAAAGAAATGGCATAGGAACTCTCATCACTATCACCATCAAGCCATTCTACAAAACCATCAGGTATAGAACGGCAAGCAGACCCAGAACCGTGTCTGGCAAGAATAGAAAGTTCTTTTTCTGAAAGAGATAGTTGACTCGCATTGACAGCCGCCACTGTTAGGGCAGCAAAACCAGATGCAGAAGATGACAAACCGGTACCACTAGGAAAGGAATTTTTACTTACCACTTTTGCGTTTTGGTTTATCCCTGAAAGAGCTCGAATACGATTGAGATGAGCAATAACTCGAGCGGCTTCGTTTTCTTGAATATACCCATCAATGATAACTTCGTCTGTTTTATATTCAGAAGAAAACTCAACAGTAGTTGTAGTGGTTAGGTTACTTAAATTCATGGAAACACTTCCATTGTCAGGTAACCGGAGTTGTTCATTCTTTCTTCCCCAATATTTAATAAATGCAATATTTGATGGAGCTTTGGCTGTGACTTTCATAATTCTTCTCGCACTCCTGATTCATTTATGTAGATCGGAACAATAGTTCCCCCAACACTTTCAATCCCCTTAACAACGTTTTGGTACTGATCTTTTT
>JBGALL010000112.1:0-4209 GCA_044223895.1 Candidatus Woesebacteria bacterium
TATATGCAACTTGGTTTCTATTAACCAGCGAGTTATAAAGGCAGCGCCACAACTATGGGCAACAATATACGTATCTATGGTGACGTGGTAGTGCTCAAAGGCCTTTTTCCATTCCTGGTACTTTGGTTCCCAAGAAATTGGTAGATCTGGAGCAAAAGCATCAAACCCTCGAGTATTTAATTCATCGGCTAGCCAATTCATCCATCGTTTTTCTATGGGGGTAAGCATCACTTCCGACGGAGGACATCCATGAAGTACATAACAGACATCAAATAATTTCTTATCTGCCATAAGAACAGGCTAAATACATCAACTGTTGTGCACCATCTGGGACGATGTTCGAACCTATTTAACTTCAAGAATTGATCCTAAAGATAAAACTGAACTCCTTGTAGCTATTTCCCACTTTAAGAAGGAGATAAAACTATGAACTGGTTCAGAAAGAGGATCTTATCAGCCGAGCCATTCCCAGAATTGGCTTCCTCTATTTTATATGATGAGGGGAGCTTCTACAATAAGTTCCTTCAAGACGCGCGAAACGCCAAAAAAGAGGTCATCATTGAAAGTCCATTTATATCTACTCGAAGGCTAGATACGCTGAAACATCTTTTTGAGCATTTAATTGCTCAAAATGTAGATGTCTATGTTATGACTCGATCTCCTCAAGAGCATGACGAAACTATGGCAAAACAAGCTGAAGATGGAATTCGTTATTTCGAAAGATTAGGAGTACAGGTATTGCTGTGTACGGGGAACCATCATCGTAAGTTGGCCATGATTGATAGAAGAATACTTTGGGAAGGGAGCTTAAATATTTTGTCACAAACGCAAAGCCGAGAAATTATGCGAAGAATAGACAGTAAAAGGCTTACTGTACAAATGTTTACGTTTTTAAAGTTTGATCAGGCAAGCTGGATTAAGCCGCAGCCAGACCTGGCGTGACCACGCTAATCTAATAGGAGTTTTATAATGAGCACTGGAGGGCGTTACAAGCCTATAATATTGCTTTTTGAGCCTTTTTGTGATAGAATTTCTGAGCTTTTACTCTCTTAGAGGCACTTTTGCGCCTATCTTATTTTGAGGCTAAAAGCAGCTCTTTAACATACGATAGAGAATCTAGTGGACACGCTGGAGCACATCTTACTCGAGATGTTCTACTCTTGTCCATTAGATCAGATTAAGTCAAGTATAAGGAGACAGAGAATGGCTACACAAACGGTTAAGCTCAAGAAGTACGCTGCTATGTGGACGGGTCTGAACGAAATTTTCGGCGAAGGTTTCGAAGCCTTCCGTTCAGAACTACTCAATGCCGCCGAACGGGAATTGTATCCTATGGGGGTTCAGATACTCTTCATTCAAGCTTTCAGTACTGAAACTGGTGGGCTTAAGGGTATCCAAGAGCCTTACAGCAGAGTCTTAATGGCTTCTGCGGATGCTGTATTCGATGCAATCGTGGACGGAGATGCCACCCCAGTGAAGGAAGTTTGGGAAAAAACTTGGGAAAAGATGGCTGCCGAAAGCGCCCCCCCGACCCCTGCGGAAGCTACGATGAGCTACAAACTCTTCGAAGCAATGCATGTTGTGGGTGATCTAATGCACTCGGCTGCCAAAGAATCTGGCTATGATACCTCTGAACGTCGGGATGATGATGTCAATCCGTTCTATAATCAAATGGAACAAGGCATGATCGTCGAATTTTATTACGGCCTCCCCAGCAAGATTTACACGCCACTGGGCGAGTATCACATCACCGGTAGTGGTGGTGGAACACGAGAGGAAAGTGAACGTTATCTCGAATTGTTCCTGAACAATCCGAACGTGGAATTTGAGCTATATCAGCCAGAACGCGACACCAATCAAGGCACGTTTGGCCCGTGGTACACGGTTCGGCGTGTTAAAGACATGAAGTTGCCCGACCCCGTAAAAAGGGATCGTAAGAGCTTCGTCGAATACGAAGACTCAAAAGCAGCTTGGGAAAATCTCACCCGTCAATATCTGGCATTGCACTGCCGTCATGACAAGTACATTGTCACCGTCAAATACTACCCGGATAGCGATGCAGCCAAACCGCTTGCAGAGCAACAGGTGATGGTCGCCGACTTTTACCCAGACGGTACTGTTTCCGTTTTCCCCATCGATACCTTCGCTTCGCGCGGTGGTGTTGCCGTTCGCATTCCGTTAACCGATCTCAACGTCTTTGAAGGGAATAAGGTCCGCTAACTTTATTCATCGCTTAATCATCTATCGTACGTAAAAACCCCAGGCTTGTGCCTAGCAACACAAAATTTCCTGGGGTTTTTTCTTTTTAAATTAAATAAGAAATTTAGAATTCAACCAGATAACGTGGTGAAAAAGAATGGTTTGTTTGTCTAACAGATTCAATTTTATCGCAAATGAACATCTTTATTGATTGTTTTCCTGATTTTCCTCCAGTTGTATCATATCCCCAAAAATATTCTTGTCCGACTCCATCCTTCCTTACATAATATTCCATAGAGTACGGTTCCACGAGACGATCGTATCCATCATAACTCAACTCAACCATTGTTAGAGACTGTCCAGCATTTTTAATCGTATTTCGTACACCAGAATTAAAATAGCTAGGTATAGAAGAATAGCCACCTCCGTAACCAACTGGTCCTCCCCGTAGACCGAAAGAAGGTGTAGCAAACGCTGGCTGTATTGTTGGGACGGAAATGAGGCTGAATAACTCTTCAATCAAGCTGCTAAAATTACCTACAACAAAATCAAACTGAAACAAGCTCGAAATCGGAGCAACCAAGGTCTTCCAAAATGGACGATATGTTTCGAGTTGGATGCCTTGTAGTTGCTGTTTCGCTAAATTTGGTGATCCTTCATAAATTGTCTTTTTTAGGAAAGTGGACACAACTTCTGATCTACTAACAGAAAATTCTTTAGAAATGAGCACTGAGTATAAAAGATCGAAAAGATCCGAAACTTTTTGACGATGAAGCAAGCTGTTTAGCTTTGAAGCGAGAATCTCTTCGGCTTTATGACAACGGATATCTGTCGCGCATGCAGAACTGTCAGAATAGGGATGTATGAGCGGTCTTGATTGTATCGGTAAATAAATTTTGTCAAACTGCGTGATATCCAGTTGAGTCTTTAGCGAAATTGTCTCCTCACCATAAAACCCTTTGAAATATAGTCTTGCCTCTAGGACATCCGTATTGGGAATGGGAACATCCTTTGGGCGAACTAATGTTCTATCTAATTCAAACTGAATATTAGTTTTCCCGGTAATGTCAGCACAAACGGTATTAAGTTCATCGTGAAGGAAGGAAATATCTATTTCTTGTTCGAGGGAGAAGTCCAGATCTTTTGAGAAACGAGTATTGGGTAAATATCCTTTTCTCAGACCGTTACCCCCTTTCAAAGTAAGAAGGCTATTTAATGACGGTCGAGAATAGATTGAATGCAACATCCAACCAAACACATAGTCCTTTTCGACATCTGCGGGGTTAATACTGAACTCTTTAGCTTTGCTGTCAATCTCATCCTTTGAAATCATATATTTTTGTGCCTCACTCAAGCGCAAGTATACTACTGCTATTCGAGAATGAATAACTATTTTAGAAATACTCTAGGATTCACAGGAATCCCAAAGACTCGTGTTTCAAAGTGAAGATGTGCACCTGTTGACCATCCTGTACTCCCTCTGAGCCCAATAGTTTGACCTTGTGAAACATCGTCGCCTTTTGAGACATATATTTTGCTCAAGTGGCCATACAGAGAGGTGATATTGTCCCCATTGTCAATAATAATGTGTTTTCCGTAACCCCATGAAATCTCATCAGCATAGATAACTTTTCCTTTCATGAATGCCGCTATCGGATCTCCAGATTTCCCAGCAATATCAATTCCTGTATGAAGTGGTTGATATGGTAGATCAGATTCGCCAAACTCCAAAGTAATTCTTCCTTGTATTGGCCAAATAAACGGACCTTCAATCTTCTTTAGTACAGTCCCATTCAATGGGTTTTTGATTTCCACTGATTCGTTTTTTGTACTGACTGCTAACTGGTCAGATACAACATCAACTCCTGTATGAGTAAGTGCAATCACGGCAATAAATGGCAAACAGAGAACTAGAACAAATGCTATTGCTACGTATTTAATTTCTTTGCGAAAAGAAAAGATATTCCAGAGAAGAAGAGGATTCATGGAGTTTGAAAGAGTTCTTTCGGA
>JBGALL010000012.1:0-30948 GCA_044223895.1 Candidatus Woesebacteria bacterium
CTATTATTCATTAGGATTAGCTATGCTACAGTCTGAGCCAAATACTATACGAAGTGTTTGGAAAATTATCTTTGATCAACATCCCGGTTGGAGCTATTTTTATATTGATTTTGCTGCTTTTATGAAGTATCGTTATGCTGATATTGCTCAAGAAGAAGATATATTACTTACCTGTCAAAAAGGACGCAATACTCAAGACCATTGTAATGGATTTTCAGTAAATACATTGCCAACTCATAGTTTATTGAGAGATTCTGTAATTTTTTAAGTAATTATGAATACGCCTACTCATGCTATCGTAGCTATCACCCTTAATTGTAACGCTCGATGTGTAATGTGTAATATTTGGAAAAATAAAATGGTTGAAGAGTTAAAACCAGAAGAGTTTTTGAAACTTCCACCTTACTTAAAAGATATTAATGTCACAGGTGGTGAACCTTTCCTGAGAAGAGATTTTCCAGAAGTGATCAAAAACATAAAGAAAGCTGCTCCAAAGGCGCGTTTAGTGGTAAATACGAACGGCTTTTTGTGGAGGAAAATAAAAGAAGATATCCCCCATGTATTGAAAATTGACCCCAAGATAGCCATTCGTCTTTCAATAGACGGAATAGGAGAAGCACATAACAAGATACGTGGCATCCCCGATGGGTATAACTTGATTATGAAATCATTACAACATCTCAGAGATGCTGGTGTTAAAGACTTAGGAGTGTCTTTTACTCTTATGGACAGAAATATAGAAGAACTTCCCAAGATGCAACAATTTTGTTTTGATAATAAATTACAATTTTCTTTAACGATAGCAACGAATTCACCAATTTATTTTGGTGATGATAAGGCAAATCTGCGTCCACAAAACAAACAACAACTTACAGATACACTAGAAGAAGCTGCAAAACGACATTATGAACAATTAGGTCCCAAGGAATATATGCGTGGGTGGTTTGTTAACAAAATGTTGGCCTATGCACTAACAGGAAAGAGAGCACTACTATGCGATGCTGGTCAAGGATTTTTTTATATGGATTCACACGGTAGTGTTTATACATGTAATGTTAAACCTTGGATTATGGGAAGTATTAGGAATAAACCTATTCAAGAAATTCTTGATAACCAAATTCATTGGGATAAGGTAAAAGACTGTCATGATTGTTGGATGATTTGTACTGCAAAATCAATGATGAATAAACGCCTCTTCAGGGTTGCATTAGAAAGTTTTGGCGGAAAGCTAGCAACTTCTTTAAATCATTGATAGAAATTATGGTGTATAACTCTAATAAGCCCAAAAATACTCGTTGGTGGTTTAAATATATCCTTTTTTCTGTACCTATCATATGTGTATTAATTAGTGCATTTTTAATTAAAGAAATAATAAAGTTAAAGCAGAAACAGATTCTTGGAACTTCTATAAGTGTTATAGACAAGTCAAACAATTCTGCCTCAACAAGTGGTTCTCTACTTAAATTTTTCTATGAGCCAATCGCGTCTACCACCGAAACTGATAACACCCCCTGGCTAAAGAAAAAAATAACTTGGACTTATAACAAAGATACGCTGAACGATCGTTTTGACTACTCCGTAGATAAGCCTTCAACCACCTATCGCATTGTAGCGTTGGGAGATTCTTTTACATTCGGAGATCATGTAAACACTAATGATTCATGGCCAGAACAAGTTGAAGATTTATTAAATAATAATCCTCCCTGCAAAAAATATAACAAGTATGAGGTCCTAAATCTGGGATTAAGAGGGTTTGATATCCAAGATGAAATAGAAAGGTATAGGATACGAGGGAGCAAGTATAATCCTGATTTAGTATTATGGTTGCTAATTTGGAATGATTTTGATGAAATTAATGAACTAATACCAGATGTCACTCAACAAGTTATGCAAGAACAAAAAGAAAATCCCAATATTGTTTCGTTAACTGATACTAAAACATACAAGTCAGTACTAGAACATTTTCAAACCACTTATCCGTTCGATAAAAGATCTGCATTATTAACTCAATATATGTCTGATTTTTATACTTCATATAAAGGACCGGTTGTTTTATCAACATTTACAAATTTGGATGAAAAATTTAAAGATTTAATGAGATCTTGGAGTAACACAGGATCTTCAAGATATTTCTTTGATCAACTACCAGACTTATATACAGATAGCACACTTAATCTTTTAGATGGTCATCCTTCAGTTACAGGACATAAGCGCATAGCCGAATCTTTATTAAATTATATACAAAGCAAAAGCTTACTTAGTTGCGATTAAGGCTTCCAGAGAATGAAAAAACCTTTTTATATTTTACTAGCTGTTATTTTAGTAAGTTTTTTTATACGTATTTCCTTAATATTTTGGGGCTGGCAACTACTACCCTATGTTTATTGCCCTAATTTTAATGCTCCGTGTTTCCACGCGGATGAATATAAATCTTATTATTCGGTAATTTATTTTCCTGAAACATTAACTTCTTTAAATCGTTTCTTAGGCTATGGGAATACCATGCCAATTTTAATTAGTCCGATACTTTTCCCCCTGCGTCTTATATTAGATATATATTTACAACAAAGTCATATTTACGGATCAATTGGGGTATTAGTCACACGTTTGTTTTCAGTCATTATTGGAACAGCAACAATCTATGTTACTTACTTATTAGCTGACAGACTATTTAACAACAAATATATTGCTCTATCAGCAGCCACTATTACAGCCTTCTGTCCAATACACATTATAGATGGAACTATCGGTAAGCCTACAGTTGCAATGAGTTTTTTTGTAGTTTTAATAATTCTATTAGGCTTGCAATTTATTCCTAAATATAAGACAGCGTCAGACAAGATAGAAGACTCGTTAAGTCAAAAAATAATTTTTAAAAAATATATTTTTTTGGGAATATTAACAGCCTTGTTAGCTGGTTTAAAATTAACTGGAGTATTTATAATTGTTATACCTCCGTTGATTGCTTTAGTTCGGAAAAGATTTATTTGGAAGGAACAATTACTTTATTTTATTGCTTCTTTCTTAAGTTTTATTATATTTAACCCGATAGTTATACTGAATTTCAGAGAATACTTCAATTTTTTACATGATCAACAATTTGAATGGATAGACAGATTTGTATTATCTCCAACTGAGTTATTAACGTACTGGAAAGAAACTACCGATTCCGCCCATGGATTTGGGATATCATATCTCGTCATTTTAGGCATTTTATTTGTAGATAAAAAGAACTTATTTGAACAATTAATTCCCCTCGCATATGTAGTTATTTATTATCTTTTTTGGAGAAAAATGCCTGGAACAGGTGAAATAACCATTGTTGCTCCATTGTTAGCTATATATGCTTCAGTAACACTATGGTGGTTTTGGAGCAGGAGAAATCCAATATTTAAAATACTAGTTCTATTATTTATTACCTGGAGTTCTTTTTTCATGCTAAGGTCTGTGTACTACGCTATGTACACCAGATTATTTGATCCAAGAGAACAAGCCTCTAAATACATACTTAATTCGATACCCTTTCAGTCTTCAATAGGTTTTTCTGAAGTATCAACTAATTACGGTTGGTTAGAACATAGATGGAGGTACCCATTAATAGATACTGCTAACTACCATATCGAAATTTTTTTAAATTATCCTGAGTACCTTATAGTTAATTCTTTTGACACCGGTGAAATTTCTAGAGGATTTGAATCGAATAAATTTATAAGCCGAAATAAATGGGATGAAAAATACAATAATGAATGGTATAGATATGATCCGCCATCACCAGCAGTCTTTGCTTTTTATGACGATTTTTTAAATGACCGTACAAAATACAAATTGATAAAAAAATTTGAATATCCTTTTTACAGTTATGCTTCGGTTGATCCATATCCGTCGATTTATATTTATCACTTAGAAAGGTAAATAGTTTGAAATACATCTGCTTAAAAAAAAGGTATTTATAATGAAAAATAAAATAAGACAACTCATAGATGATCCTAGAGTTTTGACATATACACTGATTTTTTCTCTTGTATCAATATCTATATATTTTATCAACCGATTATCTTATTTTTACGTGCCGGATACTGATTTCATTCAATATCTTGATGAGGGAAGAGAGTTGTTTTTGAATCCTTTTGCTAAAGTTGTAACTCCACCACTTTATTCAATAATTTTTTTTATCTTTGAGAAATTTCTGCCGTTGCAAAACCCAGGAATAACTGGTGGAATTATTTTAAATATCTTTGCCTTTGTTATAAGTATTTTCTTTTTATTTAGAGTAATTAGACCACATTTAAGAATATTTGTTTTGTTACCAATTGGTTTATGGTTATTTCATCCGTTAACACAGATAGTTAATTTGCAACCGCTAAACATACCTCTGGCTACACTATTTATAATAGTAGCTATCTTTACCCACGAGAAATATACAAAATTATCTTATTTATTTTCACTATTGGCGTTCTTCTGTCGACCTGAATCTATAGCACTTAATATAGCTTTTGTATTGTGGGATTTCATTACGGTTCGGAACATTAAATATAAATGGTTACTCATGTGTTTATTTATCATCGCATCTATTTGGTTTTTAAGACCATTTTTTGGATTAAAAGGTAACGATTATATGGCAGAAATGGCGGCCAGAAAAACAGAAATCCCTAACATTAATTATATTCAAAGATCACTTATAGATGTTCCCTTTTTAATACCATCATCACCTTTATTACTGTTTGGTATTGTTATTTGGTTAGGAGTGGGATCGTTCTATACAATTAAAGCTAAAAAGATACAAGCTATTTTTATATTTTATTGTTTATTCTATAGTCTTTTCCATATTTTCTTTCCGGCCAATACGGATCGTTATATCTACCCAATACTTCCTTTTCTTTATATCCAGTTATATTGGCCGTACTTTGAAAAGGATTTCATTCCTTTAGGAACAATTAAAAAAATGTTGCTACTTGTACCAATAATCTTAACAATATTTATTTTTGTAATGTATTTGAAAACAGACTACTTAATACTAAACAAATGGGATAAGGCAGAAAAACGATTAACAGCAGAATGGTTTAATTCTTATGCACAGCAAAAGACTACAGTGTACATGTTCGAACCTTGGGTTGCTAAATATTATTCTCGGAATAAATTTGTTTATTATGCATTCACGTCTATACCCGATGTCTGGTCACCCACGTTATGCGAAGATGATGCAGATATTTTTGTAGTACTGGATTCACAGACTAACGAAGATGGTAAATATTATGACTATAATCATGGCTTACAGTTTTTTAAAGATATTTTAAACTCAGAGAACAAGCTGTCAGCTCTTACCTTAGTAACCCATGAAGAAAAAGAAGGACGCTGGTCAAAAATATATAAACTAGATAAAAAATCCTCTGCTTGGTGTAATTAAAGCATCGAACTTAAATGTTCTGCCATTATTTCCCCTACTTTTTCAGCTCCTTTTTCGGTAAAATGAACAAAATCATAATAATAATTTGTATCTTTTGGCATTTCTCTTGCTAGATCTATTAAAGGAATATTAAATTCTTTAGCAGTATTTCTAGTTACATCATTGTATGTTTCTAATAATCTCCATTTATCGGCACCAGTTCGTCGTTTTCCATTCTCTGTAAAATCTGATACGACAACTTTCCCTAAATCTATACCTGTAGTTTTATCTATTCCATAACCATATACAGTCGGTTGAGTAATAAGGATTGGCTTAATGGAATAACTTTGAGTCAATTTCATTAAAGATTCAAGTCTATTTTTATACTCTGCAAGTCTTAATTTATTTTCTTCCATATCCTGATCAGTAAAAGGCTCAAAAGTAGGATCTGATTTTATTAGATCATAATCAGCAATCCAATCTTTCATTGCTAATACATCATGAGTTCCTTTTTGACCGAATAAGTATTCAAGATAAGATATTAACATACTATTGTTTTTAATAAATGAAAAAAAATTAGAACTATCTATTATTTTTTTATTTGCAATTTGATTATTATCCTGATCTCTTCCTTGCTCTATTGCCATATCATTAATACCTACCAGAAACAAAGCATAGGTTGGCTTAAGTTTACTTATATATTGTTTCATTAGCTCTAGATGTCCAAATGTAGAATGGCCATCGATTCCAGCATTATTTATCCAGAGAGATGGCATCTTGGGCTTTAGTATATTGTATACAACGTCAGCCCAGGTTTTTCCTTCAGTAAGGAAAATACACTCGGTTGTGCTACCACCAACGGCTATGATTGTTTTAAGCGATGAGAAATTTATAGGAGGTTCTGGACCTCTAAATCCTAGTGAATTTCTTTTAATCGTAATGTGATTTTGTAATTTATCAGAATTAAACTCATAGTTATTTTCAAATGTTGCGTTTTTTGGTAGCAAAATTTGTGTTCCAACTAAACGAAGAAATGGCGGTTTCCAGATTCTAAAGATAGTTTCAATTGCCAAAACACCTAATATTAAAGAGACCACACATGATATGATAAGAACCGTTAACTTTTTGGCCATGAATAAAAGGGTAAAAGTATTAGTAATTATACCTGCATATAACGAAGAACATTCATTGTATGCTCTTGTAAAGTATATAGTAAATTTAAAAGAAATACATGAATGCGTAGTGGTTGATGATTGTTCCATAGATAAAACATCTATTGTCGCTAAAAAAGCGGGAGCTACTGTTATTAAAAACACTATTAATGAGGGCACAGCAAGTTCTATACAAAAAGGATTAGTTTATGCATCAAAAAAAAATATAGATTATGTAATTACAATAGATGCAGACGGACAACATAACCCTAAATACATTCATAATTTAATTAATGAGATTAAAATTGGGTTTGACTACGTTATCGCTAGTAGGTACTTAAAAAGGACAGATCATGTAACTACCTATATTAGGAGATTAGGAACGAAATCAATTTCAATTCTTTTATTTTTGGAATTCAAACAAAGAATAACTGATCCTACTTCTGGTTTCCGTATCATGAACAGAAAAGTAATTAGTTTTTTGGCACATACTTACCCCATGAAATTTTCTGAACCAGAAATTATTTTGAAATTAATAAAGAGCAATTATAAAGTTACCGAAATACCATGTCAGATGGAAAAAAGAAGATATGGAAAATCTTCCATATCTTCCATGAAAGCATTGAATTTAATGCTTTTTATAACGATTAAATTAGCTTTAGGTAAATTTAAAAAAACTAATATTTTGTAGGCATGGTGTCAACTATTGTTAAGGCTTTGTCTCCATCAATTTTTATGGTATCAAAATACCATTGTAATGCCTCATAGCGTGGTTTATTCTCTTCTTTTACTAATTCAAGAGCTTCTTTTCTAGTAATAATTCCCTGACGAATTTGATTACTCCTTAGACCGTCATGTTCAGTAAACCCTTGAACCTTATAATATATATAGTTATAAAATGGCGGGGTGCCATCATCTATTCTCCAGGTTGCTATTGTATCAGTAGGTGATTCCCACCCATATCTTCCTTTTAAAGTAGAAATTATTTCATTTTCATCCCAAGGTATATAGTGCCAAAGATAAACAAACTCGTGGGACATGAGGTATGCGGAAAAATAAGCTCCAACAGTATCAACAAGTGATGAATTTATATAACTAGGATTAAATAGATATTCCCGTGCATAATAGGCAGCCATTTGTACTTTCCCCATCCACGATAAATTGTGCAAAACTCCACCTGGAGTTCCATCAAAAATCCCGTAATATCCAAATTTAAATCGTTCATCTTCTAATTCGTTACCACGGCAATATATCATAAGATCTGTTTTCGTCTGGCGTTTAACTTGTTCAGCGAAATATTCTGCTTGTTTATCCCCTGCCATAAATAAGGGAATCATTGCTAAATTTGGTCGCTTTAGCCAAGCTAGAACATTTTTGCGTATATTTTCTCTTTTCTTTCTTATATCAGCCGACACAATAATATGCTCCACACCCATTTCAGAGGTAAGTCTATATTGATTTCTTCTAGCAATGTCAGTAACCATACCCCAGTCATACGTATAAGCAATTGGATCCATTCCTAAAATATTTTTTACGTAATGCAATCCATAAGAACTATCTCTTCCTCCACTTAAGGCTACTATGCATTTTTTGTTTTTTATTTTCTTTCCATCTCGCTCAAGAAATTCTATTAATTTATGTTTACCCTTATAAACGATTTTGTTTGAGGTTCTACAAAAATTACATATACCATAGGTATCAAAAGAAATAAGTGGCATTGTTTCGGGTAAAATACAACGAGTACAACGACGAATTTTTTCTATAGCTTTGAAATCAGGAACATGTTCTTTTAAGAAACGTAATTTATTTTTTACAGATTCATGAACAAATTCAAAAGATTTTGATTCATTATTTATGTATTCAAATCTGAAGATTGGTGAAGATTTTTTGAGCTTTTTTGATCTAACATGAGTCTTTAGACTAAAACTCGTTAGATCAAAAGTCTCCAAGCCAAAGGACATACCTTTTCCTGGCTCTAGCTTATCAATTCTATGTTTTCCTTTTAGAGATTCTTTTAAGATATATTCTTCTGATGCTATTACAAACAATTTATTTTTTGTATATGAGTAATAAACAGATCCCGTGTTCGTTGCTACTACAATTTTTGGATAAAAACGATTAAGCAAAATTATACTTGCTGCTCCTTTTATCTGGTCAAATACAGCAGACACAGATTCTTCTATAGATAAACCCCTTTTTATGAAATATTCTGATAATTTCAATATTACTTCTGTATCAATATCAAATTCACGTCTAATTGAAGAGAATTTTTTCCAAAGTTCTAGTTCATTTACGATCATTCCGTTGTGAACACCAATAGTATCGCTGGTAATTACTGGTTGATTGTTAGTACTTTTATAAGCACTACCGTTTGTCGCTAACCGGGTATTTCCTATGACAAAAGGTGCATATGCATTTTTAACAGAATTAAGTGACAAATCTAATATTTTTTTGTATTCTTCATTTTTAACTAGGATTGAAGCCTTTTCTGGCATTCGCAGAATCTTTGCAAAAGGAGAATTAATCATAACTATCCCAGAAGCTTCTTTTCCCCTTGATTCAGATAAAGTAAATAAGTCATTGCATAGCTGACTCATTTCATCTTTATCAGTGTTTGAACTCCAAGATATACCGATTATTCCACACATATTAATTATTGTATGTAACTTTAACTGCTATATCAGTAGTGAAATTGGGAGAAGTTATTTGAACATCTCCTTGAAGTAACTGCTGTTTAGCTATTACTTCTCCTTTTTCGGGATCGTACCAAATTGCCTCACCAGATTTTTTCAAGTGGAGTGTGGTTGTAAAGAATGTAAATGATTGTTGATCGGTAAAATGATAAAAATATCCCATTAATTCCTTTTCTGAGCTTAAACTATAGCCCCGAACATTACTATTATCAACTGTAATTGATGTTTCTTCTGCAGATATATCTATGTTTTTTGTAAATTTCTGAAGATTTTGTATCTCTTTTCGCTCCTTTTCTCCGATATATAAATTAGCATTTACATATGGAGCCACAGGATTTGTACGGCGATCAGATTGGTTCCAAAATATAAACATACTTTCATTAAAAAAGGCTGTCCATGAACGGACTCTCATTCGTAATCTTGATCTGTCACGATCATCGTCAACACTATTACCTTGCTCTCCAAAAATAATCGGTTTGTAAAAGGGCAAATATTTGTTTATCTCCCATGTTGTAGCTATATCAGATTTATCTGGTTGTTCTGTAAAATACCAATGAGGAGAAATTATAGATATTTCCTGGAGATTAGGCCAAATATGACTCATACTTATCGGACGCTTCTCTGGGTCAGCGGCAGCAATTTCGTTTGCAATAAATTTTACCTGAGATTCTGAAGTGTATGCTTCATTTGCTATTTCCCAAATACTTACATACGCACCATAGCGAGCTATGATATACCGTATGTATTGTTTCATTGCCTTTAATTCATTGGGATACTGATATCCAAATGGCACTTCAAATCCAAAGATTGTCATCCATATTTGAAAGTTATGGATTTTTAAAGATTTAACAAATTCATCTCCATATTTACCTTCTGCAATAAGGAATTTATTATTGATTGTGAAGTTTTTCCAAAGATTAAATGACGAATTATCTACGCTCCATCTATACAAATTAAACCCTCCCTGCTGGGCATATGCGTTAAGGTAATCATTCAAATCTAATTTATGGTTTTTATAATAAGCATCCCTCACCTGGCCACTAACAGAAGAATAGTTTGCTTCTTCTTCTATAAACCAATCATCTAGGGGAGACCCATTCTGGTTATAGTCTCGAATTATATCCCCGATTCCAATTCCATTAAATATAGTTTTATTATCTAGTGTTAATCTGCGTTTATTTTTTTCATAGATCTTTAAAAAAGCGGCTGATGTTTCTGTATCACTAGAAAATCCCCCTGTAAATGTATTATTATTTCCTGCAGCTTTAAAGGTTATTTTAAATTTCCAATTTCCTTTTTTGGTCGGATTGAATCTTACTTTCCAAATATTTTTATCATAGTAAAAACCATCTACAGAATAGACCTCATCAGAATTTTGTTGAAATTCCGCTGTTACAGAAATATCTTGCCATGGATTATCGTAGTATTTATCATCAAAGTGGATCGTAAATTCGTGAATATTATACTGCCCTACCTTTTCGATCGATTGTTCTAAAGAGATTTTACTTTTGGGAATAGGTGGCTCTCCTGTTTCTTTATTTAAAATAAAAAAGGATCCATTTGTACTGGTGTCGTAGATATATTTCCCTTCAACCAATGGGAAAGAATTTACTTTGCCAAAAGCTGTATGATCCCATTTCAGTTTGCCGTCAATCGTGTAGGCATACAAATTCCCAAGGCTATCAGTATTAAATATTGAGACTGGCTTAAATATTAGAGATATATATGATAATAAATTTTGATGTTTTGGGATAAAATTCCAATCTGCAGAAATAATAGGTTTGGAAAAATTTCTATTTGGTAACTGATTTTCCCAAATCTTTTGGCCGTCAAATAGATTGATAGCCGATGTCATATGCTTATTACCCAGGACCACTAATGGCCCAAATTGCTCAACACAGCTTGTTTCTTTGCCATACGGATATGTTTTCCAAATTGTGTTTCCCTTTTTCAAGGAGATCATGGAAATTTCACCTTCTGAATTGACAATAAACCCATATCTGGTCAGGGGGTGTTGAATAACAAATTTTGTTAATTGGAGATATTGTTCTGGAAAGAAAAAACGAAATTGATTTATAGTATCGGAAAGATTAAGTTTTTGGAAGCATTTTATTTTTCCACTACCATTTTCTAATTTCCATAATTCTTTTCCATTTTTTTTGTTAATAGCAAATATTTGTTTATCGGTTGATACAAACAAGCTGTCATTATAGATAAAAAGCTTATTTTTGACTTCATCACCGATAGAATATTCCCAATTAGTTTTACCAGTATTTTTATTTAGTGAATAAATTGTGCCATTTATCCCAGCATAATATAGATCGTCATTCTCAACTATAATAGTATCTTGTAATAATCCAGCTGAATCAGTTGATCTTTTTTTATTACTATCTTCCGTGAAATTTAAACTCCAACGTTCTTTCCCAGAGTTAACATCTATACTACGCAAATTCCCTACGGTATCAGAAAAATATACTTTTTCTTTTTCTAAAAGTGGTTGATTTAAATTGTAAAAACCTTGGTTATCATATCTCCAAATTTCAACACCGCTCTTTTTGTCTAATCCATAGAGGATGCCATTATTTGAAGCTATCACTAATATATTTCTATAAATTTGGGGATAAGAGAAAATTCCATAATCTGTTTTATATTGCCAAATAATTTTTCCATCTTTTTTGTTCATTGCATACATTGTTCCCCAGGTATTTCCAAAATAGACTGTGTCTTCCTCTGATTTAAAGGTAAAGGTCTCTCCATCTGTGTTTACTTTCCACCAATAGGTCTTATTATTTAGGTATATTTTATAGATTAATAACAAAATTATACCAAGAAGACCAATAATAGTAATAGGTAATATCTTTTTTACCCTGTCTTTTCTAAATTTATTTACTAATAATTTGTTTAAGTTTTTCATAGAAGTCATTAAAATCATTAGAAATGAAGTATTTTATCGTTTTATACATAGATTGTTCTTCCCTAAGAAAATCTCCGACCAAACATGTCCTACCGTAACTCAAGGCTTCTAAAATTGCAATTGGAAAGCCCTCTAATTCAGATGGCAAAACAAATACTTTACAATTACTTATTAATTCATCTTTTTCCTTGCCAAAAACATAGCCGGTAAAAATTATGCTTCTATCATTTTTTTTAGCAGCTTTTTTCAAATAGGCAGTATATGCATCACTGTGGCTTGTGTCACCTGCTAATACGAGCTTTATTTTTTTGTGATTCATATGTTGATGTGCTTGTATTAACCACTCAATTCTTTTCTCGGGCACAAAGCGACCCAAATACAAAACATATCGATTAGTTTCTAGACCATACTTCAATTTAAGCTTTTGCAAGTTCACTTTTGAACGCTCTTTGATTACATACGGTTCATACGTTGCAATAACGCCATAATTATTAGAAACATATTCCTTTAGTGAGTTTGAAACCACAAAAATTTTTGCTGAGAATCTCACAGAAATTTTTTCACTCAACAGAAGAAATGACTTCGCCAATCTATTCCATTTTTTCCTTTTCCAGTCTAAAGAATGAATAGTTAGATACACTTTTTTTCCAAAAAAAAATGGTATAAAGCTAAAAAATCCAGGACCTATTCCTTGATACCAAACTGCCGAAGTATTGCTAAAGGAAGCGTGTACTGATGCTACAAAGCTAGAGGTTATTGCATCGAAAAATTTCGTATTTAATGATGGCAATTCTACAATTTCTATTCCTTTATAAGACGAAAGACTATTTTTAATAGTCCATTTTCTGACATAACAACGCACTTTTTTTCCTCTTTTTTTTAGTTCAAGAGCTTTTTGCTCCACATAGGCTTCTACACCAGAGGTTCCGATAAATTCCTTTGGAAATCCTTTTTGACCGATGATAGAAATATTTTGTTCTGGTATTTCAAACATTTAGCAAACGTATGTAGTCTATAATATTATTGTCAGCATTATAATGAACAACGTGCTGTTTTGCTAATCTTATTACTCGAGAATAGGTATTATAATGTTTTAATATTAGTGATATTCTCCTGGTCATATGTTCAATATCTTCTTCTATAAATCCGTTACTATTATTTTTTAGGACTTCATCAACCCCATAAAAAGGCAGGGTAACTACAATAGCTCCACAGGCCATAGCATCAAGTAAAGCTATGGGAAAACCCTCTGTATTTATCTGGGGAGTAAATATACATATTTTTGTTTTCTTAAGATAATGACTTATATTATGTTTGGCAGAATATACAAAAATATTTTTTTTCATATTTCGTTCTCTAATAGTTTCTTCAACGGCTATACTTTCGCTTCCCTCTCCTATAAGCAATGATCGAAGATTACTTTTTTTTGTATCTTTCACTGCCGCTAGTGTATCTATTACTTTTGATATATTTTTTGTTTTTTCAATTCTTCCAAAATATATAGTGTCATAGTTCCTCTGTTTATAATTTATTTTTTGACTCGTATAAATAGACCAGTTAGGAATAATTTCTATATTCTTGTTGTTAATTCCGAATTGTTCTTGTAAATTCTTTCCGACAGCTGTTGTTGGTACAACAATGCGATCAGCGAAAGGGTATAGCAATCTAATTCCCAATTTTTGAATAATTGGAAACTTCATAAAATTAATCATTGTTGAAGTGAAGTGATCTTCACTAACTACAACATGGATATGTTTCCAAAAAAACACAAACTTGAGTAAAAGAACTGGTAAAGCATATGGACTAATAAACACTAAGATACTTCTATAATTTTTTGTATATATCTCTCCACACAGTCGAATAAGAAAATGCAAACTAGAAAGATTTACGATTTTCAACTGTAAATTATCATTCTTTATTTGACTAGTTAAATTAAATTTGTGATTTTTTTTTAATAGAACAGTTATTTTTATCAGAGGTTTGTGGACAGCCATGTAATTGACAATATCCACTATTTTTCTAGGAATACCTCCTAACCCTAGGTTTGAATATACGACTAAAATTTCATTTTCATTCATAGCTGTAATAATTCGATATATTGTTGAATATTTTTTGGGCTATAATACTTATTAACAAAACTATATCCTTTATTACCAAGATTTCTTCTCAAGACTGGTTTACCAAGAAGAAGTTTCACCAACCTAATAAAATCTTTTTCAGAATTGTAAATATATCCATTCACTCCATTTTTTATAAGTTCTTCAGCCCCTGGATACCCAAAGGAAAGAATAGGTAATCTATTGTGCATTGCTTCCAGTACAGATAAAGGAAGCCCTTCATTTAAAGAAGGAAACACAAATATACTGGACTGTGAGAAATATTTTTTAACATTTGATTGGAACCCCATAAATATGACACTCTTTTCTAGTTTATGATTTTCAATATAATGTTTTAACTCTTCCTCCTGTGATCCTGTCCCAACTATACAAAGTAATATTTTTTTATGAACCTTTAATTTTCTTAAAGACTCTAATAAAGACTGTACGTTCTTTACTTTTTCTAATCTTCCTACATACAACAGATCATATATGATTTTAGAAGAAGTCCTAGAATTTTTTATTTGTTTTGGGGAAAACCAATTAGAAACCTGAATTATTTTTGAACTCGACAATTTATACTTATGTCGCAATGTTTTTTCTATTTGTTCATTAACGGTACAAATTGCATCAGCATGATGAAACAATAAATTAAATACAAACTTACGCAGAATTGGCAAATTCCCTTTTAGGTCGTTGTTCAATTCATCAGGTACTGACCAATCTTCACTAAAAATTACAATTGTTTGTCGGAAAAAACACACTATTTTAATTAACATAGCACACATTTCTGGGATGAAGGTAAAAGCCAATATAGCCGAGGGTTTGTAAAATATACCTAGAAACGCACAATAGATAGGAAAAAAAAATGGCAATTTTGACCAAGTTGTGTCTGGATAATATTTAAGTATAACATTCTTATTCGTAATTTCTTTCTGTCTATCATCTGAGTGCTTTTCCCGTAAAATTATAATGGTCCGAACATCTGGTCTGCATTGTAAATAATTTACAATATCAATTATCTTAGTTTGGATTCCTCCTATATCTAATCTGTAATACATTATGAATAAGGTTTTCATTGATAGTAGAAAAATTTAAAATATTCCTAAAAGGTTGAGATACTTTTGAATATTCTCTTCACCGAAATATTTTTTTATGTCAATTTTTGCTTTTTTTGATATTTTGTTTCTTTCTCGTTTATTTTTTAGTAGTAAAGTAGTTTTTTTAATAAATTCTTGTTTAGATTCGTAAATATAGCCATTTTTTGAGTCTACGATTACATCCTCTACACCTTCAAATTTATAAGTAACGACGGGAGTTCCAACTGCCATGGCTTCTAATATAACAACCGGAAATCCTTCTCCTCTTTTTTGTGATGAAAAAATAAACACCTTCGATTGTTTTAATACAGTTTTAATATCTTGTATAGGGTTGAAGAAACGAATGAAACTATCGAGCTTATGAGTATTTACATAATTTAAGAGTTGTTTTTTCTCAGAGCCACTTCCAAATATATGAAAAGATATTTTTTTTCTTGATTTCAGCAACGATTCAGTAGATTCTAAAAAGATATAAACTTTCTTTGATTTATCTAGTCTACCTGCATATAACAAATCTATAGGTTTTTTAGATGAAGCTGTATTTTTTAATAATGTCCAATTAGGGATTTTAACTAATTTGTTATAGCTGATATGAAAACTCTTATGTAAATCTTCTTTGACAGCAAGTGTTGGAACTATTATGTAATCAGCCAAAGGATACAAGAGATATATTCCTAAATAATTAAGCAATTTGTATTTATAATTAGAAATAACACCAGAAGTATAATTATCTTCATTCACGACAACACATGTCTTCTTCCAAAAAAAGATTATTTTAGTTAACAAAATTGGTAACGAAAAAGGACTTAAAAAGGTTAATACTGCATCCGGCTGTATGTCTTTGTATCTTTTCAAGACATAAAAAGTAAAAAAAAATGGCCCTTTTACGGATCTAATATCATGCGAATAATCATATATTTTTAGATTTTTACTATGTATTAGATTACCTTTATCAAAAGCGCTTCGAGTTCTCAAAAGAAGATGAATGTTTATTTGAGGATAATATTTATCGAGATAATTAATTATGTCGACAATTTTTGTCTGAACACCACCTAGACCTAGATCATAAAAAATAAGTAATATGCTTTTTGATGTGCGCTTCATTTCGTGAGAAGTTTTGCAGCAGTAGTAGAATCTACATATTCTAAATTAGTGACAATTCCATTTGAAAGAAAAGTTTTATCTGAATGAATCCAAAAATATTTAATCCCCACTTTTAAATCGGTAGTGTTATTAAAAAAACAGGTGTTTTCGGAACATGGGACATTGGGTAACAATACTTTCAAGATTACATCTTTATAGATTGTACTTTCTCCATGATTAACAGTCCCGTTATCGGTGGTTACATCAAATTCCATTGGTCGTATCGTTGAATCTAAAGACTTCGCAATGATTTGGTTCAAGGAGTCTTTTGCTTCAAATGATTTCATTTCTTCAGCATGAGAAGATTCTATTCCCCTAAACAGAATAGTCGCTAGAACGTTCTTTAATTGGTAATCTTTGTATTTATCTTCGAGATTCTTGTAAATATTGAGTATTCTGCCACGAAAGGCTACTTTTCCAAGTGAAAGAGATAAAGAGTTTCCTATTAATAAAGAACTATCATTATATGAATACATTCTCGTACGCGGATTATATTTTGCTTTTATTTTTATCACGACCCAAATATATTTATCCACACCTCCAAAATTTACTGATTTCGATTCTACTACTTCAGCGATTTGTTGACCGAATGAATTATAGACTGCATCTCCCTTTCTAATAGAGTCTGCTTCTTGATAACCTATTGGGATCATGCCTTTTGAATTATAATCAGGTGCCTGAGAAGTTAAATCAAGATATATATATTCTGACTTAGTAGTAAAATAAATAAGTGAATATCCCAAAGCAACAATAATAATTAATATAATTGAAAAATCTATAACAGTTAATTTCTTTAATCTATCTCTTATTTTTTTCCACATATTGATTTAGTCCCATGAAAATCCAAAAAATTTCACTTATTGGAGAATACAAAAACCATGGGTAGAAACAGGATATTCCTAAATAAGTTATACAACTTATAAATATGCCAAACATTTCAATATTTTTTGTTTTTTTCAGCTTCTTGTATTTCTCAGTCATTATACGAAAAAACAGGAAGCTAAACAAAAGTAATCCTAAAATACCAAATTCTGAACCTATTTGAGCGATAATATTATGAGGTTCAGCAATTTTGTATGAGTAATCTTCTGGCTGATATATCATTGGGGTAAGATACTGAAATACGTGCAAACCAATTCCAAAAGGATTATTTAAAAGATAGTCTTTTGCAATTTCTAAATGACGAAGTCGATATATTCCAGACCCATTACTCGAAAAAGCTGTTGCTATAGTACTTAATCTTAGAAGAACTAATGGTAGTAGTACTATAAATGGGAATAACAGACGAATGAAATTTTTACGGGAAAGAATAAAAGGAAAATCAATAGTAATGCTAATTTTGGTTAAAAAGACAAAAGAAGTAAAACCTATTACAACACTCACTAGCCAAACTGCTCTGCTCCCAGAGAGAATAATTCCTAAGAATGATAAGGAAAGAGACAACCATACGAGCCAATTTTTATGATTATTCTTTATAAACACAAGACTATAAAGATATGGGAGTACTACCCCCATAAATGAAGCTATCAGATTAGGATCATCCATTGTTCCCCCTGGTCTATATATATCTAATTGCTCTACGGCATAGCGCCCTAATTGTGACCATGTATTTACATGTTCTATAGGCCAACCAACTGGTCCGTGTTTAAACCACTGCAATAACATGAGTCCACCATTAAATATTAGAAAGACAATAATTATTTCAAAAGTAACTCTCTTGATTTGCTTATCGCTAAATATAATTTTACTTATTTGATAAAGAACAAAATATTTTAGAACCTGAAGTAAGTAAAAAAAAGAAATATCCTGAAAGTATGAAAAAAAGGATGAAACAACTCCAATACAGAGTAAAATTGGAAATACATATTCGTAAATTTCAGTTTTTTGAGAGTAAAAATATTTCTTTGATGAGCGTTTCAAAACAAACAATAAAACGATCAAAATAACATCCGAAAACATTACGTTATAAAGTACTGGTATTTCTTGTATTGATTGTGGTGTAGAAATAAAAATATAGGAAATAAAATATTTTCCCTGCTGAAACAGAAGTGTAGATACAAAACCGTACCACAACGTTTTTAATATATTCTTTGATGTTGCATATAATGCAAATAAATATATTATTAGAAGGCCTATATATAATTTGTTCGTATTTATAAAGATTTGAGCACCCACAAAAAAACAAAATAGGATAGTCGGCGAAACAATATATACTTTAGCTTTATTCAACAGAGTTCCTATCATAAGTTTCGATAAGTATACTCTATGAGAAATAATTTGTTTATTTTACTATTTCACAATCCTTGGGATTGGACTGCCGATTTTGCAAATCAAACTGCCTATAAATTGGCACTAACAGATTTTGTGATTTGCATTTTATTAAACGAATCGAAGTCTATTAAGGAATATTTATTTGCAGAAAAGAAACCGATTTTATTTAGAAAAGATAGAAAGAATCTTTATGTTTATACACCTTTATATATACTTCCACTCAGACGGTTTTGGACTATTGAACGATTGAATTTATTTTTAAATATATTCTTTCTCAAAATAATAACTCGCTTAGTTTTATTTCCTCAAATAACGATAAAAAAATATCTCTGGGTGTTTTATCCTGGTCATCAACCAATTGTTCAACTATTTGATCGCTCATTTTCAGTAATTTATGACTGTGTAGATTTTTTTGATGGAAAAGGATCACATTTTCCAAATCCTCTTAACTTAGAAAAAAAATTAATTTTGTCGTCTAATTTCTTTTTTGTTAATTCACGCAGTCTTTTTAAAATACACAAAAATTTAAGAATACCGATTATGGTCCCTCAAGGTTTCAATAAATCCATTAATAATGCTATCGATCTAATCGATACACGCTTTACAAACAAAAAAATAATAGGCTATGTCGGAGGGATAAACCATCGATTAGATTATGATCTTCTGTATCAGCTTGTATTAAATAATCCAAAATATTTATTTGTTTTTGTGGGTCCAATCCAACCAATGGAATCTATAATGAATTATAGTGTCTTAAAGAAAAAAATAAATAAACTACTTGATTTAGACAATTTTTTACTCTTTCAAGACATCGCAAAAGATCGAGTTTTTAGCTTTATTACTAAGTTCGATATAGGAATAATTCCTTACGATAAGAGCATGGAGTTTAATAAATTTAGTTTTCCCATGAAGATATTTGAGTATTTTTATGCTGGAATCCCTGTCGTATCAACTCATATTGAAGAATTAGAATATTATCGTAAATATGTCAAAATAGCTGATAATCTAAAGGATTGGCAAGAAAGCATTCAAGCAATTTTCTCTCAACCTTGGCCGGAGAGATTTAAAAAAGAGCAGAAAAATCTTTGTGAGGCAAATTCCTGGGAAAGAAAAATATCATATATATTAAGAGAATTGGAAAAATAAGATTCTATACCTAGAACCATAGATCTGCTAGTATGTCATTTATCATTTCTATAATATGAAAAATAATATTTTGCACGTTCTAGACAAGCTAAAATACTTTGGATTCAGGAAGTTGTATTGGATAGGAAGAAATATTAGTATTGCTTCTCACGATTATCTCATTGATCTCTCATTGATCAATTCAATAAAAGATCAATCAATAATTAAAAGAACTATCAGTAGAAAAATAGTCGAGAATTGTCATGTAGATTCGGGACAAAACATTAATTTATCTCAGTTTTTTTTAGGATTTGGATTAATTCATTATTCTTTTATCAGGAATATAAAACCTACAAATATTTTGTGTATTGGCTCTCGTAAAGGATTTATACCAGTAATATTGGCACTAGCATGTAAAGATAATAACTTTGGTCATGTAGACTTTGTCGATGCAGGATATGATCAGGATGACCATTCCAAGCATTGGAGTGGGGTGGGATTCTGGAAAAAGGGAGATGTTAAAGAACATTTTGCTAGATTTGGTGTCAGCTCATATTTAACTACCTATGTAATGACTACAAAGGAGTTTGCAGTTAAATATCCTGAACGAACATATCAATATATTTATATAGATGGGGATCATTCGTATGAAGGAGTTAAATTAGATTATAAATTATTTTGGAAACGATTAGAAAAAAATGGATTTATGTCATTTCATGATGTTATAGCTAAGGGATATTTAGATAAAGGTTTGTTTGGCGTATGGAAATTATGGGCTGAAATAAAAGATAAAAACAGTATTGTATTTCCCTTTCCTAAAGATTCTGGATTAGGGTTTATTCAAAAACTCAAATGAGAAACGGAGAACTAAACTGGCTAAAGAAAAGCACTTCCTTACTCAAATACCCGGTACCATTGTACAAAAATATCGATCCCCATATATTTCCTGAACAGCCAATAAGTTCGATCTCGGTTCGCTCGAGAATATATGCGCTTACATCAGAATTGAAATCGCGAAAACTTTGCTACAACATTGGATCGTTATATACCTTACCGCACCCTTCGGCCATAGATACATATAGCCAATTTGCTAAATATAACCCAAGTAACTTGGGTGATTGGTCAGAGACTAGTAAAGGGATATATGACACAAAAAAAATCGAATATGAAGTAATTCATAAACTAATAGATCTATATCGAGGTGATCAAAAACTATTAAGAGGGTATGTAACGACCGGAGGAACCGAAGGAAATTTGTATTTTACCTGGCTAGGAAGAGAAAATCTAAAAAAATATGTAAAAGCCAATGAAATATGTTTGTTGAAAAGTAGCTTAACTCATTATTCAGTGAGGAAAGCAGGAATTATTTGTGATTTATTCCAGGATTACATTCCCTTAAATGAACATTCTTGGAATATTGATGCGGAAGGCTTTGAAAAAAAAGTATTAGAGATGTATAGAAAAAAATATAAAGGCTTTGTTGTTCCGTTAACACTTGGATATACATCTACTGGCACATCAGATGATGTTAAATCAATAACTCAAAAAGCGTTAGAACTACAGAAACAACACCCAAAAATTAATTTTTTTTTCTGGATTGATGCTGCTTTAAATGGGTTAATTCTTCCATTTACTGAAAGAAAATTTTCTCCTTTTTCTTCACCGTTAGTACAAGGATTAATTGTAGATTTTCATAAATTTGGATTAGTTCCCTATTCATCTGGCGTGGCAATTTATAGGAAAAAGGTTCAAAAAGCGATAATTCACCCCGTAGATTATTTGGAAGAACAGGATTCTACATTATTAGGCTCACGGTCTGGAATTCCTGCGATATCTATATGGAAAATGATTCATATTTTCGGTAAAAAGGGTTATTCTCAACAAGTAAATCTACAATTGAACAATAAAAACTTTTTTATCCAAGAAATACAAAAACATGTAAGAGATATACAAATTGTAACTGATGTAAATAGTTTAACCTGTGGGTTAATATTTACCAAAAAATTGCCTGAGAATTTGTGCAGTAAATACAGTTTATTTCCAGGAAAAACTAAACTACTATTCTTTCCCAATATACATAAAGAAAAAACAATTTATAAGATCTTTTTCCTACCACATGTCACAAGAGAAATTATTTGTGAATTTGTTGACGATTTGAAAAGCTTTGATGCCAAAATGACTTACTAATAAAAAATATTTCGTATTATGTTAATTTCCAAAAAATATAACTCGAAGGCGACCTATCTTTTATAGGTACAGAATGATAATTATTCTGTAAGTCTTCTAAAAGCAAATATTTTGCGTTAAATGCTCGGGGGTTGATCAAAAATTCTTTTGACCAACCACTATCAAAAGAAAAGTTCGCAAGTATATCATAGGCTAAACGCAGCGCGTAAAGCAAAAAATCTGATGACATATCTTTACTTATAGGTTCTTCATAAAGGATGATCGCATCTGCAGCAGGAAACATATTTTCTAACTCTCTAGAAGAAATCAACATATGATGCAAAGAACAAATGGCCAGGATCAAGAGCTTTTCGTTTTTTTTCTTTTTCACAATTTGCTGAGATTTTATTTTAAAGTCTTTAGCTGATATAAAAGAATTAAATTCTTTGTGAAAAAAAGTATTAGGATACGGTTCACTATCATATCCCAACCATATAAATTGTATATCTTTATAAATATTTTTTAATTGCCGATCTATATATTCTTCCTTATCACCTACCCCACATCCTAAAGATAAGATTTTGATGATTTTTTTTTCATGTTTTATTTCTTTGACAATATCTTTAATAACCTTATAGAGACTTTGATTCAAATCTCCCGTACTATTTCCTTGTAGAACATTATCTCTTACTTTCATTTGCACAAAAGTTTTTCTTTCATTACTAATTACCTCGACAAGAGATTGAATTAGTGTATTAATAATTTTTTGCAGACTTCTGTCTTTATGGTTACAAAACTCCTGAGTTAAATAGTCTTTTTTGTCCAAAAAGATTTTACTAAGGAACATCTTTCTTAAATAAGTTAGTCTAATGTCTTCAGAAATTAATGTATGGATAAAATGTGGATAAAGAATTGCCAGACCATTCTCTAGATGTTCTTTATATATTTTTTTTGATCTTCTTATTTCTCCTATTTTTGCTAAAGGAATGAAGTTAATAAACAGATTATTCACATTTTTGATCTTAACTGAATTCTTTACTAATGTAAAAAATGTGATATTCTGTATTGTATAAATGAATAGAACGTGATTTCTTATATTATGAAAATTGTCAATCCGAATATACCTTACGAATTTACTTTTGACGATATTTTGCTTCTTCCAGGTTATTCAGATTTTGATATGGTTGAAGAACCAAAAATTGATTTGAGGACTAGGATTTCAAAAAATATTCTATTAGATGTGCCTCTTGTTTCATCCCCTATGGCCGGAGTCACCGAAACAGAAATGGCTATTTCTTTAGCAAAAAATGGGGGTATAGGAATTATTCATTGTTTTCAACCTTTTGAAAGACAATTGCAGCAAGTGGAACATATAAAAAAGCTCAATCTGAAAGTTGGTGCTTCGGTTATAGATTTAACAGATTCTGGCTTTAATCATTGTAAAAATTTAGCAAAAGTCGGAGTTGATTTTATTTCAATAGACGTTGCCCATGCCGGTAATACGAGAGCCATTGAATTAATTAAAAAACTAAAAAAAACTCTTCGACACATTGATATAAGTGTATCGCTGGTAGTAACAAAAGAAGCTACTGAAGCAGTTATAAAAGCAGGGGCTGATAGCGTTAGAGTGGGTATTGGCGGTGGATCGCATTGTACAACACGATTAGTAACCGGTGTAGGAAGACCACAACTCAGTGCAGTTATGGATTGTGCCGTAGTAGCAAAAAAATATAAAATACCTTTGATTTCAGATACAGGTATTCGATATCCAGGAGATATTGCAAAGGCTATAGCTTTTGGTGCGGATACTATAATGATAGGTGGCCTATTTTCTGGCACAGATGAAAGTCCCGGCGAAATTTTTTATCGCGAAGGAAAACCATATAAAATGTCATGGGGTTCCTGTACTGAAACGGCTATTCTTCAAAAACAATTAATTTATTCTGTCAAGATAAAAGGAAAAATTAAGGATGTGTTAAGATTAGCAAAACGTTCTATTATCCCCAAGAAACCCCAAAAATCAGGAATTTTTGAAGAAGGTATTCAAAACGCAATTCCTTATAAAGGCAGCGTAAATGAAGTTATCCTTAATCTCGTGAGTGGATTGAGACGATCTATGTGGTATATGGGTGTACTGAATTTGGATCAATTAAAAGATAAAGCTAGAGTAGTAATAACATCTCCTAATACCTATCAGGAAAGCCTCCCTAGAATATGAAAACTCTTTAATATGAGGAATTTTTTCTTAAAAAAACTTCCTATATCTCTACGTAGAAAATTAATCTCGACGATAATTTGGGATTTTGATGGCACCTTATCTCAAAGCACATCGTTAGGAGTAGAGTTAGAAAATAAATACAGAGAGTTTCTAAGCCGTAAACTTCGGAGGAACATAAGCTCTAAAGAATTTTCTTCCCTTACAAATACCTATGGCTCTTGGTCCAAGACCGTAGAAGTATTAACAAACATTAAAGAAGATGACGTAATAACTTCAGTAGATGACAGTGTAAATAAGCTAAAATTTATAAAAAAGAATGAAGAAACAGTGAATCTGTTTTCACTACTTAAGTCATATAGACATATTATTCTGACAAAAGCCAGAAAAGATTATGTAAAAAAGGGATTAATAAAAATAGGTTTTTCCCCAACAATAAATTTTCCTTTTGAAAATATTATAGATAGACACGATACAGGTTTTCTAAAACCACATTTAGAAGCGTTTAAATATGTGCACACCTATACTAAAGAATTAAAAATAAGGCATGTTATGATTGGAGACTCATATCAACATGATGTAATTCCAGCATTAAAATATGGTTTCTTCGCATTACATATATCTGAACTACATTATTTAATTGGTAATTAAGTTGTAAATGAAAAAGAGAAACTCTAAACAATTATATTTAGGAGAGAATTTAATTTTTATGGTAGGAAGCCCCCGCAGTGGAACAACATGGCTTCAACGAATGTTAATTGCATCTTCATCAAGAATAAAAACCGGTCCAGAGACATTTATATTTAATCATTTTATCGGCCCTCAAATGGATAAGTGGAATGAAAATGAAAAAAGCGATGCTCATAGTTTAAGACATTCTATTGATAGAGAGGAATTTATTAGCGCGTTGAGAATGTATACGACAATGTTAATGTCTCCTATTTTAAAAACTTTAACAAGTGATGAGTTTCTGCTGGAAAAATCCAATTCTCACGCGTTAGTATTACCTTTAGTACGAGAAATTTTTCCTAAAAGTAAAATTATCTATGTTCTTCGCGATCCTCGTGATGTAGTTGCGTCTTGGCTAGCTGCTGCAAGGACCTGGGGTAACGATAATAAAAACCATACAGCTGCTGAATTCGCACGTCACTGGAAAAACTCGTATCTAACAGCGCAAGAGCTTCACAAAAATGATCCAAAAGAATTATTTTATCTACTTCGATATGAAGATTTATTAACAGACACATCTAATAATCTAAAACAATTATTAAAATTTTTGAATATTTCAATACCACAAACAAAAATTCAAAATATAACAAATACTCATACTATAGATAATATGAGAGATGGGAAAGGTTACAAAAAAATTTTACTTAAAGGACAATTTGGCGGAACAAGAGGTAAAGAATGGAATGAACCTCAAGGCTATTTTCGTAAAGGAAAAATTGGATCTTGGAAACAAGATCTAAATCTTATTGAAAAGTATCAAGTTTATAAAGAAACAAAATCGTTAATGCATGAATTAGGATATATATAACTATTTAAATTTCGTTCTCATTCTCCACATTGAATCCTGTTCTTTATAAATTTTTATTATTTCATTTCGTGAGATTTTGCGAATTTCTCCTTTCTCTAAATAATAAAAAGTATCTGAAAATGCCAAAAGTAACACTGCTAGATGAGAAGTCATTATGGTAGTAATGTGAGTTTCTTTTTGTAAGGTTCTGATAGTTTTAAAAGTCTTTTTTTGAAAATCAGCATCTCCAGCGACAAACACTTCGTCCATGAGAAGAATGTCACATTTAGACGCTATGGCTATAGAGAATGCCAATCGAAATTTCATCCCAGCAGAATAGGTAAAAAATGGAGCGTTAATAAATTCTTCAATTCCTGAAAATTGTATTATTGAATCTATTTCTTTTTGGATTTGCTGTCTGGTCATTCCAGCCAGTAAACCATTTATATAAATATTCTCTTTTCCAGTTAAATCAGGGTGAAAACCTGCATCTAAATTTGTTAATGATACAATCTTTCCTTCTGCAAATACTTTTCCTGCTGAAGGTTTTGATATACCAGATATAACCTTCATAAGGGTAGTTTTTCCACCTCCATTCGGCCCCAGGATTCCTACCTTTTTACCTTTTTCGATTTCTAGATTAATACCACGCAGAGCCTTAAAACGTTCTTTTTTTACATTTAAAAATTTCTTGAATACACTTTTTTTTGTACCAGAAACTAAATAGTCTTTTTCTATATTCACCAATTTAATTGCTATTGATTTCATAGATTTTTATAAATAGTCATCAAAATGTTTACTTTGTCTATAAAAGACATAGCAGCCAATGATAAAGGTAAAAATTATTATTGATAGATTGGAAAGCACTAAATTAATATCAGGACTGGAGAAATCTAGGAAACTATGCTGGAACGTTTGCAGAACCAGAGTGAGAGGATTTAAAAACCATAACCATATCATTGTTTTCGGAACTATCTTCAAGTCATAAACTATGGGAGTAGCATAAAACCATAGCATCAATATCGATTGTACTAAAAAATTTACGTCTCTAAATTTAACATTTAGAGCCGCTGTCAAAAGACTAAGACCAAGAGTAAAGACAAATAATAAAAGAAAAGCTATTACAGAAACAGGAATTAGTAACAAATTAGGAATTCTAATAAATAGAACAAAAATAGTATAAAGCACTAAAGCAATAAATAATTGAATTGAATTCGCTAAGATTATTGATACAGGAATTACGGACCTCGAAAAAGGAGCCTTCTTTATCAAATCTCTCTCCCCAACAATACTGCCTGTTGATCTTGAAACAGAAAGAGAGAAAAAGTTCCACAAAAGTAAGTTTAGGAATAAATAATGGAAATAATATTTAACAGGTTCTTTAATAATCACGGTAAATATCGTTCCAATAACAATCATTTGAAATAAGGGATTAATTAAAATCCATAAAAACCCAAGTATTGTTTGCTTATATCTGGCTTTTAACTCTTTTTGAGTCATTACAAGGGCTAATTCTATATATTTTTTTGCTTCTAATTTCATTGAATAAATACTTTATGAATGATTTTTTAATTCTTTTTTAAGGAAATTTATTATTTTTTTTGCAGATTTTTGTGGTGAATCAATTGTTGTATCTATGGTAATTTCGGGATTTAGAGGTGCTTCATATGGATCATCCAAACCTGTCATTTGAGTTATAGACCCATTTTGGGCTTTCCAATATAGTCCTTTGACATCTCTTTGGATACATGTTTCTAAAGGAGTGGCAATATATATTTCAATATATTTTCCATTTGCAGAGATCATCTCTCTATTTGAATCTCTTGATTCTCTGTACGGGGCTATAGCTGAACAAATAGCTATCCCCCCATGTTTAGTAATTTCATTTGCAACAAATCCAATGCGCTTAATATTCGTTACTCTATCTTCTTTTGAAAAGCTCAATCCTTGTGACAAATTTTTTCTAATTATATCTCCATCGAGAAAAGAAACTGGCTTTGTCTGGGTTTGCAGTAATTGAAAGTAAACAATGCTAGCTATGGTGGACTTTCCCGCTGAAGGCAATCCAGTAAAAAATAAAGTAATACCTTTTTGTCTTTCTTTTTTTATTGCTTTCTTTAATTCGGTAATTGTTTCATGATAAGTAAACCATGGAGGTATCTGTTTATTTGATCGAAGTAAAGATCTAAACTGTGTTCCTGAAATTTTTTGAATAATTGATTGTTTAGGAATTTGATCTTCAGGATAGTATCGTTGCAGGTTTTCTACATAAACCATTTCTTTGAATCCTACGATCGTGATTTCAATTTCCTTTTCATACTTTTTTACAAACTCTTGTGCTTCATACGGACCATAAGGAGCTTTTCCTTCCACTGTTCCTGGTCCAGCATGATCCCTTCCTATAATAAAATGTGTGCATCCGTAATTTTTCCTAATAATTGCATGTAACAAGGCTTCTTTAGGTCCGGCCATACGCATGGCTAAAGGAAGGAGTGATAATTTAGCATAATTTTTCATATACTTGTTTACAATTTTTTTATATATTTTAACTCTGGTAATATAGTCTATGTCTCCATCTTTCGTCATACCTACGGTAGGATGAACTAATACTTTGGCATTCAATGTTTCAGCAGCTTGTTCGATTAAAGAAACATGGGCTCGATGAAGAGGATTTCTCGTTTGAAATCCGATTACAGTATTCCAATTATTCTTTTTAAACCATCGTCTTAATTCTAACGGAGAGAACCGCACATTAGAAAAATCATATCTGTCTACTGTGTCTACACCAATAATCTTGCCTCCCAAGTAAAACTTTCCAGTTTTGAGCATCAAATATCTTACTCCCACATGATCTTTACTCGTTGTTCCGTAAATTTTTTTTGCTTCTATATCTTTTTGCGGTGCATATATTGAAGAAATGGAAAAACGCGCAATTGGTTTACCGTATTCATCACATAAACTAATATCATGCCCTTCCTTACATTTAGATATATCATTAACATCCAGAGTAATTGGAATTGGCCAGGGCAGATTATTTACCAATCGACCGGTTGATAGAATGGATGTATAGTCTTCTTCTGTGTGAAATCCTACAAGAGGAGAAAAACCACCATTCATCAAAAGTTCTAGGTCACATAGTTGTCTAACATTAAGATGAATTTTAGGTAAACTAAATAATTGCTTTTGAATTTCTTTCCGTTGTTTCAGATTTTGTACAAAAAGATTTTTTAATTCACCACCGTACGCAATTTCTACTGTTTTTTTCATAGTAATGAATACAAAGAAAGACCTGTAAACAGGTCTTTCTTAGAAAATATTCAAACAATTATCTAACATTCACTATAGCCACAGCTATAACACTTTTTACAAGATTCTTCAAAAACAAGTGATCCTTCTCCACATTGAGGACACAAATCTACAGTGACCATACGTTGGCCTGGTGCGACTGCCTGTGCCATAAGTGGTAATTGCGTTCCTTGTGCCTCTATTTCAGGTGCAACATCAGCAGCAACTGTAGCTTTCCCATTGGTGGTTGAATGCCCGTTCGTGTGACCATTTGCCATCTGTTGCTCTAATTGAAATTTTGGGAAAAATCCAAAATGTCGATCTATCACTTTGGCCACAGCATCGGGCAGACTACGAACTCTATTCTCACCAAACCCCAAGGACCTTGCTCCACCAATACCCATAAGCTCTGATGCAATTTTTCTAGCTCTTTCAGCGGCAGGGATTGGGGATGCCATTCTTAATGTGAGTGATATGAGTCGTCCCATACCTTCTGCCATAGCTGTAACATCACTACCTGCTTTACCTACGTTAATAAAAATCTCTAATGGTTGGTTGCCTCCATTTGTATTAATTGTTACAAATGCCTGTCCGACTGGGGTTGACACCTGATACGTCGACCCATGAACAACCATCGGCCGTGGCTTTACTTCTGGAGCTGGCGGCACAACCGGTGTGTCTTGTTTACCCGTTGCAGCTTGGGTAGAGTCTGGAAGGCGTTCTAAAACCCCTTGACGACTTCCCTCTCGCATATAGGTAATACCTTTACACCCTAATTCATAGGCCAAAGTATATAATCGCTTCACGTCTTCAACAGTATGAACTCTCGGAGCGTTTACTGTTTTTGAAATTGAAGCATCAACATACTTTTGAATAGTAGCTTGAACATAGACATGATCTTCTGGAGTTAGATCATTGGCTGATACAAACCATTCTGGTCTATCTTCTTTTACTGGTTCACGTCCATGTTCTTTTTTGAATTCGTTATACCATTCTTCATATAAGGAATGACGCAAAATATGTTCTCCTAATCTCGATCTTCGCAAAAATTCAAATTCATATACAGGTTCTATGCCTGAAGATACACCGGCCAGGAGAGAGGTTGTTCCTGTAGGTGCTTGCTGCAAGATCACACTATTTCTTACACCATGTTTCTTAATTTTCTTTTTGATGTCTTCGGGAAGTTGACTGACGAAATATCCATCCAAATGCTTTTTTATATCAATTTTTGGAAATGCACCCCTTTCTTCTGCCAACTCGGCGGATGCCTCATAGGCTGCATCTCGAATAGTTGAATAGATCTTATCAATAACTGGCAAACTTTCTTTGGATCCATAGCGGATCTTCATTTTTATTAATGCATCTCCCAATCCCATCGTTCCAAGTCCGATACGTCGTTCCCCTTCCATTTGTACTTTTTTAATTTCATCAAATACGTAAAAATCTGCATCGATAACATTATCTTGAAAACGAACGCCAATTTTAGCAATTTCAGCGAGGCGCTTATAATCCATCTCACCTTTTTCGTTTACCAAGGCGGACAAATTAATGGAACATAAATTACAGACTCCCCAATTAGGCAATCCTTCTTCACCACAGGGATTTACACAATTTACGTATTCCCAATAGTAATTATTAAACCATTTGTTATAACGTTCCATAAAAACCACACCAGGCTCAGCACTTCTCCAGGCTGCATCAGCAATGAGATCCCATAATTTTCTTGCCTTTATAGTTTTTACAACTATTGGTTTTTTACCCAAAGCTAACCAATTTGGCATATATCCATCCCACTTAGACTCATAGTCTGGATCATTTTTATCAGGAAACACTAAATCCCAATCGGCATCTTTTTTAACAGCTTCCATGAACGCATCGGAAACACATACC